>JBDTRB010000167.1:0-6542 GCA_039931865.1 Acidobacteriota bacterium | reverse complement strand
CTCTCGCTGCGAGCGGAATGCTCGGTCTTACTCTCGGCAGGGGACTTTGCAGTCCCCTGGACCCCTGGTAGCTTGTGCGGCGTAGCCGGGCTACGCCTCCGCGCGGCAGGGGGTTCGGGGGACCGTCGGGTCACCCGCTCAAGGGCAGCCTGCGCTCCCGCTCTCGCTTCGGTCTCACCGCGCTCGCAACGGACATTACTCGGACAGGTTCCTAGCGAAGAATCCAGACTCGCACGATCCGGCCTTCGCGAACCTCCGAGATCACGAGGGCGGTCGAGCTCTCTTCACCGGCGGGCGACTCCGTCTCGCGAGAAACAACGTACGCGCCCTGTCGAACGACGTCCCGCACGTCGAGCTTCGACCCCCCGGCCGAAGAAAACCGGCGGGCGTAGGACTGGCGGATCTGGCTCGACCCGGAATCGCGCAGGCGGTCCGGCGGCTCGTAGATTTGCGCGTCGTTGGAATAGAGGCTCACGAGCCGGTCGAGGTCGCGTCGGTTGTATGCGTCGGCGCGCGCCGCGACAACCGCTTCGGGGCCTGCGGTCGTCGCGGGGAGAACAAGGGCTGGCGGCGGCGCGGGCGAAGGGGCCGGTGAGGGCACGCGTTCGCTCCGCGTCGGTACGGTTGGGGCCGGTTCGGCGGAGCGCGCGGCGATTGTCGGCGGCGGAGTCGGCGGCGCCGAAGTCACGGCGGGCGCCGGGGGGGCGGTCGCCGTGGGCGCGGCCGCGGGGGTTTTCCTCGCTGCGGAGAGGTCCAGTTCGATCGGATCGAAACCGCTGCTCGTCGTGCAGGCGGCCAGAGCCCCCGCGATGAGCGCCGCCAGTGCGGGAAGCGTCCATTTCCGGATGTTCAAGCGTCCGCCTTTCGCCGCGTGTCGAGCCGTCGTTTCAGGAGTGCGGACTAGAATTCTAGACGAGCGATGACGTCGCGGAATTTCGAGGGCCGGATCCTCCGGAGGCGTGGGATGGCGCATTCCTCTCAAGCGCAGGTGGCGTTTCCCGTGGTGGTGGCCATTCCGGCGGGCCGCCCTGCGCGGGAGAAGTCGATGACCGTGACCGCATTCGAGATCGGCCGCACCCCGGTGACGAACGCCGGGTTCGCCCCGTTTCTCGAGTCGCATTCGGTCCCGCCGCCTCCGTGGTGGGCCGATCCCGACTTTTCCGATCCTTCGCAGCCCGTCGTCGGCGTCACCTGGGAAGAAGCGTCCCTCTATTGCGAATGGCTGTCCGCGCGAGACGCCGCGACGTGGCGCCTGCCCGCGGAGGACGAGTGGGAGCGCGCGATGTCGGGCGGAGCGGAGAACCCCGCCACCGCGTGGGGAGACCAGGTTCCGCCGGGGGAAATCCCCGAAGGCGATCTTCGGGGTCCCTGGCGCGTCGGCCTCGGAACGCCCAACCCGTACGGCGTTCTCGACCCGGGCACCGTCGTCCACGAATGGTGCCTCGGCTGGCGCGAGCCGGAGACGCCCGCGGCGCCCGGCAGTCCGCCGGCGATTCCCCGGCGCGCGAGCCGCGGAGGCTCCTGGCGCCACCGGGTGCGGTGGTCCGCTCCGTCGGCCCGCAGCAGCCTTCCTCCGCATTTCCGTTACTCCGACTACGGCTTCCGGGTGCTCAGGGCGGTCGTGGAAGAGCCGGATTGATTTCGACGGCATTTCCCGCTGGCTCGACTCCTGTCAGGCTCTGGCTCCGCCACTCACCCCGGCCCCCTCCCCCGGCGCGCGGCGAGAGGGAGCTGAAGGGAGCACAGCTGCGCTTCGACCGAGGTGGTGATTGAGCGGAGGCGACGGTAAAACGGCACCATTCGTGCGTGGCGCGGGGGAAAATGGCAGACACCGCCCCCCGCCGATGCCGCCTCTGCGGTCACTTCGAGCCGCACCTGCGTGAGCACTACGATGTGCATTCCGCGAGCGCGCAGTCCGAGCTCGCCCGATGCGCAGGGGACGATGCCGAGCAGGCGGAGCGGGCAAGGGTTCGGATCACGGACTGCGAACGATTCAAAGCGGGAGTCCGGCCGCCGTCTCGAAGGCCCGCCCGCGTGGCCGTCCCGCGGGGCGTGATGGTCCGCCAGCCCTCGTATTCGGCCCGGCCAAAGCGCGCGCAGCGTTCCTGAGCCGCCGGCTCGCTACTTCGCCGCCACCTTCGCCAGCGCGGCGCGGATCCCGGCCCCGATGTTCTCGGGAGTGTCGACACCCCAGAAGTGCAGGAAGAAGAGCCGCGGGGTTTCGCGGAGCATGTGGGAGTGCAGCGCCATCGGCTCGATGCCGTGTGCGCGCAGTTCCCGCATGACGGGATTCACCTCCTCCGCGATCAGCACGAAATCCCCGGTCGTCGCGACGCGGTCGCCCGCCGCCTGAAAGTTGATCGCAGTCGCCATTCCCATCGCGGGAGACACGTCCCTCCCGGCGTCGCGGATCGTTTCCGGCCGAGGGATTGCGAGCTGCAGGACGCGCCCCGCGAGCGTTCCCTTTCGCCCGACCGCTTCGGCCACGCGCGCGAACCGTTTTTCCTGATCCGGGGAAACCTTCGGGGGAGGCGCCGCCGGCGGTGAGAGCGGAGTCGCGGACCGGCCGAGCGCGGCCTTCAGGGTGCGGGCGAGTTTTCCGGCGTCGCCGCGCCCGTCGTAGTGGACGTACAGGAGCCGCGGCATCTCGCGGTTCAGATGATTGTGAATCGCAAGGATCTCGAATCCGCCGTCCTGAAGCGCGCCGAGAACGGCGGGCACTTCGCCGCCGGTCAGCACGAGGTCCCCCATCACCTCCGCGTCCCCGCCCATTTTTTGAAAGGCCGCCCAGGAGCCGAGCGCGAGCGGAGGCTCGATGAGGACGCCGTCGATTGAAACCTGGAGATCCGTCCTCGGCCAGGAGAAACGGTGCACGCCTCCCGGCTGGTCCTTTCCCGCCTGTTCGAAGACGCGATCGACGTCCTGCCACGCGGAGGGCGAAGCGGATTGTGGGGACAGACCCTGGAACAGGAGAAGCAGGCCTGCAAAAAGGGCAGAAGTCATCGGGTCCTCCCTCGGTCGTCGACGCGGCCAGTCGAACGCGCCGCCTCCCGATCCTGTCATTTCCGAAACCTCCCCGTCGGCGAAAACGGCCTGAAATTGGCCCTTTTGTCACTCTTGACATAAATAACAGATTGCGATATTAATATAGCGATCTGCTATGGAACGCCATGAAGCTCGGTGAAAAGCTCCGCTACCTGAGATTCGTGGAGGGCACCCTTCGGGGGCTCAACCGCGAAATGACGCAGGCCGAACTTGCGCGCGCCATCGGCGCGGAGCTTTCGACCCCGATCAGCCAGGCGTATCTGTCCCAGATCGAAAGCGGGGCGCGGCCGCATCTGACGAACACCAGCCGGATGCTCCTCGCGAAGTTCTTCAACATCCATCCCGGATACCTGGTCGACGATCCCGAGGGTTTCCACCAGGAGCTCACGTCGCCGGTGCGCGCGCTCGAGGACAAGCTCGACCTCTGGCTGATCCAGGGCGGCGAGCGCTTTCACCGTGACCCGGCGCTGCGGCGCGCCCTGCTGGCGATCGCGGCGAGCCCGAAGTCCCGCGAGTGTCTGCTGCTGCTCCACGGGATCGTCGAGACGCCGCAACTGGCGGAGCGGCTCTTTGAAATCCTCGCGCCGGTGCCCGCGCCGTTCACGACGCCGGGCACTTCCAGCCGCGGAAAGGCGCCGGCCGCGAGGCCGAAATCCGCTCGAAAACGGAGGGAGTCATGACCTGGGAAAACTTCTACCTCGGATGTTTCCTCGTGGGGTTCGCCCTCGCGGCGTCGTCCTTCGCGGCCGGGTTTCTCCATCTGCCGTTTCACGGCGTGCATCTGCCCCACGGCCCCGGCCACGCTCACGGCGCCGGACACGGACCGGGTGACGCCGGCGTCGCCGCCCATCCGAACCGCCCGTCGGGCTCGCCGCTGAACTTCTCGACCGCCATGGCGTTCCTGGCCTGGTTCGGCGGTACGGGCTACCTGCTCACGGGGCACTCGAGCCTCGCGACCCTCGTCGTTCTGGCGGTCGCCACGGCGGCCGGGACCCTGGGAGCGGGAGTCGTCTTCGGCTTTCTCACCCGAGTGCTCCTGCGGCGGGAAGCGGCGCTCGATCCGGCCGACTTCGTGATGGTGGGGGTGCTCGGGCGCATCACGGTCCCGATCCGCAACGGAGGAACGGGAGAGATCACGTTCTCCCAGGGGAGGACCCGGCGCTGTTCGGGGGCGCGTCTCGAGGGCGCCGCGGACGCCGCGAAGGGCGCGGAGGTGGTCGTCACCCGGTACGAAAAGGGAATCGCTTACGTGCGTCCGTTCGAAGAACTTTGAAGGAGGCGGCGATGCTGGGCATTTCTACCAACGTCCTGATCGTGGTCGGATTGATGGTTCTGAGTGTCATGTTTCTGATGACACTTCTCGCCCGGATGTTCCGGAAGACCGGACCGAACGAGGCGCTGATCGTGTACGGGTTCCGCGGCACGCGGGTCGTGAAGGGGCACGGGACGATCATCTTCCCCATGGTCGAGAGCGCGCGCGAGCTCTCGCTCGAGCTCATGTCGTTCGACGTCGCTCCCAGGCAGGACCTCTATACGAAGCAGGGGGTCGCCGTCAGCGTCGAAGCGGTCGCGCAGATCAAGGTGAAGTCGGACCCGGAGTCGATCGAGACGGCGGCGGAGCAGTTCTTGACGAAGACGCCGGCCGAGCGCGAGGGGCTGATCCGGCTCGTGATGGAGGGCCACCTGCGCGGGATCATCGGGCAGCTCACGGTCGAAGAGATCGTCAAGCAGCCCGAAATGGTCGCCGACCGGATGCGCTCCACCTGCGCCGACGACATGAACAAGATGGGTCTCGAGGTGATCTCGTTCACGATCAAGGAGGTCAAGGACCAGAACGAATACATCACCAACATGGGCCGTCCCGACATCGCCCGGATCAAGAGGGACGCGGACGTCGCCAGCGCGGAAGCGGAGCGCGACACCGCGATCAAACGGGCGGAGGCACAGCGCGCCGCCGCCGTTGCGACCGCGCAGGCGGACCAGGAGCGCGTGCTCGCGCAGACGCTCTCGCTGGCCAAACAGGCCGAGGCGCAGCGCGACATGGACATCAAGAAGGCGACATACCAGGAGCTCGTGAAACGCCAGCAGGCGCAGGCGGACAAGGCCTATGAGATCCAGACGAACGTGATGCAGCAGCAGGTGATCGCGGAGTCGGTGCGCATCCAGCAGATCGAGAAGCAGGAGCAGGTCAAGGTTCAGGAGGCGGAGATTTCGCGGCGCGAAAAGGAGCTGATCGCGACCGTCCTGAAGGGCGCCGAAATGGAGCGCCAGCGGATCGAGACGCTCGCGTCAGCGGAGCGCCAGAAGCTGATCCTGGAGGCTGAAGGGCGCGCCGCGGGCATCCGCACGCAGGGTGAGGCCGAGGCCGAGATCATCTTCAGGAAGGGCGAGGCCGAGGCGAAGGCGATGAACGTCAAGGCCGAGGCCTACCAGGGATGGAACCAGGCCGGCATCCTCGACAAGCTCTTGAGCTCCTTGCCGGAGGTCGTCCGCGCGATGTCGGAGCCTCTCTCGAAGGTCGACCGCATCACGGTCGTCTCGACGGGTGACGGCGACAGTGCCGGAGTGCACAAGATCACGGGCGACATGACGAAGATCGCGGCGCAGGTGCCGGCGCTCTTCGAGGCGCTCTCGGGAATCGAGATGAAGGATCTGTTCGGCAAGATTCGGACGATGACGGACAAGAGCCTGCCCGCGACGGCCGCGAGCACGGCAACAACCGCCACGCCCGCGAAGTAACGGAAGAAAGGAGTCGGATCATGGCGCTGTTGGAACGGGTGGCGGCTCTCCTGAGGGCGAACCTGAACGACCTCATCGACAAGGCGGAAGACCCCGAGAAGATGATCAAGCAGGTGATCATGGACATGCAGAACCAGCTTCTGCAGGTGAAGACCTCTGTCGCGATCGCGATCGCGGACGAGCACATGCTCGCCCGGAAGCAGAAGGAACAGGACAACAAGAATGGCGAATGGATGCAGAAAGCCGAGCTGGCCGTTCAGGCCGGCGACGACGAGCTGGCCCGCGCCGCGCTCGACCGGGCGATGAGCTATCGCGCGCTCGCGGAAGGCTTCGAGCAGCAGGTCGGCGATCAGCGAGGCGAGGTCGACAGCCTGAGGTCCGCCCTCGGCAAGCTCGATCAGAAGCTCGCGGAAGCCAGGTCGAAAGCCGAGCTCTTAGTCGCGCGGCATCGCCGTGCCCGCGCGGGCCTGAAGGCGAGCGAGGCGGCCGGCGCCTTGACCGACGGGGCGGGGTCTCCCACGTTCGACCGCATGCGGGAGAAGGTCGACCGGGCCGAGGCGCTGAACGACGCCTACCGCGAGATCTCGGGGGATACGCTGGAAGACCGGTTCGACGCGCTCGAGAAGGAGCAGCGCATCGAGGCCCTCTTGAACGAGATCAAGTCGCGGAAGCTGCTCCAGGCGTAACCCGTCGCCTCCACGTCGCCTCCGCTCACTCCGGGACGTGCCGTTCGCCTCCGCTCACTCCGGGACGTGCCG
>JBDTRB010000166.1:0-6689 GCA_039931865.1 Acidobacteriota bacterium | reverse complement strand
ACTACATGGAGCAGTGGCTGGACAAGCAGGGCTTCAAGGTCGTCAAGTCGGGCGGAGACCTGGTGATCCACGGAAACGTCTTCAACGCCTGGGAGCCGCGGGGCGCGGGCCGGTACTGGGGCGGCTGGATGGCCAACCCCGGCGTCGGCGTCGAAGTGCTCGTCAAGGACTCGAAGGGCAACGTGGTCGGAGAGATCCGCCACAAGAACAAGGGTTCGACTATCCGGGACGCGGTCGAGAACGGCCTGGAAGAGGTCGCGAAGGCGATTTCCGACGGGCGCTAGCGCGGCAGCCCGCCGGGCGCTCGGCCCGGTAAACTGCTCGATCGATGAGGCTTGTCTCTTCCGCGGGCCCCGGGATTTCCGGGGCCCGCTTTTTGCTCCCCTTCCCTGCGTGGTAGCGTTGAAACCGCGATCCGAGCGGCGCCCGTCGATCCGGCGCCCGGGCGCAAGGAGCGAGCAACATTCCTGAACCAACTGCCCTGACTTTCCCGGAATCGGGATTGACGGAGTTCTTCGGCATCGCGGACGAAAACCTTCGCGCCATCGAGGACGCGTTCGGCGTTCGCCTGGCGGCCCGCGGGAACGAGATCTCGGTCGTCGGCGAGGGGGACGCTCAGGACGCCGCCCGCCGGCTTTTGGCCGGCTTCTCGGAACTGCTCACGCTCGGCTACCCGCTGCGCGCGGGCGACGTCGTGACCGCGATCCGCGTGTTGAAGGAGAACCCGAACGCTTCATTAGTCGAGTTTTTTATCGACAGTCCGTTTGGCCCGACGCTGAAGTCCGTCGTGACCGCGCGCAACATGAAGCAGCGGGTCTACGTCCAGACGATCGAGCGCCACGACCTCGTGTTCGCCGTCGGTCCGGCGGGAACCGGCAAGACCTACCTCGCCGTCGCGATGGCGGCGGCCGCCCTGCTCGAGAAGAAGGTGAAGCGGATCGTCCTCGCGCGTCCCGCGGTCGAAGCGGGGGAGCGTCTCGGCTTCCTGCCGGGCGATCTTGTCGAGAAGATCAACCCGTACCTGCGCCCGCTCTACGACGCCCTGTATGACATCCTCGGGTACGAGAAGACCGCGAAGCTCCTGGAGCGCGGCGTGATCGAGGTCGCCCCGATCGCCTTCATGCGGGGACGGACGTTGAACGACGCCTTCATCATCCTGGACGAGGCGCAGAACACCACGTCCGAACAGATGAAGATGTTTTTAACGCGCATCGGATTCGGGTCGAAAGCCGTGGTCACGGGAGACGTGACCCAGATCGACCTGCCTTCCGGGAAGACGTCCGGCCTGCGGGAAGCGCAGCAGCTTCTGTCGAAGATCGACGTGATCAAATTCGTCCTCTTCGACCAGAAAGACGTGGTCCGCCACCCGCTCGTCCAGTCGATCATCACCGCATACGAGGCCCTCGACCGCGAACGGGAGCTGCGCGAAGCGAATCGCCCCGTTCTCGGGCGCTGATAAGAGATGGGACCCGGCGCGCCATCACGGCGCTCGACGATTTCTTTTCGCGGCACCGGCAGCGCTCCGAGAGAGCCCGGCCAGAGGGCCAGGAAGCGGCGGCCGTGGCGTTTCTGGGCGTGGGCCACTGCCTACGTCATGGTCACCACCTTCGCTTTCGCGCCGACTTTTTCCTTCCGGCGGGCGCCCGCCCGGGCCGGCGAGATCGCCACCCGCGACGTCATCGCGCCGCGGGACCTGATCGTCCCCGACGCCGGGGCGACTCAGCACCGGCGTGTGGAAGCGGCGGCGGAAGTGCTGCCCGTCTATGACTGGGACACGGCCGCCCCCGACCGTCTGAACGCCGAGATCCGCGCGTCGTTTTTAAAGGCGCGCGCCGAGGAGACCGGCAGAAAACGCCGCACCGGGCTTCCTCCTGCGCTGAGAGACGCGTTCGACCTTCCCGTCGGCGACGAGGCACTCCTGGCGCTGGCGGGACTCCAGTTTTCACCGGCAATCGAGGAGCGGCTCCTCTCCGCGGGCGCTGACCTCTACCGCGCGGGCATAGTCGACAACGGGGAGCTCCTGAACGAAAGCCGTGACCGCGGGATCGTACTTCGCGACGTGCACAACGGCCGGGAAGTGCGCCGGAAGGATCTCTCCGACGTCGTCGAGTACGGTTCCAACACGAAGAACGCGGTGGCGCGCCGCCTGGCCGGGGGACCGCTTTCCGGGCGCGCGCTGACCGAAGTCTCGGCGTTTCTCGCGGCGGCGCTGCGTCCGAACCTGACCTACGACTCGACGGAGACCCTCCGGCGGCGTCAGGAAGCGTCGCGCTCCGTCGAGACCGTGTTGACACGGATACCCCGCGGCAAGGTCATCGTGCGCAAAGGCGACGAGATTTCTCCGAAAGCGGCGGAGTGGATCGCGGCGGTTCGCGCCTCCGCGGCCGACCCGTCCTCGTGGGTCAAGGTCATGGGGATCGTGATTCTGCAGCTGCTCGCCGCGGCCGCGTTCTGGGTGGACGCGCGCCGGCAACGCCGCCGGCGGCGCGAGCGCCGGCCGGAGATGGTCTATGCGTCGATCCTCGCGGCCGGGATCCTGTTCTCGCTGCTGACTCGGGGTGCTTTCGTCCTCGCGCAGGGTCTGTCCTCGAGTTTCGAGGGATCGGCGTGGGCCGCGCACACGTATTACGCGATCCCGTTCGCGGCCGGCTCGATCATGGTGAGCCTCGTCGCGGGGATGGGCCCCGCCCTTCTGTTTGCCGCGGTCAATGCGATCGGCGCCGGAATCCTCATGGGGCAGAGCTTCCCGTTCGTGCTCTTCGCGCTGGTCGGGTCCCTCGCCGGCATCTTCGTCATCGGAAAGCTGAGGTCGAGAAGCGTACTTCTCGGGATGGGCGGGGTCGTCGCCGCCGCAAACCTCGTTTCGATCTCGGCGATCGCATTCCTGAACGGGGAGGCCCGGGGGTGGGACTTCGCGGCGGACGTGCTCGGCGGGCTCGCGGGAGGTTGGTTCGTCGCGATGATCGTCGGAGTGTTTCTGCCGGTGTTCGAGCACCTCTTTCACGTCACGACCGACATCCGGTTGCTCGAGCTTTCGAATCAGAACCTGCCTCTGCTGCGCACGCTCGCCCTGGAAGCGCCCGGCACGTACCAGCACTCGCTCGTCCTCGGGCACCTGGCCGAGGCCGCCGCCGAGGCCGTCGGCGCCGATGCCCTGCTCGCGCGGGTCGCGGGCTACTACCACGACATCGGCAAGACGAAGATGCCCGATTACTTCATCGAGAACCAGCCCAAGGGCGCGAACCGCCACGACCGGCTGGAGCCTTCGATGAGCGCTCTCGTCATCGCCGCGCACGTCAAGGAAGGGGTGGAGCTCGCGACGAAGGCCCGTCTTCCCGAGCAGCTCGTCGCCGCGATCCGGGAGCACCACGGAACCAAGCTGATCCGGTATTTCTACCAGAAGGCCCTCACGAAATCGGGGCCCGAAGACTCGCCGGTACGCGAGACGGAGTACCGGCACTCGGGCCCGCGGCCCACGACACGCGTCAACGGGATCCTGATGATTGCCGACGCCGTCGAAGCGGCGTCCCGAACGTTGATCGAGCACTCGCCCGCCCGGATAAGGGCGATGATCCAGACGATCGTCGACGACTGCCTGCGCGACGGGCAGTTCGACGACTGCGACCTCACGATGCGCGATCTCGCGATTATCGTGGACACGCTCGAGCGCACCGTCGCGAACATCTATCACCACCGGATCGACTATCCGGGGTTCGAGTTCAACCGCGGGTCCTCCCGACGAAAGACGGGAGAGTCCCCGTCTCACGAGACCGCCGTCCCCCGGCCGACGGGCGGGACGCGGGCCTCCGAATCCCGGTGAGGTGCGACGTGCAGGCGAGCGCGTCGGGCGCTCCCCGTACCGCGCGGGTCCGTTCGCTGCTCGCACGGCTGGCGCGGCTCACGGCTGCGCGAGCGGAAGAGGTCTCCGTGCTTTTCTGCGGCGATGCGCGCATGCGCCGCCTGAACCGGGAGTACCGCGGCAAGGATCGATCGACCGACGTGCTCGCGTTCCCGTCTGAGGGCGGCCCCCTTCTCGGAGACATCGTGGTCTCCGTGCCGTACGCGGCCCGGCAGGCGCGCCGCCGCGGCGAGCCCCGGTCCCGGGAGATCGACCGTCTCCTCGTGCACGGGTTCCTGCACCTGCTCGGACACGACCACGAGACGGATGACGGCGAAATGGAAGAGCTCGAGAGCCGGATGCGGCGTCGCCTCGGGATCGCGGAGCCCGCATGATCCCCCTGATCACCGCCGGATTCTGTTATCTCGTGTTTCTGCTCTTCGAGACGTTCGCGCTCGCGCTCGACCGCCTCTCGCCGATCCGGCTCCGCGGCCTCTTCGAAGAACATCCCGACCGGGCGAGGATTCTCTCGGGCCCGGGTGAGATCGAGATCACGCGGACCACGACGAAGGTGCTCGTGCAGATCCTGCTCCTGACCGGACTTCTCACGGTGGTCCACGCGTTTGCCGGATTCGGCGTACAGCCTCCGTGGGCGTGGGGCGGGGGCGTTTTCTTCCTGGGCTGGATCCTCACGGAGATCGTTCTCCTGAGCTGGGGCGCAAAGACCGACCCGGAGAAAATCGTCGCGAGGCTGCTGCCGATGATCACCGCGGCGTCGTGGCTCCTCCTTCCCGTCGCGATCACGGTGCGGAAGATCTTTGGAAGCCGCGAGCGCCCGGAAGTCGCGCCCGCGACCGAAGAGGAAGTGCAGGCGTACATCGACGTCGGCCGCGAAGAGGGGATTCTGGCGAAGGACGAGGAGAAGCTCCTTCTTTCCATCGTCGATTTCGGCGAGACCCGGGTACGCGAAGTCATGACGCCGCGGACCGACATGGTCTCGATCGAAGAGACCGAGTCGCCGGAGGCGCTCGCGGACGTCTTCACCACCACGAAATATTCGCGAATTCCCGTGGTGAGAGGATCGAGCGACCGGGTCGTCGGCACCGTGCACGTGAAAGACGTCTTCGAGACGATGCGCCAGGGGCGCCTCCGCCGGATCGCCGAGGTTCTTCGGGAGGCGTACTTCGTCCCGGAATCGAAGAAGGTCTCGGAGCTCCTGCGCGAGTTTCAGAGGCGGCACCTGTGGATGGCGATCGTGGTCGACGAGTACGGCGGGGTTTCGGGGCTGGTCACGGTCGAAGACCTCCTGGAAGAGATCGTCGGAGAGATCTGGGACGAGCACGAGGATGAACGGGAGGCAGTGACGCCCGCGGGCGACGGCACCTATTCCGTTTCGGGCAAGGAGAACATCGCGACGGTGCGGGAGCTCTTCGGCCGCGGTCCGGAGGAAGAGGAGTTTTCTTCGCTCGGAGGCTTTCTTGCGGCGAGGCTCGGCCACATTCCGCGGCCGGGCGAGACGCACCGCGAGTCCGACCTTCTCTTCACGGTCGAGGAAGCGGACCGGCGCCGCGTCCACCGGGTGCGGATCGAGCCCCTGGTGCCTGAAGGCGAAGCGGCCGAGGTCGCGAGACCCCGCTCTGGAGCCGCATCATGAGCGACGAAAAATCGGCGTTCCGTGCGGGCGAGGTCGCGGTCGTGGGGCGCCCGAACGCCGGCAAGTCCACCCTGGTCAACCGGCTCGTCGGGGAAAAAGTGGCCATCGTTTCGGACAAGCCGCAGACGACCCGCAAGCGCATCCTCGGTATCGCCCGCCGTTCAGGCGCCGAAATCGCGCTCGTCGACACCCCGGGCATCCACCGGCCCGAGCACCGCATGAACTCCGCGATGGTGCGCGACGCCACGGACGCTCTCTCGACGTCCGATCTCGTGTTGCTCGTGATCGACGCGGCCGATACCCGCGGCAAGGGGGAGGAATTTCTCCTCCGCCTCCTCGAGCGGTCCGGGAAGCCCGCCATTCTCGCGCTCAACAAGATCGACCTGCTCGCGAAGACCGCGCTCCTCCCGCTGCTCTCCGATTTCTCCGCGCGCTTCGCGTTCCGCGACGTGATCCCGATCTCCGCGAAAAGCGGCGACGGCGTCGAGCGGCTCGCGACGCTGCTGGCCGCCGCGCTACCCGAAGGGGAGGCCGCTTACGACGATGACTTCCTGACCGCAACCCCCGAGTCGGAGTGGATCGGCGAGGTGGTGCGGGAGAAGCTTTTGGAGCGCACGCGGGAGGAGCTGCCGTTCGCCTCCGCCGTCCTCGTCGAATCAGTCCGCGAGGATGAAGCGAAAAACCTGACGGTCGTTTACGCCTCGATCGTGGTGGAGCGAGAGGGGCAGAAGGGCATCATCGTCGGGCGGGGCGGCACGATGATCCGCGATATCGGGACGGCGGCGCGTCAGGAGCTCGAGGCGCAGAGCGGCCGGCGCTTCTTCCTCGAGTTGACCGTGCGGGTGCGGGCGGACTGGCGGGAGGACGAGCAGTTTCTCTCAAAGCTCGTCGGCGGGCCGGGTTCCTAGCCTCGGCACGCCGCCGGAGCTGACCTCTCTCTCGCCGGGCGCGGCAGAGGAAGGTCAACCACACTAGTGGTTAAGCTCGCATCAAGAGGAGTCTCCTGACCGAAGGGAAGGAGGAGCTTCTCGGGGCGGGAGCCGCAGCGAACGGAGGGACGAGCCAGCGGGCGAGCCAACAGGCGAGCGCTCGGCGGTCGGCGAAGCCGACGTCCCGCAGTGGGCGGCGGCGACGGGAGCCGCCCCCTCACCCCAACCCTCTCCCTGTTCAGCCCGGACACATGGTGAACAGGTGTTC
>JBDTRB010000165.1:0-6742 GCA_039931865.1 Acidobacteriota bacterium | reverse complement strand
GGCGCATCTCGCGGAGCGCCGCGGCGGGGTCCGCGATGTTCCGCAGCCCGTAGCCGACCGTGATCACGTCGAACGTCCCGTCGGGGAAGGGCAGCCGCAGGGCGTCCCCGTTCACGAACGCCGCCTGGCGGCCATTCCGGATCTCTCTCTTCCTTCCCACCGCGAGCATCGGAAGGGTGAAATCGACGCCGACGACCCTGGGGGCTTCGCCCGCCATTTCCTCGGCGAGGAAGGCCATGTCGCCCGTGCCGCAGCAGAGGTCGAGCCACCGGCCGGGTGGCACGCGCCGGTCGAGCCCGATCGCGACCGTCCGCCTCTTCCATCGCCGGTGCAGGCCGAAGCTCATGACGTCGTTCACCAGGTCGTACCTCGGTGCGAGTCGCGAGAACATCTCACGCACCTTCGGGGCGCGCTGCTCGTCGTAGGAGAGGTACTTGTTCACGGGCGACGGATTATGCGCGAGCGGGCTTCCAGGTGGCAGCGCTGTCCCGCGCGGCACTGGAAAACGAAGAGCCCCGCCGCGGCGGGGCTCTCGTTGAGGGAATCTCCTGGTCCTAAAGCCGTCGCATCAGGGCGAACCCGCCGGCGGCGAGCGCCAGGCCGAGGAACGCGAGCATCCAGCCGGAAAGCGTCGGCACCACGGCGGCGTTCGGTCCGCCGGGCGCGGTCGGCGTCGCGGTGGGAGCTGCTCCGGCGGTCGGCGTCCGTGTCGGAGTCGCCGTTGGTCCCGGGGCAGTCGCCGTCGGTGTCGGCGTCGGTGTGGCGGTCGGAAGGACCACGCCGAGACACGAAGAGAACTCGGACGTGTTGTTCGCCGGGTCCGTCGCCGTGGAAGTGATGACCGATTGGCCCGCGAGGACCGGAAAGATGAGCGGACCGAAGGTCGCGTCGCCGCTGCCATTTGTTGTCGCGTTGGTGAAGCCGATGAAAGTCTGACCTTCACCGCTGCCGGACGGATCGCACGCCGCATTCGAGAAGAACTCGATTCGGAAAGTGGTGTTTGCGGCGCTGTTGAGCGTTCCCGAGATCGTGGCGTTGCCGGCGCTCACGGCTGCGGAGGTGATGACCGGGTAGTTCTGAAGGTTGTTCGGCCCCGTATCGGGGTCGCCGGTGTCATTCGGAGTCGGTGTCGCCAGGATGTCGCATCGGAGGCTGAACGCGATTCCGAGCCCGCCGTTGGATGCGATGGAATTCCCCAGAACGGACCACGTCCCGCCACCGATCGTCACGCCATTCGTGCCGTTGAACGCGATGCGGTTGCCCTCCCCGAGGCCGGTTCCCCCGATCGTGCCCGTAGTGCCGGGAGTTGGAAAAAAGGTTCCGATTCCACACTGAGAGTTTGCGATCGCAGTCGTGCCGGTGACGTCAGTCCCTATGCGGTTGCCCTGAATGACCCATCCAGGCCCGATATCGAAAAGAAAGATGCCGCTGGCGCCGCCCGAAATGAGATTTCCCGCGCCCGGTGCCGAGCCTCCGATGACATTGGCCGCCGCCCCGTTCGCTGAAGTAATGCCGTTGCCGCCCCCGAGACCGGCGGTTCCGGTCGCGTTGGTCCCGATGAAATTGCCCTGAAAGAGGTTGTTGTTGGCACCGTTGTTGATGTTGATCCCGACGTTCGTCCCCAAAAGGACGTTCCGCGCTGCCGGGGTGGTTCCACCGATCGTATTGTTCGAGGACTGCCCCATCGCGATGGCGGTCGTGGGCGTCGCCGGTTGGAGGGCCGCGGTCCCTGCGGCGTTCACGCCGATGTAGTTGCCAGCCACGAGATTGCTCCCGCCGAGTTGCAGAAGGAGAGTCGCGGCGTTGCCCCCACCGCCTCCCACGATGATGTTTCGCGCGGCCGGCGTCGTGCCGCCGATCGTGTTGAAGGAGCCGCGGGAGATAGAGAGGACCGTGTTCGTCGTTCCGAGGAAGATGGAACCCGTCGCATCAGAGCCGATGAAATTCCCCGCGATCACGTTACTGTCGCTCGCGACCGAAACTCCGATATCGAAGCTGGCCCCGACCACGCGATTCACGACGAGTCCGCGCACCGTCGAGCCGCTGCCGCCCAGAAACTGGAAAGCCGTGACGCCCACAAGACCCGAACCGTTGATCTCGATCTGCAGAACTGCGTTGTTGCCGACGGCGAGCGTGTTCGCGCTCGCGCCCGGCTGCGTATACCCGTCGATGAAGACCGCTTCGGTGATCGTCGGGAATGTGCTGGTCGGATTGATCGTGTGCAACCCGGCGCCGGGAATATTGAACGTGATTGTGTCGAGCCCGGCGGATCCCGCCGCGCATTCGCCCGCCGCCGCTCCGGAGGCGGTGTTGGTATTCGCTGCCGTGATCGCCTCGCGCAGCGTGCAGACGCCGTCGTTGGCGGTCGCGTCCGACGTGCTGTTGACGGTGATCGTGGCCGCCCCAGCCGATGCGGCGGCGAGAAATAGACCTGCGGCCAGGAGGCGCGGTAAAATCGACAATCCCGAGGGCAGGGTTCCCTGTTCTCGCATGAGTTCTCCTTCCCTCATACCGCGCAAAACAGCGTGAAATTCAGTCACGAGCAGGGCGAAAATTCACCCGCCGAGCTCCCAGCCGTCATCTAAGTCTTTTTCCCACAATTGTTTGAGGCTGAGAAAGAAGAGATACTCGGTTCGGGGGACAGACCGCGACATTGGACAGTCACCGCGACTCGCTCAGACCGCCAGCGTCGCCTCCGGGAGAGGTGACGCGGCTGTTGAACGCCTGGAGACAGGGGGACGCGAGCGCGCTCGAAGAGCTGATTCCGCTCGTTTACGATGAATTGCGCCGGCTGGCGGAACGGTCGCTTTCGCGCGAACGCGCCGGCCACACGCTGCAGCCAACCGCCGTCGTCCACGAGGCGTATCTGAAGCTGGTGGATCAGAAACGGGTGAACTGGAAGAACAGAGGGCATTTTTTTTCCATAGCCGCGCTGACAATGCGGCGACTCTTAGTCGACCACGCGCGGCGGCGCGACTCGGACAAGCGGGGAGGAGCTACCACGCTCGTACCGCTGGAGGCGACCGACCCCTCGATTCCGGCGAAGGAAGCCGACGTGATCGCGCTCGACCGCGCGCTGGCAAAGCTCGCGGCGCTTGACGCCACGCAGGCGAAGATCGTGGAGCTGCGTTACTTTGGCGGCCTCACGCTGGACGAGACCGCCGAGGTTCTCGGCGCCTCGCCTTCGTCGGTTAGCCGGGCGTTTCGTCTCGCCAAAGCGTGGCTTTATCGCGAGCTCTCGGCCACGTGACGCCGGAACGGTGGGCGCAAGTGGGCCGGCTCTTCGAAGCCGCGCGGGTCATTCCCCGGAAGAACCAGCCACAGTTTCTTGAAGAGGCGTCCCGCGGCGACCTCGAAATGAAATCAGAGGTGGAGTCTCTTCTGGAGTCGTCGGAGAACGCTGGGTCGTTTCTCGAACAGCCCGCCGCTGCCTCCGGCGCCGCATCCCTCAGCCTGTTGGAGGCCGCCGGCGGCTCGCGCCGACGGATCGGGTCCTACGAACTTCTCGAGGAAATCGGCCGCGGCGGCATGGGTGTGGTCTTCAAAGCGGCCCGCCGCGATCAGGGCTTCGAGCGGGTCGTTGCCGTCAAGCTCGTCAAGCGTGGCATGGACACGGACTTCATCCTGCGCCGCTTCGAGAGCGAACGTCGAATCCTCGCCGGTCTCGACCATCCCAATATCGCGCGGGTCTTAGACGGGGGTTCGGCGGAGGACGGTCGGCCGTACTTCGTCATGGAGCTGATCGAGGGGCGAAATCTTCTCCAGTACTGCGAGGAAGAGAAGCTCGGAACCGATCAACGCCTCGCACTCTTCCGGCTCGTCTGCACGGCTGTCCAGTACGCCCACCAGCGCCTGGTCATACACCGGGACATCAAACCGACCAACATTCTCGTGACCTCGGAAGGCGTGCCCAAGCTGCTCGACTTCGGCCTGGCCAGGGTTCTGGCCGGCGAAGAAGGGGAGACGATCGATCGGACATCGACGGCGCTGCGTCTTCTGACGCCCGAGTACGCGAGCCCCGAGCAGGTGCGAGGAGAGGAGATCACGACGGCGAGCGACGTGTACTCACTCGGCGTGGTGCTTTACGAGCTCCTGACAGGAGAGCGCCCCTACCGGCTGAAGACGCGCTCTCCGGAGGAAGTGAGCGCCGCCGTCTTGAGCCAGGAGCCGGAGCGCCCGAGCTCGAAGGCCCGGCTGCATCGGGACCTGGACGCCATCGTGCTGATGTGCCTCCGCAAGGAGTCCTGGCGGCGGTACGCCTCGGCGGAGCAGCTCTCCGAGGATATTCGCCACTACGGGGAGGGCCTGCCCGTGCAGGCCAGTCCGGACAGCTTGCGCTACCGCGTCGGGAAGTTCGTCAAGCGGCACAAGACGGGCGTCGCGGCCTGGGCACTGGTCGCGGCATCGCTCATCGGCGGACTGGGGGCGGCCCTCTGGCAGATGCGCGCGGCGCAGCATGAGCGAATGCGTGCCGACCGGCGCTTCAACCAGGTCCGCAAGGTCGCTAACTCGTTTCTCTTCGATGTTCACGATGCCATTGCGAAGCTTCCGGGCTCGACCTCCGCGCGAGCACTCCTGATGAAGCAGGCGCTCGAATACCTCGACAGCCTGTCGCGCGAGGCGGGCGGCGACCGCAAGTTGAAGACCGAGCTCGCGGAGGCGTATTTGAGGGTGGCGCAGATTCAAAGCGACTTCGGAAGCTCGAATCTGGGGAACAGCGCAGGGGCCGAGCCCTCCTATCGAAAGGCGCTTGCCCTGCGTCAGGGACTCGCCTCCGGCCCTGCTTCGACCCCCGAGGATCGGGACCGGCTCGTCGAGGCCGAGCTTCGTTTTGGCACGTTTCTCGTTCAAACGGGGAAGATGGCCGAGGCGCTCGACTTGACCCGTCGAGCCGTCGCCGGCGGGCGCGCCCTTCATTCGTGTTTTCCGGACGACGACCGTTTCAGGGGCCGGCTCGGCGCAGCCCTGGACCGCCTGGGAGTGGCTCTCCGAAGCGATGGGCAGTTACCGGCGGCTCGCGACGCCTTGAGCGAGGCCGTCAACCACCTGGAGACCGTGGCGGGACCGAGGAGGCGCCTGGTCCGCCAGGCCCTCGGAAGTGCCTACGCGGACCTCGGCCTGGTCCTCGAGCGAATGCAGGACTTCCCTGGGGCTCTCCGGAGCCAGAACGCGGCGCGCCGGACAAACGAGGATCTTCTCGGCTCCGATCCATCGAACCCTGCCGTTCGAGGACGGCTTTCGATGAACCTGACCAACGCCGCGCGCCTCCTCATAAAGCTCAAGGAAGAAAAGGAAGGACTCGAGGCGTACAGACGGGCTCTCTCCCTCGGCGAGATCCTGGCGGCCGAAGATCCACAAGACGTCTACCGGAAGGTGAACCTCGGGATGATCCGCCGATCTCTGGGTCAGGACCTCGTCGGTCTCGAGATGCCGGGGAAGGCTCTCGACCCTCTGGCGGCCGCGGTCCGGGCTCTCGAGTCGGTCGCCGCCGCGGATCCGAGCAACGCGCGGGCCCGTTCCGAGCTTGCGAGAACCTATCTCGTCACCGCCAACGCCCACGAACAGCTGGCAGCGCAGGCGCGAAAGTACTCGAACGACGCATCGCGCGAGCGACAAGAAGCCTGCGGCTTCTACCGGCGCAGCGCGGAGATCTGGGACGCGATGCGCTCGGCGGAGCGCCTGCCCAGGATCGACGCGGAGGATGCCAGGGAATCGCAATCGAAGGCCGCCTCCTGCGGGCCGAGCTGATGGCCGGTCCGGCGAGAAGAACCCGGTTAAGGTACAGTCCTCCCCTCTTCAGGATGGGACATGGATAACTCAAAGAAGGTGCGTCCCGTTTCGGAGGCCGAGGCCCGCCAGGTGGCGGAGGACGCCCGCGAGACCGAGTGGACGGCACCGAGTTTCTTGAAGGAGATCTTCCTCGGCAATTTCCGCCTGGATCTGGTGCACCCGTTTCCCGAAAAACCGCCCGAGAGGCCGGAGTTCCGAGCGTTCCTCGACCGGCTCGAGACGTTTTTGATCGAGCAGGTGGACTCCGACGCGATCGACCGCGACGGCAAGATTCCGCCGGCTGTGATCCAGGGCCTGGCGGAGATGGGCGCGTTCGGCATGAAGATCCCGAAGGAGTACGGCGGCCTCGGGTTCACGCAGCGCGAGTACAGCCAGGCGATCAAGCTCATCACGAGCCAGGACGGGAACCTGATTGCCCTCCTCTCGGCCCATCAGTCGATCGGTGTCCCGCAGCCCCTGAAGCTCTTCGGGACCCCCGAGCAGAAGAAGAAGTACCTGCCGCGGCTCGCGAAGGGGGCCGTCTCGGCGTTCGCGTTGACGGAGCCGCAGGCGGGATCCGACCCGGCGGCGCTCGCGACGACCGCGGTCCGCACGCCGGAAGGCGATTACATCGTCAACGGCGAAAAGCTCTGGTGCACGAACGGCACGCTGGCCGAGCTCTTCGTCGTGATGGCGCGCCATCCGGACACGAAGAAGATCTCCGCGTTCATCGTCGAGAAAGACTGGCCGGGAGTCGAGGTCGTGCAGCGACTCCACTTCATGGGCCTGAAGGCGATCGAGAACGGCGTGATCCGCTTCACGAACGTCCGGGTCCCGAAGGAGAACCTGCTTCTCGGAGAAGGGCGCGGTCTGAAGCTGGCGCTCGTGACCTTGAATACCGGCCGGCTCACCCTGCCCGCGTCCTGCGCGGCCGTTGCGAAGAGGTGCGTGGAGATCAGCCGGGTCTGGGCCT
>JBDTRB010000164.1:0-6742 GCA_039931865.1 Acidobacteriota bacterium | reverse complement strand
TTCTTCGAGTCCGGCGGCGACGTCTCCGTCTGCGTGCTCGTCGTGCGCGGTGGAGTCATGCAGGACCGGCGCGAATTCTTTTTCGAGAAGTCCGAGGAGATCCAGCCAGCCGCGTTTCTGGACGAGTTCCTCCCTCAGTTCTTCGACGCGAATCCGTTTCTCCCCGAAGAGGTCCACCTTCCGGTCGAGATCGCCGATCCCGCGCTTCTCGAAGCGTTCCTCCTCGCGCGCCGCGGCGCGCGGGTCACCGTGCGGGTGCCCAGGCGGGGGCCCGGCGCCGACCGGGTGGAGCTCGCGAATACGAACGCGCAGGAGCGGCATCGGGTCCGGTTCCGGCGGATCGGCGGCGACGAAGCGCTCGGGGTCGAGCGGCTCGCACGCGTTCTCGACCTGGCCGTCCCGCCGCGGCGGATCGAAGCGTTCGACATCTCCCACCTGCAAGGGACGGACAGCGTCGCTTCGGTCGTGGTCTTCGAAGACGGTAAGCCGAAGAAGTCGGACTACAGGCTGTTTGGAATCGCGTCGCAGAGCCTCCTCGCGCCCGACGACTTCAAGAGCATGGCCGAGGCGGTCGAGCGCCGCTACCGGCGTGTCCACGCCGAGGGGGGGCCGATGCCCGACCTGGTACTCGTCGACGGGGGCCGCGGGCAGCTCCAGGCGGCCCTCGCGGCTCTCGACCGGGTGGGTGTCGAGCTGCCGACGGTCGGCCTCGCGAAGAGGGAGGAGGAGATCTGGGTCCCGGGGCGAGCCGACCCGATCCGTCTCTCCGGCAAAGACCCCGCGCTCAAGCTGATCCAGAGGCTGCGCGACGAAGCGCACCGCTTCGCGATCACAACCCACCGCGGACGGCGATCGAAGAGGATGCGGGAAACGTCTCTGACCTCCATCGCCGGCGTCGGTCCGACGCGGGCGCGTATTCTCCTGAAGCGCTTCGGGTCGCTCTCGGGCGTCGCGGCCGCGGACCCCCTCGACATCGTGGACGCGGTCGGCCCGGCGACCGCGCGGGCCGTCCAGGCATACCTCGTCGAATCCGTGCGCATGCCGCCTGAGCCGGCGCCCGAGACCTCAGAGTCGAGAGTCCAGAGTGTGGCGGAGGCCGCGCTCGAGCCTGCGGGACCTCTGATGCCTGATAGCTGACAGCTGAGAGCTGATAGCCGACTGCCGGCAGCCGAGGGCTGATGGGAACCGCCGTTCGCGCTACACTAGGAGACGTGCCGGTGACGAACACTCGGGCGAGCGCGCTCCTGGCAGGAGCCGCGCCGCCGTCGGCAATCCCGCCCGCCCCGGCTTCATGAGAACGTCTTTCGAGCCGGTCGGCGACGTTCGCGAGGTCGACCTCCTCGCCGCGTTCGTCGATCTCTGGCGGCGCAAAGCCGCCGGCCTCGTGTCCTTCTCCCGCGCCGGCGCTTCCGCGGCGTTCGCCCTGTCGGATGGCGACGTCGTGACGGTCTCGTCGTCGGAATCGCGCTTCGAGAGCTCGGCGATCCTCGTCCGGGCGGGCAAGCTCGATGCGGCGGCGCTCGAGCGCCTCTCCGTTGCGGAAACCGCCGACGGCGCTCTCGCGGCGCTCCAGGCGGGGATTCTGACCAAGCGCGAGTGGCGGTGGGGAGAGAAGATCCGCGGGATCGAGGTCCTGACGGATCTCCTGAGCTGGCCCGACGGCAAGTACTACTTCGACGCGGACGCGCGGCCGGCGCCGGGCGAATTCACCGTCGCGATCCCGCGCCTCTTGCTCGAGCTCTTTCTGCGGTCGCGCGACCGGAACCTGATCGAGCACCAACTCGGTCCGTCCGACACGACGCTGGTCCGCTCCGACGACTTCGACAGCGAGTTCGCCACGTTCGGGCTGACTGCCGACGCCGAGTCCGTCGTGCGGATGATCGACGGGAAGGCGACCGCGGACGAGATCGCCCGGGGAGCTCCGGCGGACGAGTTCGCCGTCCGGAAGCTGCTCGCCGCGCTGATGACGCTCGGGCTGCTCCGTTCCGCCCGAGGCGCGCGCGGGCAAGCTTCCCCTGACGACGCGGGCCTCGAGACGGTCGCGCTCGCCGGCCGCGAGACCGAGCCCGAGCGGTTCGAGGATTCCAGTCGACCGGAGGACCTTCCGGCTGCTGCGGAGACGGGCGCCGCGGAGGACTTCGACGCCGGCACCGAAACGCCCGAGGGAGCCTCCGAAGACGGGGGAGGCAAAAACGTCGAACCTGTCTTCCCCGCGCTGGTCCTCCCCTCGGCCCCGGCGCCTCCGCAGGCCTCGGAGTTCGATCTCGATCCGACGCCTCCCTCCTCGCTCGAAGCCTTTCCGCTCCCGGGCGCCGGCAGCCCGGGCCGCGACGAGCCCGGCTCCCGCGATGCCCCGGCCGGCGGTCTTTTCGAACCGCTCCGGCCGTCGGAGGATGCCGCCGGCGGCGCCGGCGAGCGGCCCGCCCGCGCGGGCGGCGTCGCTCCTCTCGTCTGGGTCATCGTCGGGCTGGCGGCGCTGACCGGCGCGGTCCTTTTCCTGCGCTCCCGATCCTCGCCGCCCGGAGCGGCTCCCGAACCGAGCCGTGCTGCGGTAGTGACATCGGCCGCGGCAGTGACATCGGCCGCGCCGACCCTTGCGCCCGTCGCGGCGCTCGCCCCGACTTTTGCGCCTGCGCCTGCCGCAACGAGTGTCCCACCGCGCGCCACCGCGGTCCCCGCCCCAACGAAGGGCCGGCCGGCCTCCCGCAGCCGCACGGCTGCGGCGCTCCCGACGGCTGCCCGCGCCGTCACGGCAAAATCGACCCCCCGGGTGGCGGCTCCCGTACCAGCAACCGCCGCGGCCTCGGCCCCCGGGAACCGCGCCGAGTGGCTCGCGCGGGCCGCCCGGGACCGGGCGCGATTGAAATCGGAGCGGGGAACCCGATATGCGGTCCAGCTCGAGCTGGCGTGCGAAGTCCCGTCTCTGGCGGAAGCCTGGAAGCATGACCGGCCCGCGGGCTCGATGTGGCTGCTGGCGAGCCGCCACGGCCCGCAGGACTGTTTCCGGGTTCTCTGGGGCAGATATCGCAATCTGGAGGCGGCCAGGAAGGCCAAGCCGGGAATCCCGGCCTTCTTCTCGACGGCGTCAAACCACCCGGCTATCGTCTCGGTCCCCTGATACGGCAGCGGCTCCGGAGGCCGGAGTTTTTTCGGCATTTCTGAACGCGGCAGGGGCGCCCGTGTCGAAAAAGGGTGCGACACCAATTACGCGGGGTGTTGAGACACCCCTTCCGCGGGGCGCTGCAACACCCTCTCGGAACGGGGTTTCTTTGCGCGGGGCCGCCGATCGGGCCCGGTTCTGATACCCTGTCCAGACCTCCGGTGATCATGAATACACCGCGCTCCGGCTTTCGGGGTTCTCTGGCGGAGACTCCGCTTCCTCAGGTTCTCCGCCGCATTTTCCTCGAAGGGCTCAAGGGAACCCTGACGCTCGTGCGGGGCGACGAAACCCGTCATCTTTTCTTCGAGAAGGGGGAGCTGCGCACGGCGACCTCCTCTCGGGAAGGGCAACGCATCGGGGCGTTCCTGAAACGTCGCGGCTGGATCACCGATGAAGACCTGTCGTGGGCCCTCGAAACCGTCGCCCGGCAAGGACGCGCGCGCCTCGGGAAGATCCTGATCGAGAAGGGTCTGGTGACCCGGCAGGTGCTCGACGTCGAGATGCGGCGGCTCGTCGAGGAGATCGTCTTCTCGACGTTCGAGTGGGAGCAGGGGGAGTACCGGTTCCAGTCCTCGACCGGAGTCCTCGATCCCGACGTGGCCTTGACGCTCTCGACCGCCGCGATCGTCGTCGAAGGCATCCGCCGCCTTCCGGAGAACGACGTGTTCCCCAAGCGTCTCGGGGAAGCGCATTCCGTCCCCATCCTCGCCCGTGATCCGATGTCCCGGTACCAATACCTGCCGCTGACGCCGCAGGAGGCATACCTTCTCTCCCGCATCGACGGCGTCCTCGACCTCGAATCGCTTCTGAAGATCGGCGGCGCCTCCCGCGGCGCGACCGCGAAGACCCTCTACGCGCTGTTCTCCTGCGGCATCGTGGAGTGGAAGACCGACGGCGCCTCGAGCGGACACGCGGGAGGCTTCGAAGGGTTGAACGTCGTCGTCGACGCGCAGCCTCCCGACGGCGCTCCCGGGCATGCGGAGCTCGTCAAGAACACGTACCGGCGCATCGACTGGCTCACGCACTACGAGCTGCTCGGAGTCGCTTCCACGGCGACCCCGGAGGAGATCGGGAAGGGTTATTTCGAGCGGAGCCGCCTCTTTCACCCCGACCTGCGTCATCGCGGAGACCTCCATCAGTTCGAGCGGGAACTCGCCGCCGTGTTCGAGAGACTGAAGGTCGCGCACGCGGTCCTGTCCGATCCGGACCGGCGGCGCGACTACGACGAGTCGCTCGACTCGGCGCCGGTGCCCGTCGCGGTCGCCGAGACCTCAGCGAACCCCGAGGTGAGGCGGCAGCTGGCGGAGCAGAGTTACCGCCGGGCGCGCGAGTTGATCGCGCAGAAGGATTTTCACCCGGCCGTCGAGATGATGCGGGAGGCGATCCGATTCGTTCCGGACAACGCGGAGTACCGGGTCTGCCTCGGTCAGGTCGAGTTGAAGAACTCGCTCTGGATCTCCAAGGGGCTCGAGAACCTCAAGGAAGCCGCTCGCCTCGAGCCGCGGCGCGTGTCCTTCATCCGGGCGGCGGCCCGCGCGCTGCACGAACATGGACGGAACGACGAGGCGGAGCCGTTCGCCAGGAGGCTCGTCGATCTCGATCCCTCGCCGGACCACCGCGAGCTTCTCGACAGCATCCTCGCGGGCGCGATCCCGGCGCCGGTGCCGGACGAGGCGGAGAGCGACGTCCTCGGAGTACTGGACGGGCCGAGGTCGCCGGATGAAGTCACTCTCGACCGCGCCACGGGCCTGTCCCGCTCTCCGGACGAGAGGCCCGGCCTGTTCTCGCGAATCTTCCGCACCCGAAATTGATTCCTCTCTGGACCGGCCTCGGGCTGGCCGCAGCGGCCGGGTTGAACGCGTGGTCGGTCCTGCTGATCTTCAACGCGCTCTACGCGCTGCTGCCGCAGGATTTTCCCGGCCGCACCTCGGCCTTTCTCGCGAGCCCGGCCATGCTCCAGATCGCGATCGTCATGTTCCTGGCCGAATTCGTCGTGACGAAGATCCCTCTGATCGACCGGTTCTGGGAGGCGGCACACACGCTGCTCCGGCCGATCGTCGGAGCGTTGCTAGCTCTCGCGTGTCTCGGAGATCAGCCGCTTCTGGCGAAGATCGGCATCGCGGCTCTGGCAGTAGTCGTAACGCTCGCCGCCCACGCGGCGAAAACGACCAGTAGACTGACGTCGACCGCGGCCACCGGAGGTCTCGCGCAGATCGCTCTCTCTATCGCCGAAGACGTCGTCGCGGTCGTGCTCGCGATCCTGCTTTTCTTCCAGCCGTGGCTGACCGCACTCTTCCTGGCGGCGCTCGTGTTCGTTCTCCTCATGCACTGGCCCCGGGTAGCGCGCGGCCTCCAGGTGCTCTTCTTCCGCATTCAACATCCGCGGCGACGCACCGAAACCGGCGCCTGAAAAGAGACGGGGCCGTTGCCCTACTTCCTCGACGGAAACAACGTGATCGGAGCGGAGCGCCACACGCGCACTCCCGGCGAAGAGGACCGCTCCGCGCTCGAAGCGGAGCTTGCCGGGAGGCTGCGCGGCATGCGCTCCTCGGTGACGCTCTTCTACGACGGCCCGCCGAGCCGCACGCGCTCCCTCGGCAGCCTGACGATCCGACAGCCCGGAGGTTCGGCCGACGAAGCCATGCTGCGCGAGATCGGGAAAGCGGGCGACGCGGGCCAGATCACGGTCGTCACCGCGGACCGCGGGCTGGCACGCCAAAGCCGGGACGCCGGAGCGAAATCGGTCACTCCCGCGGATTTCTGGGACAGCTTCGGCAAGACGCCGAAGCCGCACGCGGGGCCGTCCAAACCCGAGGCGAAGGTCAACGTCGACGAGTGGATCGAGTACTTCTCGAACCCCGACAACAGGAAAAGCTGAAGACTCGGATGCTGAGCGCTCCGCGGACATCGGCGGGCACGGCCAGTCGTTCCTGCGCCCCCCGACCCTCTCCCCGAGCCCGGGGCGAGGGAGCAGAGCTGCGCCACCGCCACGATGGTGGCTAAGCTCGCCCCGAGAGCCGCGCCGCTCGCCGGTGCCGTCCGCGGGGGCGAACGGCACGTCCCGGAGTGAGCGCAGGCGACGGTATGATCGCTTCGGCTCCGAGCGGGCCACGTAATCGTCCCGGGAAACCGGGGAGGAAAGTCCGAACTCCGAACGGGTGGCATGCCGGGTAATCCCCGGTCGCGGCGACGTGAAGGAAAGTGCCACAGAAATTAAACCGCCTTCTGCCCTTTCGGGGGTGGACGGTAAGGGTGAAACGGTGCGGTAAGAGCGCACCGCCCCGACGGTAACGCCGGGGGCAGGGTAAACCCCATGCGGAGCAAGGCCAAATAGGGAGACGGAGGGTACCCGTCCCGTTCCACTTCGGTGGACCGTCTCCGGGTCGGCTGCTGGAATCCGGGAGCGATCCCGGGTCTAGAGGAATGATTGCGGCCCCGGGCAACCGGGGAACAGAATTCGGCTTACCGGCCCGCTCGGGGCTTTTTTAACGTCGCCTCCGCTCACTGCGGGACGTGCCGTTCGCTGCGGCGAACGGCACCGGCGAGCGGCTCGCCTGTCGGCTCGACCGCTCGCCTCGTCCC
>JBDTRB010000163.1:0-6849 GCA_039931865.1 Acidobacteriota bacterium | reverse complement strand
CAAAGACGGCGAGCGGGGGAACGACGGAAACGCCGCTCGTGGTGACCAGCGGCGAATTCAAATTCGCGAGCGACTGGTCCCGCGACGGCCGCTACATCCTCTACCAGGTCCGCGAAAAGAAATCGGGCTGGGACCTCTGGGTCCTTCCCACCTTCGGAGATCGAAAGCCTATTCCCCTGCTCCAGACGCCCTTTGCCGAAACCAACGCGGTCTTTTCCCCCGACGGCCGCTGGGTCGCATTCCAGAGTAACGAGTCGGGCCGGCCGGAAATTTACGTGCAGGCGTTTCCGACGGCTGCCGGCAAGTGGCAGATATCCACGCAGGGGGGCGTGGAGCCCTTCTGGAGCGGCGACGGAAGACAGATCACCTACGGGGACCCCACCTCGCACCTCGTGGCGGTGGACGTCGCGGGAAGAGCGGAAACGATCGAGGCCGGCATTCCCCGGCCCCTTTTCCAAACGCGCGTGCAGACCGGCTTCCCGGTTCGCAGCCATTACGTGCCCACGCCCGACGGCGAGCGTTTCCTGTTTCTCGCCCCGCTCGGGCGCGACGCGCTCACCCCGACGACGGTCGTCGTCAACTGGTTCGCCGAGCTCGCTCGCTGAGGTCGGCGGCCAGATCATCGGCCGGCCGGCACGGCCGAACCAGAGGATCTCCATCGAGCGTCCGAGAGTCGGCGAATCCCACTGGACTTGATCGCGTTTCATGGCGTCCTCCTCGTGTTGGCGCTGAAATCGGAACGGCCCGGTAGAGTACCCGCTTAACCGCTTAACCGCTTAACCGCTTCGAAGGCCTGGCGCGACAGGGGCGCGCGGCCGGATAAACGAAGCTCCGGGGGGTGATCGATGCTCTCGCTCGTTTTCTACTTCGCGGCGTTCGTAGCCATCCCCGTCTTCCTGGTCGTTCTTCTCCTCCGGGGAAATCTGTCCTCCTTTGGCCGGCGGCACCGGGCGGTGTTCCTGCTGTTCGTAGGCGGCGCAGACGTCGCCTTCGGAGTCTCGAAGGCAGTCGGTGGCGTTGATGACGGAATGGGCGCAGCTCGCCTGGCAGTTCGTGTCGGGGGTCGGCCTGATCGCCCTCGCGTTCAAAACCCGGCAAGACGATCAGGCGGCCCGAACCGCAACCGACCCGGACTCCGCTGCGTGGCAGCAACCTGACGCGGGCTCCCGCTGAACGGTTAAACTCGAAGGATCCGGGGCGTAGCGCAGCGGTAGCGTACCTGCTTTGGGAGCAGGTGGTCGCCGGTTCGATCCCGGCCGCCCCGACCATGTCGAAGCCCGCGCTGGACGCGAGCTCTGCAGACTTGGACGTCTCGAAGACTCAGAAGACAACAGGCCGGGAAGTGCATTCGAGGGTGCACTGGACGCACTGACCGACGCTTGTTTTCCGGGGGTCGATCGTGTCAAATGGGACGAGGTTAGAAGGCTGGGAGGCTTGGAGGATGCGATATGCATCGACTGGAGCCTCTCTTGCCATCCCGCGAAGTTGCCCGTCTCCTGGGTGTCAAGACCCGGACCCTCGGCCGCTGGAGGGCCCAAGGCCGAGGCCCTATCGGGTGGGTCCGCCTCTCCGCCAACTTGCTCGTATGAGAGGGCAGCGGTCGAGCCCGAGATCTACACTCCTGAACAAGAGTCGCCCCAAGCTTGCGGGTCAGGGGCGCAGGCCATGATTCCTTATGGCGCGCGATCAGCGGCGCGCCTCAGCGCCAGAACCTGTTCGGAATCCGTAAGTGGAACCGGTAACCACTTTCGCGCACGGCCCAGTCTAGGGCGACTCTGTCCGTCTATCCGGCGATATCAGAAGGGGAGCGGCTACGCCTTCAGGTCCTTCGGGTGTGGCTCGGTCCCCCTCCCTTCAACTTCCAGGTCCTTTACGATTTCTTCGATTTCGTCCCGCCTGCCATCGCGATCTTGGTGACCTTAATGGTATCGCCGGTCATCTCTCCGGTCAGCTTGATGCTATGGGCGGCATGCTCTTCCAAGCCGGCGAAGTCCTGATTCTCGATATTGTAGATTTTGCCACCGGCCAAGAAAACGTACTTCCCGCCACCCTTCACGCACGCGATCGTGCAGTCGTGGTCGCTCATCTTTTTGCCGGAATGCTCGATCGATGATTTGTGCGACCGGCCGCACATGCTGTCTGAGATTTTCCCGGACCAGGTTTTCTCGGCCGCCAGAGCGAAGCTCGCGCAAAACACGATTCCCATGATGAATACGGTGAGACGTTTCATGAACACCTCCTCAAGGTTTACGGCAATATCCATGTGGTTGCACGCAAGAGGGTACCTGAAATCGGTCTGCAACGATTGCGGTCCGTTTCGATTTTATCGAGGCGTTCTACAACCCGCGACGTCGTCATTCTTCGCTCGGCTATCTCTCGCCCATCGCCTACGAAAGGAACACCGACACATCAGCCACGACAGTCAACGTATGCTGAGGGAGGGCGGGGCTCCGCCCCGCACCCCGACCAGGGACCCCCGATGGAATCCCTAACCGAAAACCGTCCACGGAAACGGGGTAGCTCCACGAGCGCCTTCTGACTCTCGACGAATCGATTCACGCCGACGCGATCCACCTCCGGATCTCCCGGTTTAGCGATGCCCACTGGAGCCTCCTTTTCGTCGGGCGGAATTGCCCGATACGTAAGAACCAAAGCGACGGAGGCTCGCGGAGGCTCTAGAGGCCGTAACATGTTGAGGACGATCGCTGTTAACCGCTGATACGGCTGAGAATGTCCGTGCCAAAAATATTTTCGGCGGGGGCGGCCGACCTTAGAAGTAGCGCGCGGCACTCTCCAGCGGTGGCGAGGTCTGGCCCGATCGACTTCAGGGGGACGCGAAGAAAAACCCCGAATACCTACGGAACTCGTTTCGCTTTACCGCTGACTTGACGCCGATTTGCGCTTCTCTCCATTCGCAAGTTTTACTGGGTGCATTGAATATGCAGAGCGCGCGACTGGAGATAACCGTCCCCGACCGTGCTCGACCACCACGGCTCCACAGGAGAAAAAGGAGGCCGTGACGAGAGAGGTAGGGTCGGGCACGGAGCCGGTCGCTGCCTTGGGAGCAGGTGGTCGCCGGTTCGATCCCGGCCGCCCCGACCATACTGTCGACGGAGTTGCCGCCCTACGGCACCGGCGGCGCGACTCGCTCGGATGCACGCTCGACCGGGCGCTAAGTCCCTCTCGCAGCTCGGACTTCCTGCGATGACCCGATCGGCGAGTCGAGGGCTAACCGGGAGGATACGGTACCCTGACGGAACCGCTAACCGCTAACGGCTAACCGCTAGCCCGACACGATCGCCTTCGGCACGGGGGCCTGAGATGACAAAACCGCCCGACCAGCCGTGAAACCGCTCTCCAGGATCTGGCTCGCCGTGGCGATGCTGGGACTCGCTGCGGCGCGGGCCGGCGCCAACTCGTACGTCGTCACGCCCGCCAGCGCGTGGTGCGGCGTCGTCAATTCGGCGGGGCCCGGCGACACGATTCTTTTTGCGGCCGGAAGTTATCCGGGCACGTGTGCCGTCACGGTCTCCGGCGCGGCCGGGGCTCCCGTCACGCTGCGTTCGCAGAGCTCGGCTCCCGCCGATCGCGCTGTACTCGCCTATGCGGGCTCCGCCAACAACATCATCGACGTTTACGGGTCTTTTCTCGTCTTCCGGTGGCTCACGTTCGGGCCGACCGCCGCCGGCGCCGGGGTCAATCCGATCAAGCTGCGGAGCAGTATGCAGGGCGTCGTCATCGATCAGAACGTCTTCCAGGGAACGGACATCGCTGTGGCGGCCAATTCGAGCGGAAGCACCTATCAGGACATCTCGGTCACGAACAACCTCCTGACGAATCTACAGTCAACGGGCCTCTACTTCGGCTGTCACGACGGCGTCTCCTGTCACGCGTTGAACATCCTGATCCGGGGAAACCTGATCGACACGGTCCAGCCTGGCGATGGGGTGGGCTACGGCCTGGAAATCAAATTGAATTCCTGGGCCACGATCATCGAAAACACGATCTACAACGCACAGGGGCCGGGAATCGACGTCTATGGCTCCAACCGCGGCGACCCTGCCAGCCTTGTAGAGCGCAACTACGTCGAGGGATCAAAGACCGACGCGGGAATCAACGTCAGCGGCGGCCCGGCAGTCGTGCGCAACAACATCCTGGTGGGAAATCAATACAACGGAATCTGGGCGCAGGACTACGGAGGCCGTGGCCTGCAACAGAACGTCTGGATCGTTAACAACACCGTTCTCGGGAATCAGACGGGCGGCATCCAGGTCAGCAACTGGCAGGCGGGCGCCGGCAACGTGCTCGCGTTCAACGCGGTCGCGCCCCTCGCGGGCACGCCGGCATTCACGCCGGCAGCCCCGGTGGCCGACGCGGTTCTCGGAAACGTCTCCTGCAGCCCGGCGGCCGCCTGCTTCGATCAGCCGAACACCAGCCCCTGGGATCTGTGGCCCGCGGCAGGCGGTCCGCTCATCGGCGCGGCGGGGAACGGGCTCGAGCCCTGGCGCGCGGCGAACGACTTCCTGTGCGTTGCGCGGGGAAGCGCCGCCGACGCGGGAGCGATGCAGAGAACCTCCCCGGGGGCCGGGCCTCAGCTCGGCGGAGGAAACGCGAGGCCGCCGTGCGGGGCGCCCGCCGTGAGAGGCGATTTCGACGGAAACACCCGGGTGGACATTCTGTGGCGCAACGGCTCCACCGGCGAGAACACGATCTGGCTGATGAACGCGACGAACGTCCGCTCCCTGGTCGCTCTGCCGACGATCCCGGATCCCGCCTGGCAGGTGGGAGGAGTGGGAGACGTGAGCGGAGACGGGATGAGCGACATCGTCTGGCGAAACGACGCCACCGGGCAGAACACGATCTGGGTGATGAACGCCGGGACCTTGAGCGCGCAGCTGCCGCTGCCCGCGGTCGCCGACTCAAACTGGAAGATCCGGGCGGTCGGGGACTTCAACGGGGACGGGAAACTCGATCTCCTCTGGCGCAACGTTTCGACGGGCCAGAACACGGTCTGGTTCCTGAACGGGTCGAGCGTGATCGGGGTCGCGCCGGTTCCGGCCGTGTCGGACGTCAACTGGGAAATCGGTGCCGCCGCCGACTTCGACGGAAACGGACGGCCGGACATCCTCTGGCGGAATGCCACCACCGGGCAGAACACGATCTGGCTGATGAACGGCACGTCGGTCAGCTCGCTCGCGCCCCTCCCTCCGGTCAGCGACGCGAACTGGCGCATCGGGGGCGCCGGCGACTACACGAGCGACGGCCTGACGGACATTCTGTGGCGAAACGGGGCGACCGGGCAGAACACGGTCTGGAAGATGAGCGGGACCGCAGTCTCCGGGGCCATCGGAATCCCGTCGGTCGGCGACCTGAACTGGAAGATCGCCGGCCCGCGGTGACGCGGAACGTGGAGGCCCCAACCCCGAACGACTGACGAGGGCCTGTCGGGCTGACGAGAACCGTGTCCGGCTCCCGTTTTCGGAACACAATCCGCCGATGCGATCCAGGCGCCGCGGGTGTTTTCGACTTTCCGCGGCGGTCTTGATCGTGTTCGGAGTCACCGCGGTCGTCCTCGTCCGTTCGACCCGCTGGCTCGTTTCACTCGGCGGCCGGGTGATGGGCGCGCAGCTCGAGAGGGTCCGGCACTCGCCTCAGTTCCGCGACGGGAAGTTTCGGAACGGCCAACCCACCCGAACGGTCGCGGGGTCATACCGCGAGTTGGCGCGGAGGCAATTCTTCGGTCCCGAGAAGCGGGAGCCAGCGGGCGCCGTTCCCGTTGTTCGGCGCCTGAAGAGCGATTACTCGAGCCCGCCCGCGTCAGGCCTTCGGGCTACGTGGATCGGCTGGTCCTCCGTGCTCCTGGAAATCGACGGGCGCATCGTTCTGACGGACCCGATCTGGAGCGAGCGCTGCTCGCCGTCGACGCTGGTTGGCCCGAAGCGGTTCCATGCTCCGCCAATCGCGCTCGACGATCTCCCGGCCGTGGACCTCGTGATCATCTCGCACGACCATTACGACCACCTCGACATGCCGACGGTGCAGGCGCTCGCGGCGCGAGGAACACACTTCGCCGTGCCGCTCGGGATCGGCGCGCATCTCGTGCGCTGGGGTGTTCCTGCCTCACAGACCCACGAGCTCGACTGGAACGAAACGCTGCCCTGGAAGGATCTCTCGGTCACGTCGACCCCGGCGCGCCACTACAGCGGCCGAAACCCCAGGCACGGGAACGAGACGCTCTGGACATCCTGGGTGGTCCGGGGACCGCGACACCGGATCTTCTTCAGCGGGGACAGCGGCTACTCCCCTGCTTTCGCGGACATCGGCGCGCGGGATGGACCGTTTGATCTGACGCTGATCAAGATCGGGGCTTCGGACCCGACGTGGTCGGAGATCCACATGACGCCGGAAGAGGCGGTGCGGACGCATCGCGACCTGCGAGGCGCGGTGATGCTCCCCGTGCACTGGGGGACGTTCAATCTGGCTTTCCACGCCTGGAAGGAGCCGCCGGACCGCGCGCTGGCCGCGGCGGCGAGCGAGGGGGTGAAGATCGTGATCCCCAGACCCGGAGAATTCGTCGACCCCTCGGCGCTGCCGGACCGGCAGGAAACCTGGTGGGATCGGCTCTGATCTCGGGCGGGAGTCGAGCCGCCAGAAGCCGATCTCAGACCCGCTGTTCTCAAGCGGCGGTCTTCATCGGAAGCCATGCGAACGTGGAGGCTCCAGCGACGCTCCGCGGTCTGGTCGGCGGGATGAGATGACCCGCGCGGCGCGACCGCACGCCGGCGAGAGCGCGAGAACCCGCCCGCGAGGCAAAGGTAAAGACGGCTACGAGAGCGCCGCGGCGGCGTA
>JBDTRB010000162.1:0-7042 GCA_039931865.1 Acidobacteriota bacterium | reverse complement strand
CTATCTGAAACAACAGATCGTCCTGCGATATGACGACAGATCGCTACGCGATATACCGCCGCATGAATTTTCGTTCCGCGCCATTCCCGCTGGCGCGCTGGGAGGGCGTCAAGAATGGCACGGCGCGAGCTGCTGGCGCATTACAGCCGGCGAGGGCCCGAGCTTTTCCCGGCAGCGCGTGGACGGTATCGACCGTCATTGTTTCGGCTATGTAGCGCGTGGGGTCCCGTACGGGCCGCATGACGGGACGTTTGCGCCGTGGGCGGTGGCCTGCGTCGCTATCTTTTGCGCCCGAAATCGCGCTGCGTTCGCTGCGCCATGTGATGCATACGTATCCCGAGATCACAAAGGGATTTCGGAACGGTTGGTTGAGGTCGGCTGACCGATGAAAAGCAAGACGACTGCGTTCGAAGAGCTTCTTCCGGGAGCCAAGTACGACGCCGATCTCCTGGCCAACACCCACCCCGCGGATTGGGCGAACCCGGAACCGGCATCCTCCTACAACCTCGTCGTCATTGGCGCGGGCACGGCGGGCTTGGTGACCGCGGCCGGCGCGACGGAGCTGGGCGCCAGGGTGGCGTTGGTGGAAAAGAACCTGACGGGGGGCGATTGCCTCAATGTCGGCTGCATGCCTTCCAAGGCAATCCTCCGATCCGCCCTCTTCCACGCCGATCTCCGCCGCGCCCCGGAGTTCAGAGGCAGCGGACCGGTGTACCCGAATATCGATTTCGGCAAAGCCATGGAACGCATGTAGCGCATCCGCGCCCACATCAGCCACAACGATTCCGCGAAACGCTTCCGCGAACTGAGCGGAGGCGATCCGAAAGCTGCCGACGCATACTCCCGGACCCGGCTGACTCCGTTCCTGAAAGAGTATACCGCGCGCTGGCTGGCGTGGTTGCGATAGACGGGCACGAACAGTCGCGAAATGTCGATAAACCGTTACCACCGAGGCGTTCCAGAGGTCGATATGATGGGCATCCCGATCGCGATCAATCGAGGGGAACCGATTCGAGTGCTTGTGCGGCAAGACATTGACGAACCGTGACGCGCCTCCACGTGGGCGAATGAAACGCCTCCAGGCCTTCTGGCAGAGCCTCGTCGGCAAGAAGGTGATCATGGCCGTCACCGGCGTCATCCTCTTCCTTTTCCTGGTCGGGCACCTGCTGGGGAACCTCCAGATCTTCGCCGGGTCCCGGCGGTTGAACGCCTACTCCGCGTTCCTGAAGGGCACCGGCGAGATCCTCTGGGGCGTGCGCCTCGTGCTCCTGGCCGCGCTGGTCCTCCACGTCGTCGCCGCGGTGCAGGTTTCGCTGGCGAGCAAGCGGGCCAGGCCGATTCCCTATGCGATGAAGAAGAACTTGGAGACGGGGTACGCCGCGAGAACCATGCTCTGGAGTGGCCCGCTCATCTTCCTGTACGTCGTCTACCACCTGGCGATGTTCACGTTCCTGGCGACGGGGCCCGGGTACAGCGCGACGGACGTCTATCGCAACGAGGTGCTGGCCTTCCGCGTGCCCGCGATCTCGGCCGCCTACGTGCTCGCCATGATCTTCCTCGGCATGCACCTCTACCATGGCGCGTGGAGCATGATTCACACGCTCGGAGGGAGCAATCCGAGATACCGCACGCTGCGAAGGAAAGTGGCGCCTGCCGTGGTGATCGCGATCACCCTCGGCTACATCGCGATCCCGATCGCGGTCCTGACGGGCTGGATCTCGTGAAAGCGAAACGCTCGTGGCTTTGAACGCCAACGTTCCCGCCGGGCCGCTCGAAAAGAAGTGGGAGCGGCGACGCTTCGAGACGAAGCTCGTCAATCCGGCGAACAAGCGCAGGTACCGCGTCATCGTCGTGGGATCGGGGCTCGCCGGGGCGGCCGCCGCCGCCTCCCTCGGGCAGCTTGGATATGAGGTCCTCTGCTTCTGCTTCCAGGACAGCGCGCGAAGGGCGCACTCGATTGCGGCGCAGGGCGGCATCAATGCCGCGAAGAACTATCAGAATGACGGCGACAGCGTGTACCGGCTCTTCTACGACACGATCAAGGGCGGCGACTTCCGTTCCCGGGAATCCAACGTCTACCGGCTCGCCGAGATCTCGAATGCGATCATCGACCAGTGCGTCGCTCTCGGTGTTCCCTTCGCGCGCGAGTACAGCGGATACCTCGCCAATCGATCCTTCGGCGGCGCCCAGGTTTCCCGCACCTTCTACGCCCGCGGCCAGACCGGGCAGCAGCTGCTCTTGGGCGCCTACGGGGCGCTGTCCCGGCAGGTCGCCGTGGGCCAGGTTCGAATGTTTCCGCGCTCGGAGATGCTCGATCTGATCGTCACCGAAGGCCGCGCCCGCGGGATCGTCGTGCGCGACCTGGTCGGCGGCGAGATGACGTGCCACGCCGCGGATGCCGTCGTGCTGGCCACCGGCGGGTACTCGAACGTCTACAACCTTTCGACCAATGCGATCGGATGCAACGTCACGGCGATCTGGCGCGCGCACCGGCGCGGGGCGTTCTTCGCGAACCCGTGTTTCACCCAGATCCACCCGACCTGCATTCCCGTCTCCGGCGACCACCAGTCGAAGCTCACGCTGATGAGCGAGTCCCTGCGCAATGACGGCCGGATCTGGGTGCCGGTCCAGGCGAACGACCCGCGCCACCCGGACGAGATTCCCGAGGCCGAACGAGATTATTTTCTTGAGCGCCGGTATCCTGCCTTCGGGAACCTGGTTCCACGCGACGTCGCCTCGCGAGCCGCCAAAGCCGTCTGCGACCAGGGGCGGGGAGTCGGGCCGGGCGGCCGCGGCGTGTACCTCGACTTCGCGGAATCCATCGGCCGCCTCGGCGAGCAGGTCATCCGCGAGCGCTACGGAAACCTTTTCGAGATGTACGACCAGATCACGGGCGAGGATCCTTACAGGCGGCCGATGCGGATCTATCCCGCGCCCCACTACACGATGGGGGGGCTCTGGGTCGACTACAACCTCATGAGCAACGTGCCGGGTCTGCACGTTCTCGGCGAGGCGAATTTTTCCGACCACGGTGCGAATCGGCTCGGCGCGAGCGCGCTCATGCAGGGGCTGGCGGACGGGTACTTCATCCTCCCCGCCGTCATCGGGGACGACCTCGCCCGCGTCTCGCCGAAGGACCGGTTTCCGGCGGACCATCCGGCGTTCCAGGACGTCCGGAAGGAGGCGCAGGAACGGATCTCGAGGCTTCTGTCGGCGCGAGGCAGCCGTTCTGTCGAGTCCTTCCATCGCGAATTGGGCGAGCTCCTCTGGAATTCCTGCGGAATGTCGAGAAACCGGAAGGGCCTTATGGCGGCGCTCGAACGGATTCCGAGTCTCCGCGAGGAGTACTGGAGAGATGTCCGGGTGTCGAACGAAGGCGAGGCGTTCAACCAGTCCCTCGAAAGGGCCGGCCGCGTCGCGGACTTCCTGGAGTTTGCCGAGCTGCTCGTCTATGACGCGCTGGAGCGCGACGAGTCGTGCGGCGCGCATTTCCGCGAGGAACACGAGACGCCCGACGGAGAAGCGCTCCGGGACGACGCCCGATTCGGTTACGTGTCGGCCTGGGAGTTCGCCGGGATCGGGAGGACGCCCGTCCTGCACAAGGAACCGCTCGAGTTCGAGTCCGCGCACCCTTCCCAGCGGAGTTACAAGTGAAGCTCACGCTCAAGATCTGGCGGCAGGAAGGACCCCGGGCGCCGGGGCGCCTGGTGACGTATCCCATCGAGGACGCGAGCCCTGACATGTCGTTTCTGGAAATGCTCGATGTCCTCAACGGGCGGCTTCTCGAGCACGGGGAGCGGCCGGTCGCTTTCGACAGCGATTGTCGCGAGGGCATCTGCGGCATGTGCGGCTTTTTAATCGACGGCGTTGCCCAGGGGCCCGAGAGGCTCACGACGGTCTGTCAGCTCTTCCTGCGGCATTTCGAAAACGGCGTCACGCTGGTGGTAGAGCCCTTCCGCTCGCGCGCCCTGCCCCTCATAAAGGACCTCGCGGTGGATCGCACGGCCTTCGACGAGATCCAGCAGGCGGGGGGCTTCATCTCGGCACGGACGGGAAGCGCGCCCGAGGCCAACTCCATCCCGATCTCCAAGGAAGTTTCGGACCGCGCGATGGACGCCGCGGCCTGCATCGGGTGTGCGGCGTGCGTGGCAGCGTGCCCCAACGGTTCCGCGATGCTGTTCACGGCGGCGAGGGTTTCGCACCTGAGCCTGCTTGCTCAGGGCCATCCGGAGAGAACACAGCGGGCGCTTCGGATGGTCCATGAGATGGAGAAGCTCGACTTCGGGAGCTGCTCGAATCACGGCGAGTGCGAGGCCGTCTGCCCGAAAGGGATCAGCATCGATTTCATCGCCCGTTTGAACCGCGAGTTCATGAAGGCGAGCGTTTTCGACACGATGGAGCCGGTGCGAAAGGTCTGAGGATGGCGGCTTATGAACCTCCAGCGGGCGCGCGCGACGTCAGGATCACTCCCGCCAGGATGAGCACCCCTCCGAAGAGCACTCGCGCCGGCAGCGCCTCGCCGAGGAAGACGGCGCCGAGCAGCACGGCAATGAGCATGTCGACGAGCGGGATCGTCCCGATTACGGCGACGGGCACCCTCCGCACGAGCCAGAACAGGCCGACGAAGGTGAGCACCGTCCCGAAGACGACGAGATAGGCGAGCGCCGCCGCGGACCCGGCCGTCCACCGGATCGAGAGCCCTCGTTCGAATGCCCCGGCGCAGACGAACAGGAACGCCGAGCCGACCAGCGTCTGGCCCCAGAGATTGCGCGCGGCCGGGACGCCGCCGAGCCTCTTCTTCAGGATGACGTTCGAGTACGCCGAGATCACCGCCGAGGCGACCACCAGAAGGCCCCCCCAGAAGAGCGGGCCTGTCTGGCCGCCCACCGCGCGGAGGGCGGCGGGTCCCTCGATCACCACGACGCCGGCAAGACCGAGCGACGCCGCGACCGCTCCGCGGGCGGTGAGAGGCTCGAGGGGGAGCATGTATTGCGCGAACACCGCGACCCAGATCGGGAAGGAAGAGAAGAGAAGGGCCGACAGGCCCGACTCGATCCACCTCGCCGCGACGAAGATGCCGGCATACGAGAGCCCGATCTGAAGAAGCCCGCACCACGCGACGTAACGCCATTCGGTCGGGCTCGTCGGCCTCTCGGAGCGGGAGCGGACCCAGGCGAGCGGCGTCAGCAGCAGGCACGCCAGGCCCATCCGCAGCCCCGCGAAGGTCAGCGGCGGGAAGTCCCGGACGCCGACCCGGATGACGAGCCACGTGGAGCCCCAGACGGCGCAGCAGAAGACATAAACGGCGAGCGCCCTGCCGCGGAGCGCGGACCGCGCCGCGAGCTCTGATTTTCCGAAGCGGGACATGGCGGCGGGCAAGGTATCAGGACGGCCAAACTCGATCTCATAAGATCTCTTCATGTTCACCGCCGAGATCGATCGCACCGCACCCAAGGATCAGCTCTATCGGGACCTCGAGGCTTCCGTGCAGTCACTCCTCGAGGGGGAGCCCGACGCGCTCGCGAACCTCGCAAACGCGGCGGCCCTCGCCAACCAGGCACTTCATGGCATCAACTGGTGCGGCTTCTATCTCCTGCGCGGCAGTGAGCTCGTGCTCGGCCCGTTCCAGGGCAAGCCCGCCTGCGTCCGCATCCCGCTCGGAAAGGGCGTCTGCGGAACCGCCGCGCAGCGGCGCGAGACCATCGTGGTGCCCGACGTCCTCGCGTTTCCGGGGCACATCGCCTGCGACGCCGCGTCGCGGTCCGAGATCGTCGTGCCGATCGTCGCCGGTGGGAAGCTCCTGGGGGTTTTCGACGTGGATGCGCCGGAGCCCTCGCGTTTCGACGAGGAGGACCGCGCCGGGTTGGAACGATTCGTGAACGTTCTCGTGCCGGCGATTGCGTGGGAAACTCTGAAGGGAGCGGGAGAACCATGAGCGAGATGCGCGGAAAAGTGACCTGGCTCGGACACGCGGCCTTCCTGATCGAGACGGCGGAAGGAACCAGAATCGCGGTCGATCCCTTCATCGAACAGAACCCGAAGTTCCCGAAGGGCTTCGAGTACGGCAAGCTCGACGCGATCGCGGCGACGCACGGGCATTTCGATCATTTCGGCGGAGACGGCGTCGCGCTGGCGAAAAAGACGGACGCGATGGTCGTCTGCATCTTCGAGCTCGCCCTCTTCTGCCAGAGCCAGGGAGTCGAGAAGGTGTCGGGGATGAACAAGGGCGGAGCGCAGACCGTCGCGGGCGTCGAGTTCCGGATGGTGCAGGCCGTCCATTCCTCCGGAACTTCCACGGGGGGAGACCGCAACCCGCCTTCGGACCCCTGCGGTTTCGTGATGACGCTGCCGGACGGTTTCCGGATCTACCATGCCGGCGACACGAACGTGTTCTCGGACATGGCCATCATCGGCGAGCTGTACCCCCCCGATCTCGCGCTGCTCCCGATCGGCGATTTCTACACGATGGGTCCGCGAGAAGCCGCGAAAGCCTGCGATCTCCTGGGCGTGAAGCGCGTCATCCCGATGCACTGGGGAACCTTTCCGGCGTTGACCGGAACACCGGCGGCGCTGCGAGAGGAAATCGGCAAGCGGGGGGCGAAGACCGAGGTGATCGAGCTCGAGCCCGGAGGGACGTGGCCGGCATAGCGCCGGGAGAAAGAGGCAGGGGCAACGGTCTCACTCCCCATCCTTCTCTCGGCTAAGCCCCTCACCCTGGCCCTCTCCCGCCGGGGAGGGTATTTCCTCATCGCTTGTTCGGCACGCTGGCGAATGCGCGGGAGCCGAAGCGAAGGGGTCCCCGGGAAAGAGGGCAGGTGGCAACGGTCTCACTTCCATCAACCTCCGGGCTAAGCCCCTCACCCTTGCCCTCTCCCGCGGGGAGAGGGTATTTCCTCATCGCTTGTTCGGCACGCTGGCGAATACGCTCGCATCGGGAGGAGTCTCCTGAACCGAAGGGAAGGAGGAGCCTCCCGATGCGGGAGCCGGAGCGAACGGAGGGAGCAGGCCGGCGGTCGAGGCCGCATCCGGCCGAGCCGCCGGC
>JBDTRB010000161.1:0-7067 GCA_039931865.1 Acidobacteriota bacterium | reverse complement strand
CGAGCGACACCACGCCCTCCTGGATCCGGGCGCCGCCCGAGTCGTTCAGCCCGATAATCGGAGCTCCGTTCTGCACGGCGAGGTCCATCACCTTGCATATCTTCTCGGCGTTGGATTCCGAGAGCGAGCCCCCGAAGATGGTGAAATCCTGCGCGAACACGTAGACCGCGCGGCCATCGATGGTGCCCGCTCCGCAGACGACACCGTCTCCGGGAAACGAGGTCTTTTCCATTCCGAAGTCGCGGCAGCGGTGAACCACGAACGGGTCGAGCTCCAGAAAAGAATCGGGGTCCAGGAGAAGCTCCACGCGCTCGTAGGCGGTGAGCTTTCCCTCCGCGTGCTGACGGGCGATCCGCTCCTCGCCGCCGCCCTGCCGGATGCGGTCCCGCAGTTCTTCGAGATCCGCGATTCGCTTTTCGACCGTCATGGCCGTGAGAGTCGTCAGGCGTGAGGGGTCAGGGGTGAGGCGTGCTGTGAGGCCGAGACGCTCGAGCGCCTGAAATTCACGCCTTGCGCCTTACGCCTTACGCCTTACGCCTTACGCCCGACCTCTCAAAGCACGATCCCGCGCTGCTCCGCGAGCTTCTTGCGGATGCGGCGGAAGAGCTCCTGTCCGTCGACGCGGCCTGATGCGATTTCGGCCCGGGCGGCTTCCATCATGCGCCGGGCTTCGTCGTCGAGCGTGCGCTCCTTCTCGACTTCTTCCGCGAGCGCGGCGAGGACGGACCCGCGGAGCGCGCCGGGAACGCGCTCTTCGAAAAGCTTTCGCCCGGCGAGGCCGCGCGCGGCCCGCACCGCGATGAATTCCTTGCGCGTGTCGCTGGCTCCCATGCGCGCGATTATAGCCGCGGGCCGGGGCCGGTCGCCCCGGGTTCCTGGCCGTGAGCTCCGGTCCCGCGGCGCTCTGTTTCCGTCATACCCTTGTCGCCCCATGGAGCTCGACGCGACGCGCATCGCCGGATGGATCGAGCCTCTCGCAAAAAAGCCCGGCGAGCTCGCCGAGGTTTTCGTCGAGAGCCGCCGCGAAGCCGTGCTCGAGCTCGAGGACGGCCAGGTGACGGGAGTCCGCGCGGCGAGGATCAGCGGCATTTCCGCGCGCTGGACGCACGCGGGCGCCGAGAGCCTCGCGTTCGTTTCGCGCGCGGACGAAGCGGGCGCCCGGGACTGCGTGCGGGCCCTGCAGGTCTCTCTCGGCCGCGCGCCTCTGCCCTCGCGGCCCGGCTCTCCCCCGCCTCCGGAGACTCCCGCCGAAACGTCCGACCTGGAGCGCTGGAGCCGTCGGCTGACGGCGCTCCTCGCGCGCCACGCGCCCCGTCATCGGCTGCGCTGGACCCTCGTCGAGACCGCACGGCAGGTGATCCCTTCTCGGGGCGCCGCGGCCTCGTTCTCGCGGCGGCTCCTCTCGCTCGAGGGAACGTTCCGCGCCGCGTCGCGCCGCGGCGACGAGACGCGGGCGTTCTTCTTCCACGCGCCCGACGCGGACTCGACGGCGGACGAGCTGCGCAACGCCTTTTCGCACGCCGTCGAGCCCCGGGACGCGCCGGTTCCAGTCGGCGACGGCACGATGGATGTCCTGCTCGCCCAGGGATGCGCGGCCGTCCTTTTCCACGAGATCCTCGCGCATCCTCTCGAAGCCGGTGAGGCGTCTCCTCTCTCGGGACTCGAGCAGGCGAGGGTCGCGATCCCCGAGCTCGACGTCCGCGACGACCCGACGCGTCTCGACCTCTTCGGCGGCTACGAACGCGACGATGAGGGGATCAAGCCCCGGGCGGTGAAGCTCCTCGACGGCGGGCACCTCGCCGGGCGGCTCTTCGGGCAGGCCCAGGCGCCTCCGGGCGGCTCGACGGGGCACGCGAGACGGGCGGCCCCGTCGGACTCTCCCCTGCCGCGAAGCTCGAACATCCTGGTCGCCGCCGGCCACGCGACGGCGGACGAGATGGCTCGCCGGCTCGGCAGCGGGCTCTGGATCGGAGACCTCGGCGGGGGATCGGTCGAGCTGTCGAGCGGGCGATTCCGGCTCCGCTTTCCGCGGGCGCGCCGGATCCGCCGCGGCCGTCTCGCCGACGAGTGCGGGCCGGGAATTCTGGTCGGCGACATCCTTCCGACCCTGAAGGCGATCGAGCCCGGTCTCGGGCGCGAGGTCCGGCCCTATCGCCCGCTCGGCTGGTGCTCGCGCGCGGGACAGGTGATCCCGGTGCAGGGCGCCGCGCCGGACATCCTCGTCCGCGGCATGTCGGTCCGGTCGAGCGCATGAGCGTCGCGATCCTCCGGCAGGAGCTCGAGCGGCGCGCCCCGGGCGACTGGGAGCTTTACCGGAAGCGCGCGGAATCGCACCGGACGACCTCTTCCGGTGGTCCGGTCCGCACCGCGTCCCGCTCCGAAGAGGGCTTTGCGGCGCGCTGGTGGGAGAACGGGCTGCCGCGCTTTGCGGCCGGCTCGACCGAAGCGGACCTCCGATTCGCGATCCGCGACGTCGCGCGCGCCACCCCGGCGCCGGAGCCCGCACCCGAATGGCCCGCGGCGAAGTCCCCGGAGCTCGAAGACCCGTCCGCGGCGCCCGCTCCCCCGGAGCTCTACGACGCGCTCGCGCGGCTGGTCGCGGCGGAGTCGCGCGGCGACGCGGTCCTCGCCGAGCTGTCCGTCTCGTCGGGGGCGAGGACGGAGAGGGTGCTGAACGCCCGGGGCGGAGATACTTCCGTCCGCGCGGTTTCCTTCGAAGGATTCGCGCGGGCCGTCGGACGCCGCGAGACCCGTGCCTGCGATGCGCGCGTTCTCTTCCGCTGGGAGGGGGCCCCGGAGCTCGAGGCGCTGGCGAGACGCCTCTCGGACCGGGCGACGCTCCCCCTGTCGGAGCGCGCCTCCCCGCTCGCGCACGGGGAGTGGCTCCTCGATCCTTCCGTCGGCGCCGCTCTGCTCGCGGCCGTCGCGCCCCTCTTCACGGCGGCGGTCCTCCCCACGTGGGTCCAGCGGGGCCAGCTCTTCTCGAAGCACGTGACGGTCGTCGACGACGCGGCCGCGGACGGGGCGTTCGATGGCGAGGGAACTCCAACGCGCCGCGTCGTGCTCGTCGACGCGGGCGCGCTGCGCGCGCGTCTCCATGACCTGCGGTCCGCTCGCGCGAACGGCGCCTCGTCCACCGGCCACGGTGTGCGGACTTCCTACCGCACTCCGCCGGCCGCGGGCCCGCGCCGCCTCTTCTTCGAGACTTCCCGGGGCGCTTCGGCGCGCGACCTGCTGACGGCCGTGCGCCGCGGACTCTTTGCGTCCGCGCTGACCTCTCCGGTCCGCATCGACTTCGAGCGCGATCGCTTCGAGGTCGACTTCACCGGCATCTCGCTCGTCGCGGGCCGCGCGCAGGGGCCCGTCGCCGGAGCCAGAGCGCGCGGCCGGCTCTCCCAGTTGTTGCGGCGCATTTCCGGTGTTTCGACGGACCGCCAGTTCTTCGCCTCGCCGTATCCGGTGGGATCACCGACCCTGCTGATCGAACGGGCGGAGTTCGATTAGAGAGGGTTCGGCGTTTTGAGCGACGAACGGTGATGAGCCGACCTGGACGCTGAACGCTGAACGTTCAACGTTCAACGCTCAACGCTCAACGTTCGACCCTACCCTCCCTCTCTACTGAGGCAGCGGTGTGGGCAGCGGCGGTCGAGGCCGAAGCCCGAGCGGGTTATCCGCCGGGGCGTCGGGCGGCGGCCCCGCGGGGGGCGCCGGGTTCAGAGGGCCCGAGGACGTCGCGGCCCCCGACTGCGGGGCGGAGCCCGGACCGGGCTCGAACTGGGAGGGTCCGGCTCCGGCGGGCGGAGGCGCGGGACGTCCGCCGAGCTCCTGCGGCCGCACCTGTCCGGGGCCCGCAGGCAGGGACGCGGGGTTCCTCGGGGAAGTCGCCCGCGGTCCGTCCACCGGCTCCGGCTCGAGCGGATCGATCACCTCGTTCGTCCAGACGGGCCGGTCCGTGGCGACCTTCCGGAACCGCGACTCGTCGGCGTAGATCGCCTGCGTCGAAAGCGAAGCGCGGGCGATGTCCTTCTGGTAGTTCGTGAGCGAAATGCGATCGAGCAGCCTCGTGTCCGCAACGAGCGGGTTGCGGCGCACGTCTCGCATGGAGGGATCGATCTCGAGCGCTCGCGCGTACTGCTCGATCGCGGCGGAGCTCGATCCGCGTCGCTCGTAGAGTCTGCCGAGCCGGAACCGCGCGGGTGGAAATCCACGATTGCGGCTGACCGACTTCTCGTAAGCCGAGATCGCCGCTCCCGTTTTCCCCTCGGTCTCGAACGCGATCCCCATGTTGTAAGGCGCGAGAAAGTTCGTCTTGTCAAGCTTCATCGCGATCTCGTACTGCTCGCGCGCTTCCTTTGGAAACCGGCGCGCGGCAAGGAGGTTGCCGAGATCGTTGTAGAGCGGCGCAGAGTCGGGCTCGGCGGCGATTCTTTTCTCCTGCGCGCGGATCTTGTCGTCGAGAGGATTGCCCGCGACGAGGTAGCGCCCGTAGAAGGGCTCCTCCGCCTTCTGCTTCTGCTGGTGCTGGTGCTGGTGCTGGTGCTTGTACTCACTCTCGCTCTCGCTCGCCCCGACCGTCAGCGGCATGGCCAGAGCGAGAGCCAGGAAAGCTCCCGCCGGCGCCGTCCAGGCCATCCTCTTCATCGTCTTTGGGTTCATGGTTTTCCTCTCGAGCCCCGCGCGATCCGCGCCGGTCTCATTCCGTTTTGCGGCGCGCCACGAGCTTGACCTTTCCGTCCCGCTCGGCGACGTCGAACTCGACATCCGCTCCCCCGAATCGCTCCCGGACCCGCTCCGTCTCGCGCGCGAGACTGTTGGCGAATCGCTCGAAGTTCAATCCCGCTGACGACTCCCCCCGGACCTTCCTGGCGGCGAGATACTTCTCGAACAGCTCCCGCCGGGCGTCGGACGAAGGAGACGTCTTCGGTTCTACGGAGGCCGGGGCACCGGCGTTGGGGGCGGGGGCGGCGGCGTTGGGGGCCACCGCGCGCGGGGCCGCCGGAGGTGCTGCGCCCCGGTCCCCGGACTGCACATGCTGCGGATTGAACCGGCCGTACAGACCCGGCCTTTTCCCCGCTTCCTTCTCGCCCTGCAAACGCTCCCAACGCTCGATCAGGGTGTTCCAGCGCTCCTGGATCGTGGAGAATCGATATCGGTCCGCCGCATTGTCCGGATCGCCCCTCCCGAGGATGCGGATCAGGCGATCTACGTTTTTGCGGCTGTCGATCGGCGGCCTCGCCGCCGACCCGTACAGAAACGCATCGTATTCGGCGTTCACGACGGCAATCGCCCGCTCCAGGGCCTGCAGGTCGAGCTCCCAGGACATGGACCTATAGTAACGGGCATGAGGAAAAACGGGTCGCCGGAGAGGGGTCCGGAGTGAAGTCCGGCGCACCTCCCGCGCCCGGCGAAGCGGACGCGTCGCCGAGGGATCTTCCGGCGCGGGCGATTCGCCCGCCCTCCATGGATTCGCTCCTCTTGTCCGCGGAGGCCGCCGCGATGCTGCCGCGGTTCGGCCGCGAGGCCGTGAAGGAAGAGCTCCGGCGGGCGATCGCAGAGGGGGCGCGAGACCCCTCAGACATCCTTTCCCGCGGACGACTCGCCCTGGCGGAGCGGTTCGCGCCGAGTCTCCGCCGGGTCATCAACGGGACCGGAGTCCTGCTCCACACCAACCTCGGCCGCGCCCCCCTCTCGGAAGCGGCGCGGACCGCCGTCGAAGCGGCCGCCGCCGGATATTCGACTCTCGAATACGACGCGGAGACCGGCGAACGCGGCCGCCGACAGGACCACGTTCGATCGCTCGCTCGGGACGTCTTCGGCTGTGAAGACGCGCTCGCGGTCAACAACAATGCCTCCGCCGTCTTCCTGGCTCTGTCCGCCCTGGCGTCGGGCCGCCGCGTGCTGATCTCGCGGGGAGAGCTCGTCGCGATCGGCGGGTCGTTTCAGGTCCCCGCCATTCTCGAGGCGAGCGGGGCGCGGCTTGCCGAAGTCGGCACCACCAATCGGACGACAATCGAGGACTACCGCCGCGGCCTGACGTCCGAGGTCGCGCTCCTCCTCACGGTCCATCCCTCCAACTACGAGATCCGCGGATTTACCGCCTGCGCGCCGCCCCGCGAGATCGCCGCGCTCGCGCGCGAAGCCGGGATTCCGTGGCTGCACGACCAGGGGACCGGATGCGTGGTCGACATCGCCGAGTTCGGGGTCCCGGGAGAGCCGACGGTCGCCGGTTGCCTCGCCGATGGGGCGACGATGGTCACGTTCTCGGGCGACAAGCTCTTCGGCGGCCCTCAGGCAGGATTCCTGGTGGGCGGGGAGGCGGTGATCTCCTGTGTCGCGCGTCATCCGGTCGCACGCGTCGTGCGCCCGGACAAGCTGACGCTCGCGGCGCTTCACGCGACGCTCGCCGCCTGGAAAACCGGCCGATGGAGAGACCTGCCGATCTATCAGAAGGCGGCGGCCCCCGCGGCAGAACTCGAACGGCGCGGCGAGGAGATCGCGGCCCGCGCGTCCGCGCCGGATCTCGAGATCGCGGTCATTCCGTCCTTCGCGCTGTTCGGCGGCGGTACCAGCCCGGAGAAACGGTTCGACTCCCGCGCGCTGGCGCTAACCCACTGCCGGCTCTCCGCGGACGCGCTCGCGGGGACGCTGCGCGCTTCGAACCCTCCGGTCGTGGGGCGCGTCGAAGACGGCCGGGTCTTGCTCGATCTGCGGTCGATCGCCCCCGATGAAGACGCGACTGTCGTCGAGGCCCTCGCCCGCATCGCGGCGGAGGGTTCGTGAGAAAATGGCGGGCATGATCCGACACCGTCCGCTACGATCCTCAGCTCTCGCCGCATTAACGGCAGCGTCACTCCTCGCAATGCTTTCGTGCAACCGTAAGGCCTCCGGCCCTTCGGCCGGCCCGGCGAAAACCACGCCAGTCCCGTCCCTTCAGTACACGCCGAAGCCGGCGCCGCCAACGCCGACGCTGCGCCCCGGCATGCCGACACGGCTGCCGTCTCTGCCGGGGTAACCGTCGCCTTCACGTCGCCTTCGCTCACTGCGGGACGTGCCTTCGCCTGCGGGCG
>JBDTRB010000160.1:0-7082 GCA_039931865.1 Acidobacteriota bacterium | reverse complement strand
CCAAAACCCGAGAGGCGCTGCGCGCGGGCCGCGCCGACTGCATCTTCACGAACCTTGTCGACTTTGACAGCAAGTACGGACACCGCAACGACGCCGCGGGCTTCGTCCGGAACCTCGCGTCTCTCGACGCGCTGCTCCCCGGCGTCCTCGCCGCGCTCGGCCCCGACGACCTGCTCCTTCTGACGGCGGATCACGGCTGCGAGACGACCGACGCGTCGACCGACCACACGCGCGAGCTCGTGCCGTTCCTCGCGGCGGGGCCCGCGGTTCGCGTAGAGGCGGACCTCGGGACGCGGCCAGGCTTCTGCGACCTCGCCGCGACCGCAGGCGAGTGGCTCGGTGTGGCAGCCCCGCGCGGAGCGAGCGCGCTCGCGGTTCTCCGGCGCTGAAGAGCCGGTGCTCCACGCCGTCCTGATCGGGTGCGCGACTTACAGCGCCGTGTGCTTCGTCCTCGTCCTCGTGAACCTCGCCGCGCTGCCCCGGCTCGCGCGCGAAGCGCCGGCATCGTCCGACCTTCCGCTTCCCTCCGTCTCGATCGTGGTCCCCGCCCGCAACGAAGAGCGCGCGATCGGGCCCGCGCTCGCGTCCCTTCTCGCTCAGGACTACCCCTCGCTCGAGATCGTGGTGGTCGACGACCGCTCGACCGACGGAACCCGCGCCGTGCTCGCGGCGTTCTCAGACGATCCGCGCCTGTCGATCGTGGACGGCGCGGAGCCGCCCCCCGGCTGGCTCGGGAAGCCGCACGCTCTGTTCCAGGGGTCGGGGAAGGCGCGGGGCGAGATCCTTTTTTTCATCGACGCGGATGTCCGCTACGGGCCCCGCGCCGTCTCGAAAGCCGTGGCGTTTCTGCTTCGCCAGCGCGCCGACTTCGTCGCCCTGCTGCCCCGGATCGAGACCCGCGGATTCTGGGAAGGCGTCCTGATGCCGAACCTCGTCTGCGCGCTCTTTTTCGGGCCGTCATTTCTCGCCAACGCCCCCTGGCCGCGGTGGCTGGCCGCCGGAGGGGGAGCCGGGAACCTGATCCGCCGAAGCGCCTACGACGCGCTCGGAGGACACGAGGCCCTCCGGAATTCCGTCATCGACGACGTGCGGCTCGCGTTCACGGCCAAACAGGCCGGATTCGCGACCCGGGTGGTGCTCGCGCACGATCTTGTCGCGGTCCGCATGTACCACGGCTTCCGGGAAGTCTGGGGAGGATTCACCAAAAACATCGCGTATGCGCTCGGCGGGTGGACGGGCGTCGCGTTCGCCGCGATCTCGGTCGCCTGGACGATGGTGGCGGTCTTCCCGCCGGTCCTCCTCGCGGCGGCGCTCTTCGGCGCGTCGATCCGGCCGCAGGACGCGGCCCTCGCTGGCCTCTCGGCGGGCCTGCTCCTTCTCGCGCGGCTCGTGATGTCCGCCGCGCTGCGCGATCCCCTCTGGCCCGCGTTCACGACGCCGCTGATGACCGCCGTCTGGGCCGCGCTCCTCGGACGATCCGTCTACCAGCGCCTCGTCCGGAGGACCGTTCCCTGGCGTGGCCGCGAATTCGACGCCACGAAGGCCGGGTTCTAACCCGGCAGCCGGGGCGAGCCTCGGGAGGATGCGACCGGAATCGGGCTCCGCGGGCGGAACGCGGAACGCGGAACGCGAACTGAGCTAACATCCCCGCCGCAACAAAAACGTCCGGACTCCCTCGCCCCCTGGCCCGCGGAACACGCGTCGCAGGAGGATTCATGCGCTGGATCGGCTTCGTCGGCATGGCGGTGATTCTCGGGATCGCGTTCGCTCTGTCGAACAACCGCCGCGCCATCCGCTGGCGCACGGTCGGCTGGGCCTTCGCGCTGCAGCTCGCGTTCGCGTTCCTAGTCCTCTACTGGGAGACGGGAAAGAATGCGATCCAGGCGTTTTCGGACAAAGTCTCGAACGCAATCGGCTACGCGGACAAGGGCTCGGCTTTCCTTTTCTCCTGGCTCGCTGGCCCGATGAACGACCTCGGCTCGAAGACGGGGCTGCCGATCGGCGGATTCATCTTCGCGTTCAAGGTGCTGCCGATCATCATCTTCATCTGCTCCTTCTTCTCCCTGCTTTATTACTTCGGGATCATCCAGATCTTCGTCAAGGGCATGGCGTGGGTGATGCAGAAGACGATGAAGGTCTCCGGAGCCGAGGCGCTCTGCGTCGCCGCGAATGTCTTCATCGGCCAGACCGAGGCCCCCGTCCTGATCGCTCCGTACATACCCGCAATGACGCACTCCGAGCTGCTCACGATGATGACCGGCGGCATGGCGCACGTCTCCGGAGCCGTGATGCTCGCGTACGTCACCATGGGCGCTCCGTTGAAATACCTGATCACCGCCTCGGTCATGGCGGCTCCGGGCACGTTTCTGATCGCGAAGATTCTCTGGCCCGAGACCGAGACGCCGGTGACGATGGGGACCGTCAAGATGAACGTCGAGAAGACCAGCGCGAACTTCATCGACGCGGCGGCTTCCGGAGCGACACAGGGGATGGCGCTCGTCCTCAACATCTCCGCGATGCTGATCGCGTTCGTCGCGCTGATCGCGATGCTGAACGGGTTCCTGGGGTGGATCGGAAGCTTCTGGGGACAGCCGACGTTCGCGCTCCAGACGATCTTCGGATGGGTGCTGGCGCCCCTCGCGTTCATCCTGGGCACGCCCACGCAGGACATCGACAAGGTCGGCAACCTCATCGCGAACAAGACCGTCATCAACGAGTTCTTCGCCTTTTCGATGATGAAGGACATGGTCGGGCAGCTCTCCGAGAAGGGAAAGCTCATCGCCACGTTTGCGCTGTGCGGGTTCGCCAACTTCTCCTCGATCGGTATCCAGATCGGCGGCATCGGCGGGCTCGCGCCGACGCGCAAGTCCGACATCGCAAGGCTCGGGTTTCGCGCGCTTCTCGCGGGATCCCTCGTGAGCTTCATGACCGCTTCGATCGCCGGCCTGATCTGGGAGTTCGCCGGAGCTCCGATCCAGTGAAGGCTCCCGGCCTTCTCGAGACCCTGGACGCTGCCGCGGCCCGCATACGCCGCGCCGCGAAGACGGAACCGCTCATCGGGCTCGTCCTGGGCTCGGGCCTCGGCGCATTCGCCGAGGGTCTCGCCGACCGGGTCGCGATTTCCTATCGCGACATCCCGCACTTTCCCGTTTCGACCGGCGTCGTCGGCCATGCGGGAGAGCTCGTCCTCGGCCGCGTTGGCAAAGTTCCGGTGGCGGTGCTTTCCGGCCGGGTGCACTTCTACGAGGGGCACTCCATGTCGGACGTCGTCTTCCCGGCGCGCGTCCTGGCTCGGCTCGGAGTCAAGGCAGTGATCCTGACGAATGCCGCCGGCGGAGTCCGCGTGACGTGGAAGCCAGGCGACCTGATGGTGATCTCGGACCACATCAATTTCTTCGGGCACCATCCCTTAATCGGAGCGAACGTCGACGACCTCGGGCCGCGCTTCCCGGACATGAGCTTCGTGTACGACCCCGAGCTGCGCCGGCTGATCAAGGCGACCGGGCGTGCGGAAAAGATCCCGTTGCGCGAGGGCGTGTATCTCGGCAACTCCGGGCCGTCCTACGAGACTCCCGCGGAAATCCGCGCGTTCCGGCGGATCGGCGCCGACGCCGTCGGCATGTCCACGGTCCCGGAAGCGATCGCGCTGCGGCACGCGGGCGTGCGGGTCGCCGGGATTTCCACCATCACGAACATGGCGGCCGGGATTCTCAAGCAGCCTCTCGAGCACACGGAAGTCCTCGAGACGATCCGCCGCGTGGGCGACCGGTTCGTGCGCCTTCTGACCGGCGCAATCCCGAAGATCGCGGGCGCTCTGGCGTGAGCGGCGCGCCGGCTGTTTCGGAAGACGCGCTCGTCGAAGCGGCGGCGCGCTATCGAGGCAACGCGGTCTCGAAGCGGAGCGGATTCTCGGTCGGTGCCGCTGTCGAGGATTCCGCAGGGCGGATCTGGGGCGGCTGCAACGTCGAGAACAGCACCTACGGTCTGACCGTCTGCGCCGAGCGCGTCGCGATCTGGAAGGCGCTCTCCGAGGGGGTGCGGTCGTTTCGGACCGTCGCCGTCGTGACGGGCGCCGACGAACCGACTCCGCCGTGCGGGGCCTGCCGGCAGATCCTCTGGGAGTTCGCCGGCGACGTTCCGATCGTCATGGCGACCGAGGCCGGCAAGCGCAAAAGGCTCCAGCTCTCCGTGCTTTTCCCCGAACCGTTCGACTTCTAAATGCGCACGCTCCGCTCTCCGGGGATCGCGATGCTCGCCGCTCTGTGCGCGATGTTCTCGGCCGGTGCGCTTCCCCGGCGCGCTCCCGCGCGGCGGGCGGCCCCGGCCGCGACGGCGGCCCCTCCGGCCGTTGCCGCGGATCTTCTCGTCGTCGGAGGCCGCGTCGTCACGATGGACGCCGGCTTTTCCGTCATCGAGGACGGCGGTCTCTTTCTATCCGGCGGAAAGATCGTGGCGGTCGGGCGGTCCGCGGATCTCAAGGCAAAGTATGCCGGCAAGCCGACGTGGGACGCTCAGGGGCGAATCCTCATGCCCGGCCTCGTCAATACGCACGGGCACGCCGCGATGACCCTGCTGCGCGGGCTCGCCGACGACCTGACCCTCGACCGCTGGCTCACCGAGCACATTTTTCCGGCGGAGGCGAAGAATGTCTCCGCCGAGTTCGTCTACGACGGAACGCTCCTCGCGTGCCTCGAGATGATCGAAGGCGGCACCACGACGTTCGCCGACATGTATTACTTCGAGTCCGAGGCGGCGCGCGCGGTGGATCACGCCGGCCTGCGCGGAGTGCTCGGAGAGACGTTCATCGACTTCCCGGTCCCCGACCACAAGGACCTGCCGGCGACCCTCGCGGTGATGAAAGTGTTTGCCGCCCGATGGAAATCGCATCCGCGGATCGTCCCCGCCGCGGCGCCTCACTCGCCGTACACCTGCTCGAAGGAGACTCTCCTGGCGGCCCGCGGCTTCGCGCTCGCGGAGAACATCCCCCTGCTGATTCACGTCGCCGAGACGCGCAAAGAGGTCGAGGACGCCCGCAAGGCCTGGCAGCAAACGCCGTTCGTGCGCCTCGCCTCCATCGGCTTCTTCGATCCGGCACCCGACGGACGGCGCGTGCCGATCGTCGCGGCGCACGGGGTATGGATGGACGAGGGAGACATCGCGATCGCGCGGCAATACGGGATTGCTCTCTCACACAATCCCGAATCGAACATGAAGCTCGCGTCCGGAATCGCCGATGTGCCGGGCTGGCAGAAGGCAGGCCTGTCCTGGGGGCTCGGAACGGACGGCACGGCCGGCTCCAACAACGACCTCTCGATGTTCGAAGCGATGGATTTCGCGGGCAAGCTCGCGAAGGTCTCGAAGATGGACCCGACGGTGCTGCCTGCCCGTGACATCGTGGCGGCGGCGACGCGGGGCGGCGCCAAGGCCCTGGGGCTCGACGCGAAGATCGGCTCGCTCGAGGCCGGCAAGCAGGCCGATTTCATCGCGGTGAAGACGCGGAGCGCGCACGAGCTGCCGTTTGACGATCCGTACTCTGCCCTCGTGTACTCGATCAAGACTTCGGACGTCTCAGACGTCTGGGTGGACGGCCGGAGGCTCCTGGCGGACGGACGGCCGACCACGCTCGACGCCGCTTCCATCCTCGACAAGGCGTCGGCCTGGCGCCGGCGCGTGGATGCGTCGCTCGCGTCGCCGAAAGGGGAGAAGCACCCGTGAAGAGCGTTTACGAGATCCTGCGCGCCAAGCGCGACGGACAGGAGCTTTCGCGCGACGAGATCGCGTTCTTAGTCGCCGGGGTCGTCTCAGGCGAGGTCCCCGACTACCAGGCCGCGGCGTTCCTGATGGCCGCGGTGATCCGGGGCCTTTCGACGCCGGAGATGGCCGCGCTGACCGAGGCGATGCGGGACTCGGGCGATTCCTGGGACCTCTCCGATCTGGCGCCCGTCGTCGACAAGCATTCGACCGGTGGCGTCGGAGACAAGGCGACGCTCGTCCTGGCGCCGCTCGTCGCCGCGGCGGGCGGTCGCGTGGGGATGATGTCGGGCCGCGGGCTCGGCCACACCGGAGGGACGCTCGACAAGCTCGCCGCGATCCCGGGATTCCGGACCGACCTTGACCTTCCCCGCGTGCGTCGGGCCCTGACCGAGGTCGGAGCCGCGCTCTTTGCGCAGACGGACACCGTCGCGCCCGCCGACCGCAAGCTCTACGCGCTGCGGGACGTGACGGGCACCGTCGAGTCGCTCGGCCTGATCGTCGCCTCGATCCTCTCGAAGAAGCTCGCCTCGGGGACGACCGGCATCGTCTTCGACGTGAAGACGGGCAACGGCGCCTTTTTGAAGACCGTTCCGGAATCACGTGCACTCGGCCGGGCCCTCGTGGACACCTCCCGTGCCGCCGGCCGCGAGGCGAGCGGATGGATCACCGACATGTCCCGGCCGCTCGGGCGTGCCGTCGGTAACGCGCTCGAGGCGGAAGAGTCGATCCTCGTGCTGAGAAACGAGGGCCCGGCACCGGTGCGCGAGCTCTGCCTCGTCCTCGGGACCGACATGCTCCGGTTCGCGGAGCCCGCCCTCTCGGAGATCGATGCGCGCAGGCGGCTCGAGCAGGCGTTCACGTCGGGAAAGGCGGCCGAGCGCTTCGCCCGGCTGATCGAGTTCCAGGGGGGAGATCCCCGGGTCGTGGACGATCCGTCGATTCTCCCGCAGCCGAAATCCCGCACTCCGGCCGTGGCACCCCGCGCGGGTTTCGTCCGCTCTATCCAGACTGAGAGGATGGGCTTTCTTTCGATCGACATCGGGTGCGGCCGCCGCAAGCGGGAGGACGAGATCGACTTCGCCGCCGGCTTCCTCGTCGAGAAGACCATCGGCGATCGGGTCGAAAAGGGAGAGCCCCTCGCGATCCTGTGCCTCGGAGACCGGCCCGCGCCGCGCCCCTCGTTCGAGCGCGAGCTCGCCGACCTGTTCGAGATCGCCGACGAGCCGGCGGCCCCTCCGCCGCTCGCGATCGAGAAGCTCTAGCAGGCTGCTGGAAAAGGGTGTGGGATGGGTGACCGCCGGCAGTAGCCGGCGTTCTCTACTGCCGGG
>JBDTRB010000159.1:0-7090 GCA_039931865.1 Acidobacteriota bacterium | reverse complement strand
GGATCGCCCCCGCCGCTGTCGCCGCACAGACCCGGGCGTGCTCGAAGCGATCGGGGACGCGATCAAGGAACGGCGGGATCAGCCATTTGAACGGAGAGGAAAGAAAGCACGACCTTCCCTCTCCCCGAGCGCGGGGAGAGGGTCAGGGTGAGGGGGCATCTCTCTCTCGATATTAAGGCGCGCCAGTTGTTGGCGGCCCACCCCTGGAGCATCTTTCCGATCAAGGTTACGTGAGGCTTGACGTTCCGACCCCCACCCCCACCCTCTCCCCGGCGCGCGGGGAGAGGGAGTTCTACCGGATCGCCCCCGCCGCTGCCGCCGCACAGACTCCGTCCTGCTGGCTCGTCCCGCCTGACACGCCGATCGCGCCGGCGATCTTTCCGGCGATCACGAGTGGCACGCCGCCTTCGATCGGCACCGCCCGCGCGAGTGCCAGGACTCGCAGCCCCTCCCCGCCTTCGGCGAGCACGTCCTGGAATGCCTTCGTCGGCCGCTTGAAGAGCGCCGCGGAGCGCGACTTCGAGATCGCGACCCGGACGCTGCCGTTCTGCGTGTCGTCCATCTTTTCGAAGTAGACGAGCTCCCCTGCCGGGTCGGTCACCGCGACGGCCATCTTCCAGCCGTTGCGCCGCGCCTCGGCGAGCGCAGCGGCAGCCGCCTTTTTTGCATCGTCGACACCGACCGGCGGTCCGTAGGAATCTGCCATCCGCTTCCCTCCTGCCGCCGCATCCTAGCCCCGGCTCGGCGCCGCTGGGGCGGAGAGGGAGATCCGACTACCGGTTACCGGTTCTCGCGCCTCTGGATGACGAGCGCGGAGAGAGCTTCCTCGATCGGGATGAACGAGTTCAGCCCGACCCCGACGCCATCGGGCATCAGGATGTAACCACTGACCGCGAGCCCCACCACCGTGCCCGAACGGTCGAGAAGCGGCCCGCCGCTGTTTCCCTGATGGATCGAGACGTCGCTGCGCAGCGTCCGCTGCCCGTCCTCTTCTCCGTAGCCGCTCAGGATCCCCTTCGTCACTGTCTGCGCAAAATTCTCTGAGAGCGGGGTTCCAATCGCGAAGACGTCGGATCCAGGCTGGACGCGGCTCGATTCGCCCAGCGGAAGAAACGGATAGACGTCGTTCTCGAGCTTGATCAGGGCGACGTCCCTCACCTTGTCCGCGCGCACCACGTCGCCGTTGACTTCGCGCCCGGTGACGAATCGGACCTTCACGTTTCGGGCCTCGCCGATCACGTGCTGGCTCGTCAACAGGAATCCGTCGCGCGAGATGACGAATCCCGAGCCCATCGAGTTCCCGGCGAGGACCGTGACGACACTCATCCGCGAGTCCGAGACTACCGATTCGACGCTCGCCGCGGGCCGGGCGATCGAGGTGACGTAGCCGATCGGGATCGGCGGCTGCTCCGGGCTCGCGCGGCGGTCGCCGCCCCGGCCAGAGAGCAGATCGTGGAATCGCGCGCTGGCGGCCAGGTCGCGGGAGGCCGAAACGAACGCGCGCGCGATCGCTTCCTCACCGGGTTCGTCCCGCGCGCCGGGAAAGAGGCTCGAGCCTGACGTCGTTTCCTTCAAGACCACCGACTTGCTGCGGTACGAAAAGACCTGCCAGTCGACTGTGAGGGAGGCCTCCGCCGTGCCCGCGTGCTTGCGCCCCGTCGGGTAGCAGGCGTTCGCGCGGATGTCGCGAACGACGCCCGCAATGACGTACTCCGCGCGGCGGGCGTGCGGATCGTCGAAAAGACGTTCTCTGTCTCCGACGACCGCGTACCCGGCTGACGAGAGCTCGTCCAGGAGCAGTGCCCCGAAGTCATCGCCCGCCGACTCGTCACGGCTCATCTTCCACAACAGCGGACCGCGCTGGCTGCAGCCCGGCCCCGTCTGCACGGCGCCGACGACCAGGTCGCGGGGAACTTTCAGGACCAGCTTGCGGAACTCGATCGGCGCGGTCTTCTCGTCGAGCGCGACGACGCGGAGAGCCGCGGGCGCGGAAGTCTCGAAGGGATCTGGCGGGGTCTGCCCGGCAGCGGCGCGGGAGGAGCTCGAGGACGCGCAGCGGAGACTCGCGAGCGCCGCGGCGAACACGAGAGCCGGGAGCACCGCGGCGTTTCGTGTTCGCCCCCGGCGGCCGCCAGAGTTCAGGATTTCTCCCGCACGCGACCGGGGAAGGTCGGTGAGTCTCTGGAGGGGCGGCCGCGCGCCGGGGACGACCATGAAAATTTTGGGTGGGTTGTTTTCCTTCCAACGTGGGAAGCAAGAGAACAGCCATGTCGGACGCGCGTGAAATCTCAGGAAACGTTCGGTTTCGGATCGATGGACGAACGGCCACTGCCATATTCCGTACACCGCTCGCCCGGTGAAGTGACTTTTTCTGTCGGGCGGCCCTGCGCATGCGGCGGGTGCCGGCGGCTGCACCCGTGGCTGGTGAGCTGCGAGAGGATCGCGTTCGTCGCGTACCTGCCGGCGAAGCTACCGTGGCTTTCTACGCCTGGCCATCGCACCCGAGCGCAAAGGACAGCGCGGAGCAAATTTCTCTCATTCGTCGACCACTGAGCTGCGCGAGCCTGCGGCCGAGTGCATCCCGGCGGACGGTCACGACGTTGTGAAGGTTGGCCGCGCAGGGCTGCCGCAAACCATCTTCGACACCGAGAGCGACTTCGGACGGAACTCCGCGAATGGTCGAAGTAATCGGAGCAACGCTGATCCGCGAGAGATAAGGGATCGCGCTCGACCGCGTCAGGACGAGGACCGGCCGCTCCTTGTCCGGCTCCGGGAACCGGAAGAGCCGAACTTCACCTCTTTCTATTCGTCCGGCCAATCGGCCACCTTTTCCCAGACGTCGGGTGCGTCGAACGAATCGGGGTACCGAACGTACCCCTCGCGGTCGAGCTTTTCCCTCTCGATCTGCTCGAGCCGCTGGAGATGGGAGCGCAGCGCTTCTCGAATCAGAGCAGACCGGTTGGTTTTCCTTTTTCGAACGGCGCGGTCGGCCGCCTTCAACAGCTCGGGCTCGAGAACTACCTGGATCGTCTCCATGAGTGTGGATTATAGCCCACAGTCGGATCCACAGTCCAGAGACCGCTTCAGGAAATGGGTCAGACCCGACTTCCTGCTGCCATATTCCGTACACCGCTCGCCCGGTGAAGTGACTTTTTCTTTCGGGCGCGTGGTTCACAACCGTGCCGGGGGGAGTCCGGGGTCTGAACAGGCGGCGAGGGTAGTCGGGGAGAGGGAGGACACTCGATCCCTTCTCGCCGGGCTGCTGCAGCAGAGGCAGCAGAGTCGGGACTGCCACGAGACTCAGTTCGTTCTCTCCGGCGGGCGGGGAGAGGGTCAGGGCGAGGGGGCATCTTCCTCTCGAGCCTGTCGGCTCCAGGTCCCGCCCCTCACTCCACCCTCTCCCCGCGCGGGGAGAGGGTGGAGAGTCCGAAGACGCGGCGGCTCTAAAGCGTCTTCGCGAGCGTCAGCAGGACACGGGCCTGCGCGGCGGTCAACCCTTTGCCGGACTTCGCGCGCACTTCGTTCTCGAACGCGCCCAGCGCGCCGGCCTTCGCCTGCAGGTTCCCGTGCTTCTCCGCCGCCTCGGCGGCGTCGAGCTTGACCGAGAGCGCGTGCGCGAGTCCCGGCTTGTCGCTGTAGACGCTCGAAAGGATCCGAAGCGAATCGTACGAGAACAGGAAGAGCGGGCTGCCGGTCAGATCGCCTCGTGTGATCACGATCTGCGCGTCGAGCTCCTGCCCGTAGAAGCCGTGGTCGACGAGAAGGGGCGCGAACGGCGCGATGAACGGGTTCTCGAGCAGCTGCGCCAGCGTGAGCGAGTTCCCATCGCCGGCCAGACGCTCGAAGACGAAGTCGATCAACCCGCTCTGCAGGAGCGCCGGGCGCACCTGGGGGATCAGCTCCGGCCGAGCCTCGAGATACGGCGACACCGTTTCCGCGGCGAGCACGAGGGTCGCGACGAAGACCTGGTTACCGCCGAGAGAAGGCGGCGGCGGACAGGAGTCCTGGGGAGGAGCCGTCGTCACCACCTGGCAGCTCTTGTCGATGCAGTATTCGACGCTCGTGCCGTGCACGGCGCAGAGACTGAAGTTCGGCTCTCCGACGGACTCGGGTGTCGCCGTCGTCGTCACCTTGTAGAGGAGGCAGAACTCCAGATCGCCGGCGATCTTTTCGGGGGACTGATAGCCGGGCATGTAGGGCAGCAGCCCGGGGTCGCCGATGGTGGCGGGATACGCGCCGTAAACCTGGAAGTAGGAATTCAACGCGGCGCAGAAGGCCCCCTCACTCTGCAGCAGCTCGACCATCTTCGCGCGCCGCGCGGCCTCGCGCACCTTCTGCACGGCCGGAACCAGCAGCGCGATGAGGACCGCGATGATCGCGATGACGACCAGGAGCTCGATGAGGGTGAAGCCTGCGGCTCCTCGTCGCGTCCTGGACGCCGCCGGCCGGCGTCGCGACGGTGGGGGCGGGAGCCGCGAAACGTGTGCGTCGATCATGGTGTCCCCTTTTTTGAAAACCGCGAACCCGCGAGGGTGGAAGTTGCGGGGAGCTTACTGCGGGGCGCCGGGCGGTGTCGATCCGGCGGGCCGAGCCCTGTCAGGCTTCGTGTCCGCCCCTGCCAACTGCCCCCTCTCCACGCGCTCGGGACGGGAGCAGAGCCGCGCTCGCTGCCGAGATGGTGCCTACGCTCGCAGCGCGAGAAGTCTCCCGACCGAAGCGAGGGAGGAGGCTCACGCTGCGGGAGCCGGAGCTCACGGAGGGACGAGGCGAGCGGTCGGGCCCTCAGGCGAGCCGCTCGCCGGTGCCTTCGCCGCCGCAGCGTCGAAGTCAAGTCCCGCAGGCGACGTTAGAATCCCGCCGGCGCCTGGATCATCACCGGATCGCCCACGAAGAGCGTCGGCATGCCCTGCTCGGACGCGGTCTTGTTGTACGAGACGACCTCGTTTCGCAGCGCGTTGAACTGCCCGAGATACCCCTCGGCCACTTTGCGGATCGAGGCGAGCTCCTCCCGGGCGACGTCGCGCGGCTCCTCGCCATAGGCGCCTGTCAAGAACCCCAGCCGGGAGACCTTCGCCTGGAAGTCCGAGTGAAAGTGGATCGTGTCCGACGGCGTGTCCCGCTGGACGTCCCGGTTGTAGATTTTGTCCTTCAGCTCCTTGACCTTCCTGTTCAGATCCCGCGCGGCCTTCAGCTGGGCCTCGTACTTCTTTGCCTTCGCCGGATCACCATCCTCGCCCGCCCCGACGAGCTTCGGCAGCGCGGTCAGCGACGTCTCCCATCCATCGAGGTGATTCACCATCTCGTTCACCGCCGTCGCCGTGTTGCGCCCTTCGAGCGCCGCCGTCGCACGCGACTTCAACGCCGCGGCATCCACCTTCATCCGCGGATCGGGACCGACCACCACCTCGCGCATCACCGTCTCCCCCGCCGCGGTCACGGCGATCCTGTACGTGCCCGGCGGAACATCCGGCCCTCGGTTCGGATCGAAGAACTCCGACGGCGGCGCCTCCTTACCGAACGAGATCTTCTTCGCGCCCTCGTACCGCATTCCCCACACGTGCCGGTTCATCCCCTGCTTCGCCACGCCGTACTCCGTCGCCACGGGATTGCCCGCGGCGTCCGTGATCACGATCTTCACCGGCTCGCGCTTTAACTTCTTCTGCTCCTCGGTCTGCTTGATCTCGTTCTTCAGCCAGTAGTCGATCACGGCGCCGTGCGGCGGATTGGGCGCCGACCACGCCCCGACGCCGAACCCGCCGCGATTCCAGATCTGGTACTGCGCTGCGGGCTGCACCCCGAAAACGTGCAGCGCCTTCCCTTCGACCGAGCCGTCCATCTCCTCGATCGGCCCGATGTTGTCGAAGACGTACATCCCGCGCCCGTGCGACCCCACGACCAGGTCGTGCGTCGCCTTCACGAACTTGAGATCCCACACCGGCACCACCGGAAATTCGACCGGAAACTTTTTCCACGTCGCGCCCGAGTCGTAAGAACAGTTCAGTCCGTTGTCCGTCCCGACCACGAGGAACCCCTTCCGGTTCGGGTCCTCGCGCACCACGTAGGCTGTCCCGTCGTCCGGCAGCCCCTTCGTGATCGACGTCCAGGTCTTCCCGAAGTCCGTCGTGCGATACACGTGCGGCCGCCGGTCGCCCAGCATGTGACCGTCGAACACGAGCTGCGCCGTGCCGGCATCGAACGGCGACGCGTCGATCTGGTACACGCGCTCCCACTCCGGCGCCCCCTTCGGCGACGCGTTCGTCCACGCGCCGCCGCCGTCGCGCGTCATGTGCACCATCCCGTCGTCGGAACCCGCCCACATCACTTTCGGATCGACCGTCGAGATCACGAGCGAAAGGAGCGTGTCGTACGTCTCCGCGCCCGACAGATCCAGGTTTACCGGTCCACCCGACTCCTTCTGCTTGCCCTTGTCGTTGCGCGTCAGGTCCGGGCTGATCGCCGCCCAGTGCAGCCCGCCGTCGGTCGATTTGAAGACGACGTTGCCGCCGATGTAGACCTCGTCCGCGTTCGTCGCCGATACCGCGATCGGCGACGTCCAGTTGAAGCGGTACTTGAGCTCCGACGGGACCATCTCTCCGACTCCCGAGAGATATGGCCGGATGCTCCGCGAGAGCCGCGTTTTTCGGTCGAACCGCGAAATGTTCCCGTTCTGCGAGTCGCCATAGATGATGTCGGGGTTCGACGGCGCGGGCACGATCCATTCGCCGTCCCCACCGACGACCGAGTACCAGTCCGAGTCCGTAATCCCGCCGCGCGTCAGCGAATTGGAGCTGCCGCACCAGCCGTTGTTGTCCTGGAGCCCGCCGCAGATCGAGTACGGCGTGTCCAACCCGATGCCCACCTGGTAGAACTGCCCGAGCGGCAGGTTCTCGAACGCCCGCCACGTCTTGCCGCCGTCGGTTGAGACGAGCGCGCCGCCGTCGTTGCCCTGGATGATCCGCTCCGGCTCCTTCGGGTCGATCCAGAGGGCGTGGTAGTCGGGATGGATGCGCCGGTTGTTTGTCTGGAACGTCTTGCCGCCGTCGATCGACGTGACGAGGTTGAACGACCCGAAATAGAGCTTGTTCTCGTC
>JBDTRB010000158.1:0-7115 GCA_039931865.1 Acidobacteriota bacterium | reverse complement strand
TGCCGATCTCCGGCTCCTGCGTGAGGCTCTCGATGATCTCGATCGCGCGCAGCGCGGCGGCCTCGTCCGAAGAGGCGATCGACACCTTGCCCGAGTCCTCGACGTCGATCTTGCATCCCGTCGACTCGATGATCGAGCGGATCGTCTTGCCGCCGCTGCCGATCACGTCGCGGATTCGGTCGCGCGGAATCTGCATGGTGAAGATCCGCGGCGCGAAGGGAGAGATGTTCGTTCTCGGCTTGTCGAGCGCGGCCGTCATCTTCTCCAGGATGTGAAGCCGGCCGGCGCGGGCCTGCTCGAGCGCGCGCTCTAAGATTTCCCGCGGGAGACCTTTGATCTTGATGTCCATCTGGAGGGCGGTGATGCCCTCGCGAGAGCCGGCGACCTTGAAGTCCATGTCGCCGTAGTGGTCTTCCTGTCCGGCGATGTCGGTCAGGATCGCGAAGCGGTCGCCGTCGGAGACGAGGCCCATCGCGACGCCCGCGACGGGCGACTTGATCGGAACACCGGCGTCCATCAGCGCCAGCGTGCCGCCGCAAACGGTTGCCATCGAGGACGATCCGTTCGATTCGAGGATGTCGGAAACGACCCGGACCGTGTAGGGAAACGCGTCTTCGTTCGGTAGGACCGGCGAGAGCGCGCGGCGCGCGAGATTTCCATGCCCGATGTCGCGGCGCGAAGGTCCTCGAAGGAATTTCGCCTCGCCTACGGAGAAGGGCGGAAAGTTGTAGTGGAGGAGAAACGTGTGCTCGAGCTCTCCCTCGTATTCCTCGATGATCTGCGCGTCGTCGGAGGTTCCAAGGGTGGCGGTGACGAGCGCCTGCGTCTCGCCGCGAGTGAAGAGGGCCGAACCGTGCGTCCGGGGGAGAAGGCCGACTTCGCATTCGATCGGACGGACCTGGTCGAATGCGCGGCCGTCCAGCCGCTGGTTCTTTGCGAGGATCGTCTCGCGCGTCAGGGTCTTGACGAGATCGTCCGCCGCCTTTGCCGTCTGCTGGCGGAGGGCCGGATCGCCCTCGGGGACCATCGACGCCGCGGCCTTCTTCACCGCCTTGATCTCGGCGTAAGACGCGATCTTGTTCTTCATGGTGAGAGCGGCCATCATCGGCGCCTCCCATTTCTGGCGAAGCTCCGCGGCGACCGAGGCGGGGTACGCTTCCGGGGCCTTCCAGTCCGGCTTCATGTAACCGGCCTGGCGCTGGAGCTCCTTCTGCGCGCCGCAGATCTTACGGATGAACTCGTGCCCGAAGAAGATCGCGTCGATCATGGTGGCCTCGGGAACTTCCCGGGCGCCCGCCTCGACCATCACGACGGCGGTCTCGGTCCCGGCGACGATCAGGTCGACGTCGGACTTGTCACGCTCGGCGTTCGTGGGATTCACCACGAACTGTCCCTCGACGCGGCCAACGCGAACGGCCCCGACCGGCGTGTAAAAAGGAATGAGCGAGCAGGTCAGCGCGACGGAAGCGCCGTTCAAGGCGAGGACGTCGGGGTCGTTCTGCCCGTCGGCGGACAGGACGAACGCGATCAACTGCGTTTCGTGGTTGAAGCCTTTCGGAAAGAGCGGCCGCATCGGGCGGTCGATCAGGCGGGACGTCAGGGTTTCCTTCTCGGTCGGCCGTCCCTCGCGCTTGAACCAGCCGCCCGGGATACGGCCGGCCGCGTAGGTATTCTCGCGATAGTCGACGGTCAAGGGGAAGAAGTCCGCGTTTTCCTTCGGCTCTTTCTGGAAGACGGCGGTGCAGAGCACGACGGTGTCGCCGAACCGCACGACCGCGGAGCCGTCGGCCTGCTTGGCGAGCTTGCCGATCTCGATCTCGAGGCTGCGGTTCCCGAGGGGAACGGAAATGGTGTGTCGCATGATTTTCCTTTCGAATCTCGGGCGAAAGACAGGGACGCCGGCCGCGGGGCGGTTTTGCCCCGGCGCTCCGGCAGAGAAATGTCCCGGCCCTCGGGCCGATAGATTTATTTACTTACGGAGGCCGAGACGCTCGATCAGCCGGTGGTAACGGTCGGCATCCTCGCTCTTCAAGTAGTCGAGCAGGCGCCTGCGCCGGGAGACGAGCTTCAAAAGGCCGCGGCGGGAGTGGTGATCCTTCGCGTTCGTCTTGAAGTGCTCGGTCAGGTAGGTAATCCGGTTCGTCAGCAGGGCAACCTGGACCTCGGGGGAGCCGGTGTCCGTATCGTGCGTGCGGTAGTCGCGCACGATGTTGGGTTTCTCGGTCGTCTGATAGGTGGTGGCGTTCAAGAATCCTCCAATAGCCTCTTAAAACTCTCTACTTTTTAATAAACCCCGAGCCTAGCACGGGCGGGCACGGGAGCCAACCCCCTCGACGGCCACTCGCACTCGCACTCGCGAAGGCGAACGGCGAAGTTCGCTGACAAGCGACCGCTGACCGCTGACCGCTGACAGCTGACAGTTGAGACATGAGAGCCATCAACTCACCTCCTGCCGACCGTCTCTTCCGCCAGCACGATCCGGGGCTTCAGGATGGAGACGCCCCCCTGGCCGATCGGAGAGACCTGCGCCAGCGCGACCATTTCGTCGCCCGGACCCAGAAGCGTGACCCATGCGCCGTCCGGGGACGTCACTCCGCGGGCGGGGATCGCCTGTCCCTTCCGGACTTTCCAGGCCTCGAGAGAGGCGAGGCGCAGTCTCTCGAAGGGGAACGGGACCCGGGACAGAGGGAGCGCGTGCGGGGGGACCAGCCGCTCGGCGTTCGGAAGCTCCTCGAAGAGCGCGAGGGCGATTGCCTCCTCGACGCGGAAATCGCCGATGCGCGTCCGCCGGAGGCTTTCGAGATGAGCCCCGCAGCCGAGCGATTCCCCGATCGAGTGCGCGATCGAGCGGATGTACGTGCCCGACGAGCAGGAGATCGAGAACTGGATCCGCCCGCCGGCCGGAGGTGACAACACGAGCTCGGTGACCCGGACCTTCTTCGGCAGGAGCGGGACTTCTTCGCCCTTGCGCGCCATCTCGTAGAACTTGCGTCCCTTGATCTTCTTCGCCGAGTAGGGCGGAGGAGACTGCTGAAACTCTCCGCGAAAAGGGGCGGCGGCCACTTCGAGCAGCGCGGCTGTGACGTGTCCCGCGTCTTTTTCTTCTCCGAGCGGCTCACCCTCGCGATCGTACGTCGCCGTCGCCCGGCCGAGACGGATCGTGCCCTCGTAGGACTTGTCGAGAAGCGTGAAGAAACCCTGCAGACGGGCGGCTCCGCCCGCACAGAGGAGGAGAAGCCCGGTGGCCATCGGATCGAGTGTCCCGCTGTGCCCGATTCGGGGAACGCCCGTCGAGCGGCGCGCGCGTTCGACGACGTCGTGAGACGTCAGACCGCCGGGCTTGTCGATCAGGATCAGGAACCCGCGGGAGAGAGAGTCGGTCCGCGTCACTCCGGCGCGCCCTTGCGCGCCTCGTCTCCGGCCTCCTCCTCGCCCTCGTCGGCGATCGGGGGAACCACATTCGCGAGGATCTCCTCGATGCGCGCGCCCCGCTCGATCGATCGGTCGGCAAAGAAATGAAGCTCGGGAGCAAAACGAAGCCCGCAACGGCGTCCGACTTCCCGCCGGAGAAATCCCGAGGCGCGATCGAGAGCGGCGAGCGCTTCGTCCCGCTCGGCCTCGCCTCCGAGCGCCGAAAAGTAGACGCGGGCGGAATGAAGGTCGGGCGGCATCTCGACTTCGGTGATCGTGACTTTGCGCAGCTCCGGGTCGCGCGCCTCGAGGAGCACCAGCCGGGAGATCTCCGCCCGGACGAGATCGGAGACGCGCTGGGCGCGGCGGCTTTCTTTTTTCATCTTGCGAGACCCCGCGCTCCCCACTCACACATGGATGAACTCATTCCGGTAATTCAGAATCTCTCCTTCGAGGTTCGACTCGACGAAGCGGAGCACGTTCTGCAGAACCGCGTCCAGGGGCACCTGGTCGGGCCCGACGACCGCGACGCCGAGCTCGCACCTCTGGAGCAGGTCCTGCCCGCCCACTTCGGCCGCGGAAATCCCGAATTCGTTGCGGATGCGACTCTTCAGGCTCTTGACGATCATGCGTTTTTCTTTGAGGCCGCGGCATCCCGGAAGATAGAGGTCGAAGACGGCGTAGGCGAGGACCATGGCGTCAGCGTGAGGCATGAGGCGTGAGGCGTGAGGCGCAAGGCGTGAAGGCGGAGCGAGGTTCCGTTCGCCTGACCCCTTACCCCTGACCCCTCACGTCTCCCTCACCCATTCATCACGCCGGCGACCTTTTCGACCTGGTACGCCTCGATGATGTCGCCGACCTTCACGTCCTGGTATTTCTCGAGCCCGATGCCGCACTCGAAGCCCTGCTTGACCTCGGAGATGTCGTCCTTGAACCGGCGCAGGGACCCTATCTTGCCTTCGTAGATCACCCGGTTGTCGCGCAGCAGGCGGACCTTCGATGTCCGGCTGATCGAGCCCTCGGTCACGTAGCAGCCGGCCACGATCCCGAACTTCGGGACCTTGAACGTGTTGCGGACCTCGGCGCGGCCCTGGGCGACTTCTTTCAACGTCGGATCGAGAAGGCCTTCCATGGCGAGCTTGATCTCGTCAGTCACGTTGTAGATGACCGTGTGAAGCCGGATGTCGACTCCCGCTTTCTCGGCTTCGGTCTCGGCCTTCTTCTCGGGCCGGACGTTGAAACCCACGATGATCGCCTTCGAAGCGGACGCGAGGAGCACGTCGTTGATGTTGATCGCGCCGACTCCCGCGTGGATCACCGACACCTTGACCTTCTCGTTCGAGAGGTTCTTCAGCGACTGGTTCAGGACCTCGACCGAGCCGGCGACGTCCGCCTTCAACACGATCGAGAGCTCCTTGACCCGGCCTTCCTGCAGCTTGCTGAACAGCTGGTCCAGAGAGAACTTGGAAGAGGCCATCACCTTTTCACGGTCCTTGGTCTGCCGGAACGCGACCACCGAGCGCGCCTTCGATTCGTCTTCGACGACCTGGAACATGTCTCCCGCCTGCGGGAGATCCTCGAAGCCCGTTACCTCGACGGGAGTCGCGGGACCGGCCACGTCGATCTTCGCGCCGCGGTCGTCCTGCATCGCGCGGACGCGGCCGAACACGGACCCTGCGAAGAACACGTCTCCGATCTTGAGATCTCCGGCCTGGACCAGAACCGTCGCGAGGTTTCCGCGGCCGATCTCCCGACGCGCCTCGAGAACGACGCCTCGAGCCTCGTTGACGACCGGCGCCTTGAGCTCCTGGATCTCCGCGACGAGAAGGATGAGCTCCAGCAGGTGATCGATCCCTTCCTTCTTCAAAGCGGAGATTTCCGCCGAAGGCACGTCGCCGCCCCAGGACTCGAGCAGCACGCCGCGGTCGGCGAGCTCCTTTTTTACCCGGTCCGGGTTCGCGTTGTTCTTGTCGATCTTGTTGATCGCGACGACGATCGGGACCTTCGCCGCGCGGGCGTGGTCGATCGCCTCGACGGTCTGCGGCATGACGCCGTCGTCAGCGGCAACCACGAGCACCACGATGTCCGTCGCCTTCGCGCCGCGCGCGCGCATCGAGGTGAATGCTTCATGGCCCGGCGTATCGAGGAAGACGATCGGCTTGCCCCGGGCCTCGACCCGGTACGCGCCGATGTGCTGAGTGATTCCGCCGGCCTCGCCCGCCGCGACGTTCTCCTGCCGGATTGCGTCGAGAAGCGAGGTCTTGCCGTGGTCTACGTGGCCCATGACCGTGACGACGGGCGCCCTCGGCACCCGCGCCGCCTCCGCCGCTTCCGCTTCGCCGGGACGAGACTGCGAATCGGCCGCGCGCGAGAGCTCGAGCTCCTCTTCGAAGGAAACGACCGCCGCTTCTGCGCCGACTTCCTTCGCGATCTGGATCGCGGTCTGTGCGTCCAGAGGCTGGTTGACCGTGGCCATCACGCCGCGCTGCATGAGCAGGCGCAGAATGTCCTTGGCGAGCACGCCGAGCTTCTCGGACAGCTCCTTGACCGTGACGCCTTCGGACAGGAAAACCGGCCCGGTGGGCAGCGGCTTCTTGAACTCGAGCAGCTTGCCCGAATCATGCGTGCGGGTTTCCTTCGCCGCCCGGCGCAGGGCGGACTTGCTGATCGGCCGCGCGGTCGCGACTTCTTCGCCGTCCGTCTTTTCGATCAGCGGCAGCGAAATGTCGGAGTAAGTGTCTTCCTGATAGGTGCCGACGAACTCCCGGAGATCGACCTCGTCCGCGACGGTGATCTTCGGCTTGGCTCCGCCTTTCTTCGCGTTCTTCTTCGCGTCTTCCTTGTCGTCCTTCTTGCGCTTGGGCGCCGCGCGCTCGGCTGTGGCGGGCGGCGCGGTTCCGCGTCCGGCCGCCGGGCCGGTCGGGCGGCCGAGCGCGGGCCCGCCGGGACGGCCCGTCGGGGCGCCCACGCGTCCCGGTCCTCCGAGCGGCCGCGCTCCCGGTCCGCCCGGGGCGGGACGGTAGACGGACGGACCCGCGGGGCCGGAAGGCCCCATCGGACGGCCGGGCGTTCCGGACGCCGGCCCCATGGGGCGGCTGATCGGCCCACCGGAAGGTCCCATCGGACGTCCGGGCGCCCCTGCGGCCGGTCCCATCGGACGGCCCGCGGGATTCGGGGCCATGGCGGATGGCCCCGTTGGACGGCCCGGCGCCACCGGGCGGGGAGGGATGATCGGACGCGGCGGCAGAATAATCTTGCGGGGGAGGGGCTTGGCGGCGGGGACAGCGCTCGCTGCGGCTGCCGCGGAGCCGGCCGACCCGGGAGCGCTCTCGTGCGTCTCGTCCGCCGGGGCCGGCGTGTCTTCAGCCGGAGAAGCGACCTCGGAAACCGACGCGGGGGCGGGAGGGGCCGCCGGTGCCGCGGCCGGCGGCGCGGCGGGCGCCTCGGCTTCCGGCTCGGACGACACGACCGCGGTGCGCGCCGGCTCGGCCGGAACCGCTGCGCGCGCGGAGCGACCCTCTGCGGACTTGCGTACGGGCTCGGGCGGTTCATCCACCGGGGCGCCGGGCGGCTTTTCGATGATCTTGATGCGGGACAGGGCGCTCTTCTGCGCCCGCGGCGCACGCGACTCGGAGTCGCGGACGATCAGTTGTTTCGGCGCGTGCGTCTTGCCCTGAAGGATCGCCAGAACGGTCGACTCATCG
>JBDTRB010000157.1:0-7203 GCA_039931865.1 Acidobacteriota bacterium | reverse complement strand
GTCCCCTACTTCCTGGTCTTTCCGATCGCGTTCGCGTTGAACCGTCTCGGACAGCACTACGCGATCGACCCCGACGACCCCGCGAAGTGGGGAACGCTGATGAAGGCCTCCCGCTGGTGGGACTTCTGGTACCTGTCCTCGGAGTACCACCTCGAGCACCACTTCTTCACCGGCGTGCCGTTCTACAACCTCCGGAGGCTGCATTTCGCGCTGCGGCCGTTCTTCGACTCGATCGGCTGGCAGCCGGTCGGATACGGCCGCCTCCTGCACGGATGGTTCGTCGAGAACCAGGCGCCCCACAGCGACTGGCATCTGGCAGGGTAGCTCTCGGCTGTCAGCTCTTTCGCTCTCCCCTGTTCCTTCCCGGCTTTCTCCCGCTTGGACATCCCGACTCGGAACCAGAGAGATGAAGGCCTGAGGGTATTCGATGCGCGTTCGTAAGAACAAACCATGGGACCTTCCCGATCGGGACGCGACTCCCGAAGGCCTCGTCGTGGATCGGCGGCGCTTCCTCGAAACCATCGCAGCCGCGGGGATGGGCGCGCTCTTTTCCGCGTTGCCCGGCGTCGCGACCGCCGGCGGCGCTGAGGACGCTGTTCCCCGCGACGTCGCCCGGCGCTACCCCGCGCGGCGCAATCCCCGGTATTCCATCGACCGGCCGATCTCCCGAACCGAGATCGTCGAGACCTACAACAACTACTACGAGTTCGGGGACACCAAGGACGCGCCGGCGCACGCCGCGCAGAAGCTCACCACCCGGCCGTGGCTTCTCGAGATCACCGGCCTCGTTCAGAAGCCCTTCTCGATCGACCGCGACGATCTCGTCCGCAGAATGCCGATCGAGGAGCGCTTGTACCGGCACCGGTGCGTCGAGGCGTGGTCGATTGTCGTGCCGTGGACCGGCTTTCCGCTGAAGGCGCTCATCGACCTGGCGCGGCCGCTCGCCTCGGCGAAATATCTGCGCACCGTCAGCTTCAAGCGACCTTCGGAGGCCCCGGACCAGGTCAAGCCCTGGTACCCGTTCCCGTACTTCGAGGGCTATCGGCTGGACGAAGCCGTGCACGAGCTCGCGTTCGCCGCGATCGGAAGCTACGGGCACGAGCTTCCGAAACAGAACGGCCTCCCGATCGCGATCAAGATGCCGTGGAAGTACGGATACAAGAGCCCGAAAGCGGTCGTCCGCTTCGAGTTTCTCGAACAGGAGCCGCAGACGTTCTGGCACTCGCTCGCGCCGTTCGAGTACGGATTCCTCTCGAACGTCGATCCCACCGTGCCCCATCCGCGCTGGTCGCAGGCGACGGAGAAGTTCTACGGCCCGGCGGGCGTCGAGCGGCGGCCGACGCTGCCCTACAACGGGTATGGAGAGTTCGTGGCCGGTTTGTATCCCGGGGGGTTGGGGGTCAGGGGTTAGGCAAAAGGCGAAGGGCGAACATCACTTCGTCGCTTTTTTCACGAGGTCCTCCAGGGCGCTCGCGTCTCCCCGCTCTCGCGCGGTCTCGCCGGACTTGTTGTAGACGATGTTCCCGTCGCGGTCGAGAAATGCCAGCGTCGGGATGTAACCGGCGTAGAGCCGGGAGACCAGCGCCTTCTGATCCGCGGAGGGTCGGTTCAGATCGACGACCAGGAACCGGACCGAATCCTTCTTCGCCTCGTAGAGCCGCACGAACCGTTCCGCCTCCCGGTTCGTATTCCAGCAGTGGGACGTCCCGAAGAAGATCGCGGTCGGGCGGTCCGACGCGATCCGGCCGTCCGACACGTTCTCGCCGCGTATCGGAAAATTGCTGGACGAGTCGTCGGTGAAGGAGAGGGCGGGAGCCAGAGTCAGCTTCGCGGCCCCTCCGGGCCCGGGCCCGGCGACGGCAACTTCTTTCAATCCCGCCGCCCGCACGAGGGAGCCGGACGAGCCCGCCAGGATCGCGACCGCCAGCAAACTCGAGAACAGACGATCGCGACCGCGCAGCGAAGTCTTCATGGTTCGAGATAGATGCCGCGGCTCGGTCCGGGTTTCGCCTTTCATCGAATTTTCTTCCTCCCTTCCCGGTTCTTCGGACTTTCCATACCATGAGCGATGAGGGCGATTGCGATTGACGAGATGGACGAGATGGACGAGATGGACGAGACCGACGACATCAACCGCCTGATCCGCCAGCTGAACACGGGCGCCCGGGGCCTCGCCCGGGATGAGGGCGGAGACGGGGATCCCCTGCGATCAGAATCTCTTCCGCCCGAGCTCGGGCAACCCGCGCCGCAGAGCGCGGCGCGCCTGACCGGGTGGCTCGAGGACCTCGTCGAGCGCCGTGGAAGCGATCTCCTGCTCGTCGCGGGAGCGCCGCCCTGCGTTCGGGTGGACGGGAGACTCGCGCGCCTGCCGGAAGCGCCGCTGTCGGGGGAAGAGATCGAGGGGGCCGTCCTCCCGGCAATGACGGTTGGCGCGCGCGGAAAGTACGCCGCCGAAGGCAACGCCGACAGCTCGTTCAAGGATCGAAGGCTCGGGCGTTTCCGCGTCAACCTGCATCGGGAGAGAGGACGTCCGGCAGCCGCGGTCCGGTCGCTGCCCGCCGAGGCGCCGCGGCTCTCTTCTCTCGGCCTCCCGCCCGGTGTGGAGGCGCTCACCCGGCTACCCCGGGGACTCGTTCTGATCGGCGGCGCGACCGGGTCCGGGAAGAGCACGACGCTCGCCTCGATGGTCGAGGAGATCAACCGGCGCGACGCGCGGCACATCCTGACGATCGAAGATCCGGTCGAGTACGAGATCCCCCATCGCACGAGCCTGGTCGAGCAGATCGAGATCGGGCCCGACGCTCCGGACTTTCCGACCGCGCTCCGCGCCGCGCTGCGCCAGGCGCCGGACGTGCTCGTCGTCGGAGAGATGCGGGACCCTGAAACGATGCGGATCGCTCTCGCGGCCGCCGAGACGGGCCATCTGGTTCTCTCGACACTTCACACGACGGACGCGGCCTCCGCCGTGTCGCGCATCGCGGACTCCTTCCCGGGCGAGCGTCAGGGAACGATCCGGCAGGAGCTCTCGATGGCGCTCGCGGCCATCCTGACCCAGACCCTCCTGCCCCGCCGGGGAGGCGGACTCGCCGCGGCGGCGGAGCTGCTGGTCATCGGCTACGGCGCGCGACAGCACATCCGCAAGAACACGCTGCAGCATCTCAATCAGGAAATCGCTCTCACGCGAAAGCTCGGCTCGATGAGCCTGGAAGAATCGTTGAGCGCGCTGGTCCGGGAGGGGATCGTCGACGCGGAAGAAGCTCGCGCCCGCGCCGTGCATCCCGAGGATCTCCCCGTTTAGCCGTCTAGACGTCTGGATGTCGCTCACCAGCCACCCTCTCGACGACGGGGCGCAGCTCGCTCCCTCTCTGCTCCTCTCCCGCTCTGCTCCGCTCCCCGCGCGCCCGGGGTCACGGGCGGCACCTGCAGCCTGACAAGAGTCGAGCCGGGGCGATCTAGATTTCCCGGCGGAAGAAGACCCGAGCCAGCACTCCGCAGACGAGCGTGAACGTCAGCAGGAAGACCCAGGGCGGGTAACACGACGACACCGGCGAGCCCCGGAGGACCAGGTCCCGCAGCGCGCGCAGGCCGTAGGTCAGCGGGTCGATCGACGAAAGACCGCGCAGCCAGCCAGGATAGCTCTCGACCGGATAGAGCGCGCCCGACGGAAAGAAGAGCGCCGCGTTGATGATGCCGAACATCCCGCGCAGGACGCTCGCGTGCCGCGCGCGGGCGAAGAGAAGCGACCAGACGGATGCGATCGCGAGCGCCGTCAGAAAGACGGTGAAGAACGACGCGGCGATCCCGGCGGCTCCTGAGAGAGACACCGGGGCAAAGAGGAGCAGCACCACGAGGACGGCGCCGCCGGCAATCGACGCGACGAGCGCGCCCGCGATGATGTGGCCCGCCACGAGCGTCCCGGTGGAGACGGGCGTCACGAGATACCCCTCGTGGTAACCGAACATCCGATCCTCGAGGACCTGCAGGCCGCCGGAGACCATCGAGCCCATGAAGATCGCGAGACACACAACCGCGGGAGCAAGGTAGGTCAGGTAATCGAGGTACGGGTACGCCTCGAGCCGCGCGGCGGGAGCGGCGGGCACCCCACCGCGAGCGGCAGAGACCTCCTGCCAGACATCGCGCAGGGCCGATTCGAGCACTTCGTAGGAAGCCCGGTCCGTGTTGTCTCCGATGAACGAGGGCGTGGGCCCCTGCCGCGCAAGTCCGAGCGGCAGCACCCAGACAGCCTTGTAGCGCGCGCGACGCAGGTCATCCAGGGCTTCCGCCCGATTCTCGAGCACCCGAAGGCGGACGAGCTGGCGGCCGCTTTCGAGAGCGGCGGCACCGCGCAGGCAATCCGCCGAAAGAGAGTTGTGTGCCTCGTCCACGACCGCGAGCGGAAGCTCCCGCAGTGGCCGATTGAGCGAGTTGCCGAGCAGCAGCAGGTAGATGAGCGGAAAGATCATCGTGGAGATCAGGAGGACCGGCTGCCGGAACAGAGTGACGTAGGCGCGCTGGCAGATCGCAAGGATGCCGAGCAGGGAGAGGAACGGGCCCCTGGCCGGGCCCCTCACTCGCGGAGTCCCCGGCCGGTGTATGAGAAGAAGACGTCCTCGAGCGTGACCGGAGCGATCGTCAGGTGCACGATGCGATATCCGCGCTCCTCCAGAACCTGGGCCGCGCGGCGGCCGATCCCTTCTCCGGGCCGCGACTGGAATTCCGCGTGGCCCGGGACGGGGGACCGCCAGTTGGATGCGCCGAGCGCGACGATGACGGCCATGTCCGCGTCGGAAACCGGGCGATCGGTTTCGATCGCGACGTGCTCCCCCGTGTCGAGCATGTGCTTGAGGCGTTCGGGCGCGCCCTCCTGGAGGATCCGACCCGAATCGAGGATCGCGACGCGGTCACACAGAAAATCCGCCTCGTCCATGGCGTGCGTGGTGAGCACGATCGCGAGCTCAGGATCGGACTCTTTCATCTCGGCGAGCAGGTCCCAGATCGCGCGGCGGCTCTGCGGATCGAGGCCGGTCGTCGGCTCGTCGAGAAAGAGGACGCGCGGAGAGTGCAGAACACCGCGCGCGATCTCGAGGCGCCGCCGCATCCCGCCTGAAAGCTGTTTCGAGACCTGGGCCCGGCGATCCCAAAGACCGACCTGCGTCAGGCGGCGTTCGATGCGGCGGGACAGCTCGCGGCCCCAGAGGCCGTACATCTTTCCCTGCACGGACAGGTTCTCCCGGAGCGTCAGGTTCTCGTCAGTCGTGATCGCCTGAGAGACCGTTCCGATCGAGGCGCGCACCGCCCGCTGCTCGCGCACGAGGTCATGTCCGCGCACGCGCGCCGTTCCCGACGTCGGCGGGAGCAGTGTGGTGAGCATTCGGATGAGCGTCGTCTTCCCGGCACCGTTCGGGCCCAGCAGCCCGTACGTTTCTCCGGGCTCGACCGCGAAACTCACGGCGTCGTCGGCGACGAAGTCCCCGAAGCGCCGTGTGAGCGCGCTCGCTTCGATCGAAGCGGACGAGGTCATGAAACAGAAACGGGGTGACGGGAGAGGGTCACGAACCCGCTTCGACCACGAACGTCTGCCCGGACACGATCGCCGCGCCCTCGGGTTTCAGCCGGACCGAAAATGTTCTGAGATCACGGCTCTGCAATCCCCAGTTTCTGCGGGTCGCAAATTCCGAACGCGGCTTCACGGACAGCACGCGCGCCGCGAACGACTCCCCCGTTCTCGCCTGCGGCCACACTTTGACGGTGTCGCCGACTTTGAAAACGGAAAGTCGTTCCTCGGGCACTTCCACGCGCAGGTACGGGGCCTCGATCTGGAGCGTGACGATGGGATCTCCGGCCGAGACGAATTCTCCGAGCCGATGGTGGCGCGTCAACACGGTTCCCGCCGAGGGTGAATTGAGAGTCCCCTCGCGCTCGAAGCGCTGGACCTTGTCGATGCGCGATCGCAGCGCTTTCGTCTGGGCGTCGAGTTCCCCCTTGTCGGCCTCGCGCGCGCGCACCGCAGCCGCGAGCTCCTCGCGCCGGTGCTGCAGCGTCTCGAGATCTGCGGCGGCGGCGATACCTTCCTTCGCGAGCCGCCCGAGCCGCTTCTCTTCGCTGACCGTCTGCGCCCACTGCGCGGCCAGGCGCGCGACGTCCTGTCTGCGTGCGTTCTCCCTCGCTCGCACCTGTTCTCCCTGGCGCTCGAGGTCGGCGATGTCCTCCGAGAGTCCCGGCTCTTCGAGGCGCGCGACGACCGCCTTCGCTTTGACGGGCTCGCCTTCGTCCGGAACGGCGGAGATGAGGCGTCCGCTGCGGGAGAAAGAGAGGTCGAGGCGTTGTTCTTCCGCCAGGGCGAGCAGGCGGACTTTGCGGCCGTCGTCGTTTTCCTGTCGGACCAGGGCCCCGTAACCCCAGGCGCCCGCGACCCCGAGGGCGAGCGCGATCGCCACCCACATCCCTTTTTTCATTGTGCTTTCGCCGGAAACCCAAATCTTAACCCCTTTATCGCGAGAGGGTATGTACCAAATCGAGGACACGGATCGGCGGACTCGCGGCTGGGTATCGCTTTTGCTCTACCGAAGGGGAGCCGCCTCGGAGCAGCCTCCCGGTCAGCTCGAAAGGACGTCTCTTGCCGCTCGTCGGACCGCGTCGGATTTTGCTGGTGGAAGACGATCTGAATCACCGCTGGGTGATGCGGAGGATTCTCGACAGCGCGTTCGGCGACGAGATCGTGATTGAAGAAGCGGAGACGGGGGAACGCGCGCTGGAACGCGCCGGCCGCAAACCGGAGATCGATCTGATCCTGCTCGATCTGGGACTGCCCGACATCGGCGGCATCGAAGTCTTGAAGCGCGTCCGGTCTCATCCGCTGACGCGAGGCGTTCCGGTCGTCGTCCTGACGAGCTCGCAGGAGCGCGAAGACATTCAGACGGCATATCAGTTCGGAGCGAACTCGTTCGTCTCGAAATCCGAAACGCCGGAGTTGATGTTCCAGAGATTGCGCATGCTCCCGGTCTACTGGCTCGAGTTAAACCAGCTCCCGCGGGACCTCCAGGGCTGAATCTTCGCCTCCTCCGCTCCGGCGTTGCCGGACCGGCACCTCTCCCCCGCTCCGGCGTTGCCGGACCGGCACCTCTCCCCCGCTCCGGCGTTGCCGGACGGGCACCTCTCCCCCGCTCCGGCGTTGCCGGACGGGCACCTCTCCCCCGCTCCGGC
>JBDTRB010000156.1:0-7262 GCA_039931865.1 Acidobacteriota bacterium | reverse complement strand
GTTAGGGGTTAGGGGTTAAAACGCCAGACGCAGCGCGTCACGCACGAATCGTCGGTCTTTTTTGACGAGCCTCACGCCTCTTCCTCACGACCCCGGTTTGCCTCACCCCTCACCCCTCACGAGACGGCCGCGGTAATCCGCGGTCAACTAGATCGGGAATCGGGAATCGGGAATCGGGAATCGGGAATCGGGAATCGGGAATCGGGAATCGAAAAGATGAGCCCGGCTCATTCCGATCCGAGCCGGATGACCGCTTCACGAAATCGCCGGTGACGCTGCATCCGGCGGAGGTAGGCGTCCTCCTCGCGCGCTGATTTCGCCCGCAGGATCGCGACGGCCGCCTTCTTTTCGGCTTCGCTCCACTGACGAAGGTCTGGAATCCGGTCGAGCAGGAGAACGAGGCCCATCGTGACGCGGCGGCGCTCGGCCGGCCAGCTCTCGAGATTGGCGTCGAGAAGATCTGAAACCCGCGCGACCGCCGCGCTTTGCAGAAACTGCGAATCACTTCGGAACCGGCGCGCCATCCGCTCATTGACGGCGATCCCGAGCCGGCGGACGTGGAACCGGTCCCACTCCGGATTTTCCGATCCGGCGTCGAAAAGAAGGTTTCTCTCCGCGAGCTTTCGCAGAAGCCGCGCCGGCGTCCGCCGCCCCGCGTGGCGCGCGAGTTTCTCTTCTTCGCGCTCCGTCGCGTCGCGCAGCTCCGGCGACGTGGAACGGAACCCGAGTTTCCTGTAGAACCAGAAGGCGCCCGAAGCGACCGCCTCTTCGTTCTCGAACCCGATCTGGTAGGGGTCGATCGAAAAAGACGTGACGTTCAGGACCTGGCGAAAGAGCTTCATGACGCGCGCGTAGATCCATCCCGATTCGCCTTCGCGAAACGTGTAATAGACGTTGAACCCGACCTCGATCCGCTCGAAGAGTGCGAGGCCCTCGACGTACGCAACCGGGATTCCATTCTTCGTCACGAACGCCGCGTAACCGGCGCGCAGCGGCAGCCGGCGCCCGGGAGGCAGGCCGAACAGGGTGATCTCGCAGCCGCGGCCCGCGTCGGCGACGCGGACGGTCGCCGGATCGCCGTACGTAAAGCCATACAGCTCGCGATATCGCGCCCCGTTGGCGTCTCTCGCGAAGTCGAGGCGTCGCAGCCCCTCGCGCTCCGACACACGGCGCAGCGGCATCGGCGGGCCGTCCATCTCGGACGCGACGTTGACGTCCCGCCGGGCGAGCAGGGGCTTCGCGTGCAGGAAGGGGGGCGCCTCCGCATCCGCCTCCGATTCCGCCTCCGTCAGCCGCGCGAGAGTGCGCGATGCGGGTCCCGAGAGCTTCCAGAGGACCGGGAGCGCCAGTCCGTCGAAGAGCTCCGCGCGATCCCGCGGCGAGAGCGCAAGTGCATCGAACCGCCGGAGGATCCAGGGTAGCTCGGCCTGGCGGCCGCGAGCCGCCGCGAGCCACACCCGATAGGGGACGTTCGCGTCGGCGAGGGCCTCTTCCTCGAGCAGCGGGACGAAGCGCGGGAGCGTCGCCCCGAGTCGGTCCTCCGCCTCCAACGCGTCCCAGTCGATGCGGACCGCGTCGGGATGGCGGGCGGCGAGGCCGCGCAGGAAGTCGTAGGTAAACGTCGTGCCGATCGAGGTGCCGGCAATGCCCGCGATCTCGGGGGCATCGAGGTCGCTCGAGTCCTCGCCCGCATCCAGACGCGCCGGGACCTCGCGCGCGAGGCGCTTCAAGATCTGCAGGGAGAGCCGCCGCACCCGCGCGCTCTCCGGATACGCGGCGTGGAAGAGCAGCGCCTCATGCAGCCGGGCAAACTCGGCGGGCGCGCCGAACGGCGCGGCGCGCAGTTTTTCGAGCGCGCGGAGGGTCGCGCCGCCGGACGGGCGCTTGCGCCGTCCCTCCTCGAGAATCCTCAGGTTGTCTTCGCGCACGCGGCAGCATTATCCGCGCAGCTCCGACCCGGAGACAGGCGCGCCGCCGCCGCGGCGAGAACTAGAATGGCGCGATGTCCCGCCGCGTCGCCCTCGCCGTTTTCGTCGTGCTCGCTCTCGCCGTCGGAATGGGGCTTCTCGTGCGCTTCGCGGGAGGCGGCGGGATGCTCCGCGTGGCCGCCGGTTCGACGGTTCTCGACGTGGACCTCGACGACAGATATCCCGAAGGCCCGCCCTCATCCGGGTTCTCGACCCTGCTCTCCCCCGCCCGAACGACGTTGCGCGAGCTCATCGAGACGATCGACCGCGCCGGAACGGACCCGGCCGTGGCAGGCCTCGTGGCGCGGGTCGGCGGCGGGCCGTCGGGGATGGCGCGCGCGCAGGAGATCCGCGACGCGGTGCTGCGGTTTCGGACCCATCGGAAATTCGCGTGGGCCCAGGCCGAGACGTTCGGGGAAGGCGGCAACGCCACGCACGGATACTTCCTCGCGTCGGCGTTCGATCGCATCTTCCTGCAGCCCTCGGGAGATCTCTGGCTCTCGGGCGTCGCGCTCGAAACGCCTTTCGTCAAGGGGACGTTCGAGAAGCTCGGCGTGCAGCCCGTCTTCGGGAAGCGCTACGAGTACAAGAACGCCGTCGACTTCTACACCGAGAAGGGATTCACCCCCGCTCACCGCGAAGCGCTCGAGAAGCTCAAGGACTCCTGGTTCGGGCAGCTCGTCCGCGGCATCGCATCCGGCCGCCGGCTTCCCGAGTCCGACATTCGCGCCGCGATTGACCGGGCGCCGCTGCTCGGCACCGAGGCTGTCGGCGCGCGTCTCGTCGACGAGCTCGCGTACCGCGACCAGGTCGTGCGCCAGGCTCTGTCAGGCGCCGGGCGTTCCGCCGAGATGGTCTCGCTCGCCCGCTACCGCGCCCGGATCGGCCGGCCGCGCGGCCGCCGGGCAATCGCCCTGATCTACGGCGTCGGAGAAGTCACCCGCGGCCGCAGCGCCGAGAACCCGTTCGTCGGGTCGCTGACGATGGGCTCGGAGAGCGTGAGCGCCGCGTTCCGCTCGGCGGCGGACGATCCAGCGATCCGCGCGATCGTCTTTCGCGTCGACAGTCCGGGCGGGTCTTACGTCGCCTCCGACACAATCTGGCGCGAGGTCGCCCGCGCGCGCGAGAAAGGCAAGCCGGTCATCGTGTCGATGGGAGACGTGGCGGGATCGGGAGGCTACTTCGTCGCGATCGGCGCCGACAAGATCGTCGCGCAGCCGGGGACCATCACCGGGTCGATCGGCGTCTTCGCCGGCAAGTTCGTCATCTCGGGACTGCTCGAAAAGCTGGGCGTGTCGTTCGACGAAGTCCACTCCGGCAGCAACGCTCTCCTCTGGGACCCGACCCGCGATTTCTCGCCGACGGAGCGCGCGCGCTTCGATGCGTGGCTCGACCGGGTCTACGAGGACTTCACCGCGAAGGTCGCGGCGGGGCGCCGTCTCTCGAAGGAGCGCGTCCACGAGATCGCGCGCGGACGGATCTGGTCGGGGGAAGACGCGCTCGCGTTGAAGCTCGTCGACGAGCTCGGCGGCCTCGAGACCGCCGTGCGGCTGGCGAAGAGCTCCGCGAAGATTCCGCTGTCCGAGAACGTGGCACTCGAGGTCTTCCCGCACCCGCGCACCCTCGCGGAGATCGTCCGCTCGCGGATGTTCGGCCGCCGGGAAGCGGACCGGGAAGACGAAGGAGACGCGCAGATGATCGGCGGCGCGTTGCGGGCGCTGCAGCCGCTCGCGAGACGCCTCCACGAGCTGGGGCTCGACGGCCCCCGCGGCGTCCTCTCGATGCCGGAGGTCCGGTAGCCGAGGTCGCTCTATTTCCGTGGGCGCCGCCAGGGCCAGGCACCGCGCGCGTCAGCCGTCAGCCGGCCGCCTCCTTCTCGTAGAATTGGAGGCAGACTCCGGACGGCACGATCAAGTGGAATTCGCGACGGCCCCAGAGTTTTTTCTCGAGCGGGCCCACGACCGCGGGCACCGAGCGAAATTCGTCGTACAACGCGTCGAGCCCCGTGACACCGATGCTGAAACTGGAGTTGTCCGCCCACTCGCGGTTGTCGTTCACGACGAGGTTGAATCCGATCCCGTCGCGCTCGATCCCCGCCATCTGTTCCGCTTGCCAGACGACCGAGAAACCGAGGTGCTCTTTGTAAAACGCGAGCGCCGCCGCGAGCGTCGCGCCCGCGGGGATCATCGGCGTGACGGAACGAAAGACGGACTTTATGAGAACCCCCCTCGGTCCCGGGAGACGCGCGACCCCGGGCTGCAGGGAGAGTACCCCCGCTTGAAACCTCGCAAGAAGATCAGCGAGTCTCGGCGGCGGCGGACCCTTCTGGATTGCACCCATCGCCGATAAGGGCGGCAGGGGCGGCGTTTGAGTGCACGTTCAGTCAGGCCCTGGGTTCAAACAAATCCCACAGGTTGCCGTAGAGGTCCTGGAACACGGCGACGGTGCCGTAGTCCTCCTCCTTCGGCTCGCGAACGAAGACGACACCCTTTGCTTTGAACGCGTGGAAGTCGTGCCAGAAATCATCCGTGTAGAGGAACAGGAAAACCCGACCGCCGGTCTGATTTCCAATGCGCGACGCCTGTTCGTCGCCGACGGCTCGTGCGAGAAGGAGCCGGGATTCCGTTGAGCCGGGCGGCGCGATGACCACCCAGCGCTTGGCCTGCTCTGCGACGAAACGGTCTTCAACCAGGGTGAAGCCGAGCGTTCCGACATAAAACTCCAGGGCCTCGTCGTAGTCGCGCACGACCAGCGCCATCAGGCCGATAGACTGTTTTACGGACATATTCGCGCGATCGGGACCGGGGGACGCCATTGGGGGTAGGCGAAGCATGCGAACTCCCCGGCGCCCAACCCGATGGTGCTCCGAGACGAGGGCGGCAAAGCCGGCGGCGTCCGACGCGGCACGATTTCAGGCCTCCGCATTCTGGCTTGAATCATCGGTGCCTCAGGCGCCTGAAGGCTTACGGCTCAGCGGCGAGCGCGAGCGAGTCCGCTGCAGCCGGGGGTTAGCGGACTAGTTGGATGCTGCGATCGCAGCATAAAGCACGACTCCGAATGGTGGCACGAACGCTGTTCCGGTGGCGCCGAGGTGGCCTGTAGCCAAGCGTTCGAACTCATACTTGAAACTGAGTTCTGCCTCACGCGAAGCATCCGAGGAAGCAACGAACCGCCACTGCTCCGCGGCCTGAGCTGTGTACCGATCCGCGAGAACGTTCACGCCGCTGACCAGACACACGGACGACACGGTGCCCGACGGAAGAATCGTTACACGAAGCCTGACTTCACCTTTGATCCTTGCGCGCCACAGCGGCTCTGGATAGCGCGGGGCGCGGGCCTCGACCTCCGCGGACGGAATAGGCAGGGAATGGTACACGGACGGGCAAGGACCCGGAATCGTAGGCACCTCTGCTCCTCGTGCGACGCACGGGACCAATGAGAATAGAACCAGAAGCCAACGGCAGGACCTCGGGCCGCCTGACGTCTCAAAGCTCAGCGGCGGCGGCGAAGCCGGCGACGTCCGCGGCAGCGCGATGTTAGGCGGCTCAGCGATAGATGTCCTTGCGATGACCGACCCGAACAACGAAAACCCGGAGTTCCGCGTCGGTGATCGAGTAGAGAATCCGATAGCGCCCACTGCGAAGCCGGTACCGATCTTGTTCCCCCGCCAGTTTCTCGCTCCCGGGCGGTCGAGGATCGACAGCCAGCGAGCGAATGCCGGCCACGATGCGCTGGCGGTCCTTCTTCTGATCAACGGCCTCGATCTCCTTGACCGCGGATGGCTTGATCAGGACCCTATAACTTGCCACGCCGCTTGAGAGACTTCACGAACTGCTCGAAATCCAGATTCGACTCCCGCTTGCGCTGTTCGAACGCCTGGAGGTCCTCGACGTCCTCGGTAAGGGTCAGTTTCACGGCATCGTTGACCATGTCCGAGATAGATTTCTCGGATACGGCAGCCTTGAGCCGTAGGGCACGATGGATATCGGCATCGAAATAGATCGTGGCGCGCTTCGGTTGGCTCATGACTCTAGCTTAACGTTTTGACGTTATGACGTCAAGACGCTCCTGCCACCTATCGTTCCAAAGCTCAGCGGCTCGCGTGGCGGAGCGGAGCGAGTCGCTGCAGCGCGATGTTAGGCGGCGGCGGTTCGGTCAGACCTTAACGAGTTCCGTTGAGGAGCTCGGCTCCGGAATCGGAAGGCCGTCCGCGCGCATTCCGTCCAGGTGAAATTCGATTGCCTCTCGAATCAGGCGCGAGGCCTCATCTTTTGTCTTCCCGACCGCGACGCAGCCGGGAAGATCGGGGACGTATGCCCCGTAGCTCCTGTCACCTCTTTCGAAATGACTACATATTCCATCGAGTTCTCTCCCGACGTTGTCTCACCCCAGGCACCCCACTCATACGCGCCCGCAGACGGCCCTCCCGATGCTCCTTGCGCCACCGCGACATCATGAACGGGTGGATATCCAGAGCATCCGCCACTTCCTTCACTTGAACCCCTCCCAGCTGGCTAAGCTTGACGGCCTTGACCTTGAACTCAGCTGTGTATCGCTGAATCTTCCGAGGACCGTGTTCCTGGCCATCTCACCTCCAGCGTTAGGCCGGAGTGTCAACTTTATCGGGTCAACTGCCGCGTCCGCCGCAGCCGCGGATTAGGCCCGGCTCGCCCACAACTCTGGATCACGGGCCTGGTGAAGTAACGCGAGAACGACGACAGTGTTCCCGTCGACCAAGTAGAGAACGCCATAAGGAAATCGTTTTGTGAGAGCGCGCCTCACAACGCCGCGAATGAGCGAGAAGGCCAGAGGATTCCTGGTGATCGAGACGACAGCCTCGTCAACAGCCTCAAGGAACTGATCGCCAAGGCCAGGTGTCAGTTCCTCGTACCACTCTTGCGTCTCTGCAAGGTCCGCCTGTGCTTCAGGCCGGACGAGCAGCGAATAGCTCACCGGCCGCCGAGAAGCTTCGCCTTAACCTCAGACCACGGAAGCCCAGCCTTGGGGTCGCGGTAATACGCCTCAAGCCTGCGATCGATCTCGATTCGATCGGATTCGCTGAGGGGGACAGCCTCAGGAACTTCTGCGATGCTGTCCCAGATAGCCTGTGCCAACTTGATCCTCTCGGGCACATCCATCTCGAGCACCTCGGAAAGCGAAACACTACCCATGCTCAAATTCTACCATCCGTAAACATGCCGCTGGAGCGGGCCTAACGTCCCAAAGCTCAGCCGCGGCGGCGGCGAAGCCGGCGACGTCGGCTGCAGCGCGATGTTAGGCGCGGGATACCAATGG
>JBDTRB010000155.1:0-7283 GCA_039931865.1 Acidobacteriota bacterium | reverse complement strand
GAAACCACCAGGGCGCATGGTCCGCGCCCGCGCCCGCGCCCTGGTCTTACCCCTCCCGCCCCGACTCTCTTACGGAGCCGGGGTCGCGACGACACCCTCGGCCAGGACCACCTCGACGCGCCGGTTTCGCGCGCGACCGGCGGGGGTGGTGTTCGAGGCCACCGGGTACTGAGGGCCATAACCCTCCGCCGTGATCCTCGAGCTTCCGATCCCCTGTTTCTGCAGAAACGCCGACACGGCCGCAGCTCGGTTGCGCGACAGCTTCGTGTTGACCGCGGCCGTGCCGGTCGCATCGGTGTATCCCTCGACGCGCAGGTTCATGTCCGGGAAAACCGAGAGCACGCCTGCCATCTTGGCCAGCGCGACCTGCGCCGACGTCTTCAGCCTGGAGCGGCCGGTCTCGAAGAGAATCCCCGGCAGGCTCACGACGATCCCGCGCGCGGTCGTGCGGGTGGTGGCGACCCCTGCCAGAGCGCCGGAGAGCCGCTGCTGCAGTGCGTCCCGATCCTTCTGGACACGGTCGCGGTCCGCCGCGAGAGATTCCTTCTCGGCGGAGAGCTGAGTCTTGTCGGCGGAGAGCCGGGTCTTCTCGGTCTCGAGCTCGGCAGCCTGACGCGCGGCCTCGGCGCGAGCGCGTTCCGCCGCGTTTCTCTGCTCTTCGAGCGCGGCGGTCTGCCGGGACGCGTCGGCCTGCGCCCTCTCGGCGGTCTGCTTCTCTTCTTCGGCCTGGCGGCGCAGCTCTTCCGAACGGCGTGACGATTCCTCGGCGCGGCGCGAGGCGTCTTCCGCCTGCCGGCGCGCTTCGTCGGACGCCATCGTGGTCCGTTCGGCTTCCTGCTTCTCGCGCGCGAGCCGCTCCGCGGTCGCCTCGGACTCCGACTGCGCGCGCGCGGCCGAGTCCCGCTGCATCTCCGCCTGACGGCGCGCGACCTCCGCCTCGGCGGCGGTGCGCTCCGCCCGGGCGGCCTGCCGTCCGAGCGCGTCGAGCTCCGCCCGACGCCCGGCGGCGATCTCCGCCTCCTCCCTCTCAGCGACTGCCTTCCACATCGCGCGCGCCGCGGTGCTCACGAGACTGACCGTCCGGCGCGAGTAGTCCGCGACGACGCGGCTGCTCCCGCCACCGCTTGCCGTGTTCGCGGCCTGGGCGAGCGTGGTCCTCGCCTCTTCCATCGACCGGGCGTCGTAGTTCGCGATCCCGGCGCGCTCCGCCGTCTGGTAGATCCGACGCGCCTGGTAGAGCTCGAGCGGCTCGTGCTCGCGGTATCGCAGCGCTCCGACAGTTTCGACGTCCCGCGACACCGCGGGTCGGAACGTCGAGAAGCTGAAGGCGGAATTCTTTGCGTATTTCGATTTCACCGGCTGCGAGACGAAAACTACGAGGTCCGAAGGCCGCGACATTCCCGGGATCGGCTCGGCCGTCACCAGGATCGCGAACTCCTTGAGGCCCGTCTGAAATCGGTTTTTCCCATTTTCATCGCGGCTCCACAGCTCGCCCAGGTTCTGAGCGCTCCCGTCCCGCGCGACGGCCCAGACCACGTAGCTGTTGATCTGCCCGCCGAACATCACCGCGGGCGCGAGATTCCTGAATTCGAGGTCGATCCGGGCCGATGGCCCTTTCGCTTCCACGTCGCCTTCGAGCGTCGCCCCGGTGGGAGCGCGTCGAGTGGAGATGAACGGAACGTCCACGCTCTTTCTCTCGGGGAACTGCACGGTGTTCAGCGTGACTTCGAACGCCAGGGCGCCAGAGGCATAGGCGAGAGCCAGAAACAGTGCGGCCGAAAATCTTTTCGTCATACGAGTCTCCTTGGGGTCAACCTCTATTGAATCCTCGAATGAATCGTCGAATCATTTGACGTTGTCTCCGAGCGTACAAGCAAGATGCGCGCCCGTCCGAGGGGGTTCAGGCGCGGAGATACCCGCGGGGGACCCGGAAATCGGATGTAGTCTGTCGACAACGGTTTTCGGTTCCAGGTTCTCATAAGGTTCTCATCGCGAACGCGCAGCTCGTGCGCAGGGTCGCTCCCCAAAGAAAGGAAGTCCCATGTCCCTTATCGCGTGGATCATCCTCGGTCTCATCGCGGGCTTCATCGCCAGTCAGATCGTGAACAGCCGCGGAGAGGGCCTCCTCGGCGACATCCTGCTCGGAGTCGTTGGCGCCGTCATCGGCGGGTGGCTTTTCAAGGCTTTCGGCCGGGCCACACACACGCATCCGGTCCCGGGCATCTCCGGACTCAACTTCGAAAGCGTCGGCGTCGCGGTCGTCGGCGCCATCGTGTTCCTTCTGATCTACCACGCGATCCGGCGGCGGTAGGAAACTTCCTTTCGCCCGGGAGGGCGGGTGTCATGATCCACCCTCTCGATGGAGTCCGCAATCACGAATTTTTAAGCCTTTCCGAGTGGGGGGCCCGATCTGCAGACCTCTCCCGCCCGGCGCCTACACGCGCCGGGCGCGGCGAAGACTCAACAGAAGGCATCCGATCGCGAGACCGAAGAGAACGCCGGTCCCGGCGTCGATCGCGTCCTGCCCGCCACCCGTTTGAGAGCGAAGAAACCATCTGAAAAATCCTGCGAGAACCAAACACGCCATGCCGACCAGCATGAGTGTTTTCCGGTCGTGGAGCCGCCCGCGCAGGACGCCCGAAAGATTCGAAGTCTTCATGGTCAGTCCCTCACCCGGTACCAGATCATGAGCGCAACCTTCACGATCGCCATCGTCGCGCCGACGGCGAAGAGGCCCCAGTCCCAGACGTGGCTGGTCACATTGCGGTACATGAAAAGACCCATCGCGACGACACAACCGGCCATCCCGGCGGTGCTCGTCGATCGCAGGCGATGCCTCAGAAAACGTTCGTCGATCACCCCGCCCAGAATCGGAACCCTCATCTCTTTTCCTCCACCGTAAAAATCTCGTCCGTCGAAGCTCCGAAGATTCGCGAGAACGTCAGCGCCAGGAGCAGGCTCGGCACATAGCGGTTGCGCTCGATCGAGTTGATGCTCTGGCGGGAGACACCGACGGCGTCGGCGAGCTCCTGCTGCGTCCAGCCGCGACGGCTTCGGAGCTCCTTCACCCGGTTCAAAACGCGAGGCGTCATGACAAGCCAACTTTCCATCCGGAGGATGTCATGCTGGCGAAGGCCTGTCAAGCAGGCTTGTCTTTCGGTCGGATTCTGGTGGGGGGTGCAGGGATCGAACCTGCGACCACCTGCGTGTAAAGCAGGCGCTCTACCGCTGAGCTAACCCCCCAGGGTGTTGGATTCTAGAGCGCGGGCGCGCCTCTTCGCGCAGCGCCGGATCAGAAGCGGAAGCGCTGGACGTTTGCGATCTCGGCGACCGGCATCGGGCGCGCGAGCAGGAAGCCCTGACCGTACGGTACGCCGAGCGACTGGAGCACCTTCAGCTCTTCCCGCGTCTCGATCCCCTCGGCGATGACCCGCGTCTTCATCTTGCGCGCGAAGCTCATCAGGGCCTCGAGGAGGTCCTGCTTGGTCTTGCGTCGGTCGATTCCACGGACGAAGACGTTGTCGAACTTGAGGTAGTCGGGCTCAATCTCGGCCAGCGAGGTCAGGTTGCTGTAGCCGGTGCCCACGTCGTCGACGGCGATCCGGAACTGCTGCTGGCGGAAGCGCGACAGCACCTCGCGGAAGAGGCCTTCGTACACGGCGTACGTGCGCTCCGTAATCTCGAGCACGATCCGGTCCGGGGTCAGGCCGACGCTCGCGACCTGGTCGAGGAACATAGGCCCCAGAAATTCCGGGTCGGATGCGGCGGCGGGCGACAGGTTGACGAAGATCTGCCCGTCCCCGAGCGCTGTCGCCGCCGCTTCCAGAGACCGCTGGCGGCACACGCGCTCGAGCGGCACGAGAAGCTCGGTACGTTCGGCGAGCGAGAAAAGGGTCTCGCCGCTTTCGAACTCGCTGCCGCGCGGTCCGCGCGAGAGGGCTTCCATGCCGATCATCTCGCCGGTCTGAAGATCGAACACCGGCTGGAACACGGGCGAGATGTCACGCCGCGCGATCGCGTCCTGCAACATCTCGCCGCCGCGGATCTCGGCGCGCACGGTCTTACGCGTGACCTGGTCGCGCGCTTCCTGGATGCCGCGGTATATCAGCCGCTCGAGCCGGTACTTCGTGTCAAAGACGATTCGCCCGGCGCCGACGAACGAGCGGAAGCGACCCGACAGGTCCGCGCGCTCGGCGAGGTATCCGCGAATCAACTGGTCGAGCTCCGCCGCCTTCTGCTCGAGCGCGCCCGGCTCTTCGAGGAGCGCGGTGCCGGGCTCGACCATGAGGATGATTTCGTCGGAGCGCACGTAAGGGAGACAGAACGATCCCGTCGGGACGATCCCGTCCGTCTGGAACGCTTTCAGCCGCCGGACGAAGTCGAGAAGCAGGTCGTCATACGCCTCCCAGCCCCAGACCTCCTCGACGCGGCCTTCGGAGCCCGGCCGGAAGATCAGGACCGCAAGGGAGCCGCGTGCCTGAAGCTCCTTGGCGAGGTCCTCGGTCAGGGTGGCGATCGTCGCAAGCCCGGTGTCGCGGTCGTATAGCCGGGTACGTTCTTTTTGCCACTTCCCGCGAAGGGCGACGAACTCGCTCTCTCTCCCCTTGTTCATGGATCAGACCGGGCCGAGAATAACACCCTGCCAGCGCGGGGTCGGTCCGGGTGCCGGGTTTACGCGGCGCCGGACTTCAACCTCGCGATCGCCTCGTCGGTGCCGAGCACGATCAGGACGTCTCCCGTCTCGAGCCGATCGGCCGGACCGGGGACGAAGCGGCGCTCGACTCCCTGGCGCGTGAGCCTCTTCACCGCGAGGACGGAGACGCCAAACGTCTGGCGCAGACTCGCCTCGCCGACGGTCCGCCCGGCGAGCTGCGGCGGGATCTCCACCTGGATCAGCCTGTGCTTCTCCGGAAGGTCGAACGTCCCCATCTCGGACAAATCGTCGCCGAAGCGGACGCGAGCGGTCAGGCGGTTGCGCTGGAGCACCTCCCGGTCGAACGCGCCGAGAAGGTCCCGGCGGGTGACGACCCCGAGGAAGGTCCGTTTCTCGGCGCTTTCGACTACCGGCAGCTGGCCGAGGTCCCGGAACCACAGCTTCTCGTTGACGCTCGTCAGGGACTCCGCCGGCGTCACGAACGGAATCTCCGACACGAGGTCCTCGGCGATGACGAGGCTCGCGAGGTCCCGTTCGGGCAACGACTCCTTGATGTCGTGCAGGTCGACGACGCCGATCAAGCGGCCCTGCTCGTCGCCCACATAGAGATAGAGGCTCCGCGTGTGGAGAAACGTCGAGACGATCTCCGCGAGCGGGAGCGTGCGCGGGACGAGCTTGACGTCGGTCCGCATCACGTCCGCCACTTTGAGACTCGAGAGCGACGTCGCCTCGGGCGTCTGCTCCCAGACGATCCCCGCCGCTCGCAGACTCTGGACGTAGATCGAGTCCTGCTCGAACGTTTTGGCGGCGACGATTGCGAGGACGGAAACCACCATCATCGGAAGGATCACCGCCGTGTTCTGCGTCAGCTCGAAGATCATGATGACCGCGAGCAGCGGCGCGCGCGTGACACCGGCGAGGAGTCCGCCCATTCCGAGCAGCGCGTAACCGCCGACCGGGGCGTCGAGGCCGGGCACCGCGAGGTGCGTCACCTTGGCGACGGCGCCGCCGAGCGCCGCGCCGACCAGCAGGGACGGCGTGAACACCCCGCCGACGCCGCCCGAGCCTATTGTGGCGGACGTGGCGACGATCTTCGCGGCGAAGATGGCGATCAGGAACAGAATCGAGGGGTTTCCGCGGAGGATGCGATTGGCACCCTCGAATCCGTTGCCCCACACCTCCGGCAGAAAGATCCCGATCGCCCCGACCGCCGCTCCTCCGATCGCCATCGTGACCGGGGGACTCAACCGCAGACGGGCAAACGTCTTCTTCGCGACCCGCAGCGAGCGCATGAAGAGCGCCGAGCTCGGGCCGGCAAGCAGGCCGATCACGGCGAACGGGATCAGCTCGAACACCGACTCGAGCCGGAACGCGGCGACGCGATAGACGGGCTCGTCGCCCAGGACGAACCGCACGAGGATCGTCGACAGCACGGCCGCGACCACGGTCGGCCCGAACAGTGTCATCGAAAACGAGCCGACGACGACCTCCAGAACGAAGAGCGTCGCGGCGATCGGCGTGTTGTAAGCGCCCGCGACTCCCGCAGCCATCCCACACGCGGTCAGGATCCTCACTCTTTCGGGCGAAAGCTTCAGGCGCCGCGAGAGCCAGGACGCCATCGCCGCGCCGATCTGAATGATGGGGCCTTCGCGTCCCTCGGAGCCGCCCGTCGAGATGACCGCGATCGAGGAGAAGACGCGCGCAACCGCGGGACGCATCCGGACGCTGCGCCGTCCCAGAGAGACGACCTCGATCATCTCCGAGATACCGTGCGTTTCTCCGGAGCTCAGGTATTTTCGGATGAACAGTCCGCCGACGAACCCGCCGGCGGCCGGAAAAAAAAGACAGAGCGCGACCGGCAGGGTCTGCGCCGCCGTCACGACGTCGTTCGCGTCCATGAGCCATGCGGTCAGCCGCGACGTCACCGCGCGGAAGAGGATCGCGCCCATCGCTCCCAGGAGCCCCACGGCCGCCGCGAGAAGGAGAAACTGGGTGTTCGGGTCGCGCCAGAAGAACCGGCCGAAGCGAGATGGACGAGACGGGGTCGCCGCCTCCGGAGAGCTCATTCGTCGTCGACGTCCGAACCGGCGGCGTCCTCGACATCCTCTTCACCCCCGAAGAAGAAGTTGTGTCCGCACGCTTTCGTGCAGAAGTTCGTCCCACCGACCCGGACGTTGCAGGTCGCGCACACCGCCTTGTGGCAGAAGAGACAGCGCGGCAGGCTGAAGAGAAACGCGGTCCCGCAGACGCCGCAGGAGTCCGAAAGGCCGGGCATCCCGCGAGTATAGAGGGGTGCGGCTCCGGGGATTCGCCCCCGGAGCCGCGCCCCGGCCCGGCTACCTGCGCCGCAGGGCGAGCATTCCGAGTGCGGCGATGACGACGGCGAGCATCGCGAGCATTTCGGTCGAAAGGGTCGGGATCGGTGCACTCGGCCCGCCGTTCGGTCCGATTCCGCCCCCCGGGGTGGAGGTGACTGTCGGAGACCCCGGCGGGACCGGAGTCACCGTTCGTGTCGGAGTCGAGGTCGGCGAAGCGACGCCGCCCGTAGGCGTCACGCTCGGCGTCGCCGTGAGCGTGGCCGTCGCCGTCGCGGTCGGGGTGGACGTCGGGGTGAACGAGGCCAGTGGCG
>JBDTRB010000154.1:0-7325 GCA_039931865.1 Acidobacteriota bacterium | reverse complement strand
GCTAGCGGCCAGCCCCGCCCTCCCCCGCCTCGAGTCTCCCTTCCGTCTCACTTCCGTCTCAGGTCCGGCCAAATCCGCTCGGCGGACGACCGGGAAAACCGGGATCCCGCGGTATAATTTTCTGCTCTCGAAATAAACAAAATGCCCGCCCTGAAAGTGTTGATGGTGGAGGATTCCGCGGCCGACGCCGAACGGACGCTCGAGGAGCTGCGCCGCGGCGGGTACGTGGTCGCGGCGGAGCGCGTCTCGACTGCCGAGGAGATGGAAGCCGCTCTGGCGCGGGAGCGGTTCGAGCTCGTCCTCTCGGGATTCGAGCTCCCGGAATTCGGCGCCCTCGCCGCGCTCTCGATTCTGCGAGAGCTCGACATCGACGTTCCGTTCGTCATCGTCTCGCGGACTATCGGCGAGGATTCCGCCGTCCGGGCGATCAAAGCCGGCGCTCACAACTGCATCAGTCACGATGCGCTCATCCGGCTCTGCCCGACCGTGGATCGCGAGCTGCGCGAAGCCCAGATCCGGCGGGAGCGGCGAGCCGCGCGCAAGGCGCTCCGGGAGAGCGAGAACCGGTTCCGCACGCTCGCGGAGACCGCGTCGGACGCGATCCTGACGGTCGGAGACGACGGGCGGATCCTGTACGTCAACGGAGCGGCGGAGCCGATCTTCGGCCATCCGACGTCCGCGCTGATCGGCGAGCCGCTGTCGATGCTCCTCCCGAATCATCCGTACGGCGGACCGGAAGGGCCCGCGACCTGGAAGGCCACCGCGCCCGGCGAAGCGATGGCGCTGTCGGGGCGGCACGCCGGAGGGCGAGACGTGCCGCTCGAAATCTCGTTTGGCGAGTCTCTCCGCGAAGGCCGCCGCCTGCTGACGGTGATCGCGCGCGACGTTTCCGAGCGCCGGGAGGCGGAGCGGGTCGTCCGCGATTCCGAAGCGCGTCACCGCCAGCTCTTCGAGCGCAACCTGGCAGGCGTGTACCGGACGACGCTCGACGGCCGCATCCTCGACTGCAACATCGCGTTCGCGCGGATCTTCGGCTACGAAACCTCCGAAGAGGTGCTCGCCACTCCCGCGGTCAACTTCTATCTCAGCCCGGAGGAGCGAACGGAGGCGCTCCGCTCCCTCGTCGAAAAGCGGACGATGACGAACCACGAGCAGAAGATGCGCCGACGCGACGGCAGTATCGTCTGGGTGCTCGAGAGCGAAAGCCTGGTCGACGGTCCCGGGCCGGGGACGTTGATCATCGAGGGCACTCTCGTCGAGATCACCGAAAGAAAGCGCGCCGAAGAGGACCGCGAGGCGTCACTCTCGCTCGTGCGCGCCACGCTCGAAGCCACCGCGGACGGGCTCCTCGTCGTCGGCGAGGAGGAGCGGATCCTGACACTGAACCAGAAGTTTCTCGACATGTGGCGGCTGCCCGCGTCCTCGCTCGAGGGAAGCGATCACCGTCTCGCTCTCGCGGCAACCGCGGGGCAGATGAAGGACCCGGCGAAGTTCTTCGGTCTGATCGAACGCTTGCGAGGCACGCCGGAGGCCGAGAGTCAGGACACGGTCGAGTTCCGCGATGGGCGCGTCTTCGAGCGGTTTTCAAAGCCCCAGCGCGTGGGCGGCAAGGCGGTGGGGCGCGTGTGGAGCTTCCGGGACGTCAGCGAGCGCAAGCGCGCCGAGGACGCCCTGCGGGCGTCGGAGACGCGGTACCGCACGCTCTTCGAGCGCAACCTCGCGGGCGTGTACCGGACGACACTCGACGGCCGCATCCTCGATTGCAACGATTCGTTCGCGCGCATGTTCGGATACGGCACGCGCGAGGAGGTCCTCGGACAGCCTGCGTGGGACTTCTACCGCAGCTCCGAAGACCGCGAGGCGGCGATCGGGCGCCTCCGGGAACGCCATTCGCTTTCGAACCACGAATCCTGCCAGCGGCGCAAGGACGGAACCCTCGTGTGGGTCCTCGAGAACGGCAGCGTCATCGAGGGGATCGACGGCAGGCCCGAGATGATCGAGGGCACGGTCATCGACATCACCGAGCGCAAGCGCGCCGAGGAGCAGGTGAAACACCTCGCCTTCCACGACGCGCTGACCGGCCTGCCGAACCGGCTGCTCTTCCAGGACCGCCTCCGGATGGCGGTGCTGAACGCGCAACGCTCCGAAGACCACCTCGCGACGCTTTTCCTGGATCTCGACCGGTTCAAGGTGATCAACGACTCGCTCGGGCACTCGATCGGCGACGAGCTTCTCCGCGGCGTCGCGGAACGTCTCGGAAGCTGCGTGCGCGAAGGCGACACAGTGGCGAGGCTCGGGGGCGACGAGTTCACCGTCCTCGTGCCGGGCATGGCGGCAGACGAGGACGCGGCGAAGATCGCGCGAAAGATCCTCGGCGTGCTGCGCCTCCCATTCGTCATCGACGGGAGGGAGCTCTTCCTGACTACCTCGATCGGTGTGGCCATCTACCCCGCCGACGGCGAGACCGCGGAGACCCTCGTGCGCAACGCCGACACGGCGATGTATCGCGCGAAGGAGCAGGGCCGCGACAATTTCCAGCTCTACACGCCGGCGATGAACTCCCGCGCGCTGGAGCGCCTCTCCCTCGAGAGCCGGTTGCGCCAGGCGATCCACAACCAGGAGCTCGTCCTCCATTATCAGCCGCTCGTCGACCTCGAGACGAACCAGATCCGCGGCGCCGAGGCGCTGATCCGCTGGGAACACCCCGAAATGGGACTGCTCGCGCCCGGCGAGTTCATCTCCCTCGCAGAGATCTCGGGCCTCATCGTTCCGATCGGCGAGTGGGTGCTCCATGCGGCTTGCGCGCAGGTCCGTGCGTGGCAGCAGCTCGGCCATCCGCGTCTCTCCGTCGCTGTGAACCTTTCCGCGAGGCAGTTCCAGCAGGCGGACCTCGTCTCCCAGGTGAGGACCGCGCTCGAAGCGGCCGACCTCGCACCCGAGTTCCTGGATCTCGAAATCACCGAGTCAAACGCGATGCAGAACGCCGACGTTTCGATCAGCACCCTCTGGGACCTGAAGAACCTCGGCGTCCAGCTCTCCATGGACGACTTCGGAACCGGGTATTCGTCGCTGAATTACCTGAAGCGCTTCCCGATCGACCGGCTGAAGATCGACCAGTCGTTCGTCCGCGACGTGACGACCGACCCCGATGACGCGGCGATCGCGTCAGCGATCATCGCGATGGCGCACAGCCTCGAGTTGACCGTCGTGGCCGAGGGAGTGGAAACGGAACCGCAGCTGACGTTTCTACGAAGCCAGCACTGCGACGAGATGCAGGGCTACCTGGTGAGCCGGCCCGTCGCGCCGGAGCGCTTTCTCGAGCTCCTCCGGGAGAACCGCAAGGCCGAGCCCCGGAAGAGGAAGAGGGCGGCGAGATGAGGAGCGGTCGGCTGTCGGCTGTCAGCTCTCAGGTCTCGGCTCCCGGCGTTTCCCGGGACATCTCCACCCCGGGAATTCCGGGTCCGTAGTAACCCGGAATGGTCCGAAGGCGCCGGAAGCCCAGCCTCTCGTAAAAGGCCAGGGCCGGGGTGTTGCGCAGATCCACCTCGAGCACCGTTTCGCGGGATCCGGCGGCCGCGAGTCGCCGGATCGTCTCTTCGAGAAGCGCCCGTCCGACTCCTCCCCGTCGATGGGACGATCGGACGTCGAGCGTGATGATCCGTCCGACGCGGGCCGGCGCCCGATACCCCAGGCAGAACCCGGCCAGCGTTTCTTCCGACACCGCGACCACCGCTTCCCGGGTCACGAGAGAGACGAGCCGACGCATCTCCCCCGCAGGGTAAGCGATCCCGGGCTCGAAGCACTCCCGATCCAGGGCAACGATTTCGTCGAAGTCAGACGCGCGGTAGTCGCGCAACACGAACGCGGTCTCCACGCCCTGATTCTCCCTCAGACCATCAACACCGGCGGCGCCGCGGGCGGACATCTGACAGCTTCTCGTTACCGGTTCCTCATCGACCTGTCCGCCTCGCGCTTCAACTCGCGGTCGCGGATCGCGTCGCGCTTGTCGTGCAGCTTCTTGCCCTTGACGAGCGCGATCTCCGCCTTCGCGCGGGAGCCTTTGAAATAGAGCGACAGCGGAACGCAGGTGACCCCCGACGTTGCGACGGCCGACGCCCACTTCGTGAGCTCGCGTTTGTGAAGGAGCAGCTTTCGGTCGCGCTCCGGCGCGTGGTTCGTCCAGGAGGCGGACCCGTACGGCGAGATGTGCGCGCCGACCAGGTACGCCTCGCCGTCGCGGAAATGAACGTACGAGTCCTTCAACTGCGCGCGACCCTCCCGCAGAGACTTCACCTCGGATCCGAGGAGGGCGATCCCCGCCTCCATCCGGTCCTCCACGAAGTACTCGTGGAACGCCTTCCGATTGGACGCGATCGGAGAAGTCTTTTTTTCCTTTTCCTTCGCAGACTCCGGGCGCCCCCTCCCGCCGCCTCTCATCGCAGCGTGTCCGGGAGGTCGTTCCGGTAGGCGCGTCCCGCCGGACTGCGCAGCAGTTCGCAGAAGCGCCGCGCGAGCTCCGGGTCGAACTGCGTGCCCCCCTTGGCCGTGAGGATGTCGAGCGCGGCGTCTTCGCCGATGGGAGAGCGATAGGAATGCGCGGCGGTCATCGCGTCGTAGGCTTCCGCGATCGCGAGCACGCGCGAGCCGAAGGGTATGCGGTCCCCGGAGAGGCCGTCTGGATAGCCTGCGCCGTCGTACCGCTCGTGGTGGTGGCGGACGAGCGGCGCGACCGGATAAGGAAACTCGATCTTCTCGAGAATGTCCGCTCCGATGACCGCGTGCCGCCGCACGAGCGAAACCTCCTGCAGGTCGAGAGGCCGCCGGCCCGCCAGCCGCTCGTAAGGTACCTCGACCTCGCGCAGGCCGATGTCGTGGAGAAGCCCGGCGACGGTGAGCTGTTCGACCTCTTCGGAGGAGAGCCGCAGGGCGCCTGCGAACTTGCGGCAGAGAGCGCCGACCGCATACGAGTGGGCCTTCAGCTGAGGGTAGGCGCGGAGGCCGGGCTCGAGAAGCGACTTGACGAGGCTGCGGTACGACTGCCGGTAGCGCTCGCCTGACGCCGACTGCAGCACGGCGGCGCGGATGCCGCGGTGGACTTCCTTCAACGCTTCCTCCGCCGCTTCGTCCGGCGGCCGCGAAAAAAGGAGGCTGACGAGCAGGGTCCGGACGCCCGCTGAGATCACCGAGGTCTGTATTCCGGCAAATCCCTGGATCTCCCCCGTGCCGCGGCCGAGGGGGAACTCGGTGGAAAACCGCTTCTGATGCGGCGGCCGCAGATCCGGGGCCACCGAGGCGACCACCGGCCCCAGGTTTTCGACGAGCGCGATCCGCGCGTCTTCGGAAAGAGCCCGCCGTGCTCCGATCTGGATGTGCACGGCGTCCCGCGTCCAGGTCGAAAACGCGACGGCCTCGATGTCGGGCGCCAGCAGAAGGGAGCTCCAGAATCCGCGAAAGACGAGCTCCTCGCGTGAGACGGGGCGGCCCGAAACCGGCTTGACGCGCGGGGGCGCCGGTGCGGCGGTCACCGTCCGCGCGAGCGGGAGCTCGGCGGGTCCTTCCTCCCATTCGGGGCCGGCGGAGAACAGCGGTGGCGGCGCGGGGAAATCCCGATCCAATCCCGCCGACTCATCCGGCCGGTACAGCGCGTCCGCGTCTTCCTGCGCCATCGGCTCGGGAGCGGCGATCGAACTTCCGTCGAAAGACTCGAGAACCGCGCCGACGCGGGAGGCCAGTTTTTCGGCAGCGCGCAGATCTTCCGCCGCGAAAAACGCGCCCTCTAGCTTGTCCTGGAGCTCGAGGATGGCGACCATCCGGGAGCCGACGTACGCGGGCGCTGCGAGCATCCGGGCGTACTGCTCGCGCTCCATCGAAGGCGCGAGGCGGCCGGCTTCCAGCGGGGAGTTGGCGTACGCGGGCCGCCGGTGCCGCTGCACGAATTCGACGAGAGGGTGCGAGGGCTCGAGAAAGTCTTCTGGGCCGAAACGCGACACGTAGCCGAACGAGCCGGCGAGCCGGAAATCGCCCGACGGACCCATCGCGTAGCAGCGCGCCCGGGCCACGCGCAGCGAGTCGCGAGACTCCGCGAGGACCGCCGCCACGACCTCCTCCAGGCGCTGAGAATGCATTTCTCCGAGTGTAACGGATCGAAATCGGGGCTCGGAAAGGTGGCGCAGGCGCCACAGGTTTGTGGCGCTGGAGCCACAGGCCGCGGACGGGAGGTCGTACGACGGCCCAGGCAAGTCTATGGATTTGAGCCAGTTATGGGTATTTTCGACCGCGCGCCGAAGATGGCACCGATGCTGCGATGTCGGACGCCGGAACGAACTGCTTGCGATCCCAGACCACACTCAAGACCACCGTCTCCATCGAGGGCGTGGGGCTCCATTCGGGACACCCCGTTCGCGCGATTTTCCGCCCGGCCCCGGTGGGCCATGGCCTCGTGTTCGTGCGCACGGACCATCCGCATTCCCCGGTCCCCGCGCGGCTCGCCTCGGCCAGCCTGTTCGACTACGCGACGACGCTCTCTCACGGAGGCGTGTCGATCGGAACGGTCGAGCATGTGCTCTCCGCCGCCGCCGGCGAAGGCCTCGACAACTGCCGCATCGAGGTCGACGGCCCCGAGATCCCGATCCTGGACGGCTCTGCCCTGCCGTTCGTCCGGCTCTTTCACGCCGCGGGGTTCGAGAGACAGGGAGATCGGGTCCAGCCCATCGCCCTCGACCGCGAAGTCGAAGTTTCGCGGGGCGACCGCTGCGTCCGCTACGTCCCCGGCGGCTCGGGTCTGACGATCAGCTACGAAATCGACTTTCCGCACCCGGTCGTCGGCCGTCAGGAGCTCACGGTCGCCATCCGGCCCGAGGAGTATTCGGCCCGCATCGCGCCTGCCCGCACCTTCGGATTTGCCCGCGAAGTCGAGGCGCTGCGCGCGCGGGGGCTCGCCCGCGGCGGGAACCTGCACAACGCGGTCGTGCTCGACGAGACGGGTGTCGCGTCCGGGCCCCTTCGCTTCCGCGACGAATTCGTTCGCCACAAGATCCTCGACCTCGTGGGCGATCTCGCCCTGCTCGGCGCGCCGCTCATCGGCCAGATTTTCGCGCGCAAGGCGGGCCACGCTCTGCACATCGAGTTCGCCCGCGCTCTGGAGCTGGCTCGAACCACCCCGGCCGTACACGAAGCCGAGGTGCGTAACGAGCGCACGGTGAACGAGTAGGGGGTCAGGCGTCAGGCGCGGATTCAGACGACTCGCGGCTCCCCCGGTTTTTCCTGGCTCACCTCTCACCCCTCACCCCTCACCCCTCACCCCTCACCCCTCACCCCTCACCCCT
>JBDTRB010000153.1:0-7410 GCA_039931865.1 Acidobacteriota bacterium | reverse complement strand
GAATCGGGAATCGGGAATCGGGAATCGGGAATCGGGAATCGGGAATCGGGAATCGTAGGGACAAGTCACAGGAGTGGAAAGAATTCCCGATCTCTCGCAAAACGGAGTAACACATGCCGAAGTTGAAAACGCATCGCGGGGCCGCCAAGCGGTTTCGCAAGACCGCCTCCGGCGCGTTCAAGCGCTCGAAGGCGATGAAGAGCCACATCCTCACGAAGAAGGCGGCCGGCCGCAAACGCGGGCTCGCGCAGGCGACCCTCGTCTCGAAGTCCGACCACAAGCGCGTCGCGGAGATGCTGCCGAACTCGTGAAGTCGGGAATCGGAAACCGGTAATCGTCAATCGAACCGGGGCTTCGGAACGGGAGGAGAGGGCGCGGGCAACCGCAGCGATTTCCGATTCCCGATTCCCGATTCCCGGCCACAGGGAGAACACCAATGCCGCGCGTCAAACGTGGAAACAAGAGAAAGAACCGCCGGGCCAAGACCCTGGCGCTGGCCAAGGGCTACTACGGAACGAAATCCAAGTCGTACCGGATGGCGAAGCTTCAGGTCGAGAAGTCGCTTCTGTACGCCTACCGCGACCGGAAGGCGAAGAAACGGGATTTTCGGGGGCTCTGGATCGTCCGGATCAACGCGGCAGCCCGCGAGAACGAGATTTCTTACAGCCGGCTCATGGACGGGCTGAAGAAGGCGGGCAACGACATCAACCGCAAGATGCTGGCGGATCTCGCCGTGACCGACCCCGGCGCGTTCACCCAGCTCGTGGGAGTTGCCAAGGCGGCGCTGGCGACGGCGTGAGACCGCCTGCGCCAGCCGGTGACCGCGGCCTGGCCGTGACCGATGCGTGACGAGGAGTCGGGGCCGCCGGACCGCATGTCCGCCTCTCGGGATCCGAGCGCGAACGACGCGGCCTCTCGCCTTCTCTCGGCTTTTCGTGAGGCCGTGGCCGGCGAAATTTCCTCGCGGGGAGATTTCGAACGGCTGAAAGGGCGGTTTCTCGGCCGCGAGAAGGGGCTCGTACCGGCCCTCTTCTCGGGCGTGAAGGACCTCGCCCCCTCCGAGCGCGCGGGCTTCGGCGCGCGCGCGAACGCCGTGAAGCGGGAGATCGAGGAAGCGATCGGGCGCCTGTCGGAAGAAGTCTCCCGCCGCGAGGCCGAGGCGCGGGAGCGCGCGGCCGTTGTCGACGTCAGCCTCCCGGGCCGTCGTCCGCGGGCAGGCGCGCTCCACCCGCTCACGATCGTCCGGAGGCGGATCGAAGAGATCTTCCTGAGAATGGGGTATTCGATTGCCGACGGCCCGGAAATCGAGAACGACTTCCACAATTTCGAGGCATTGAACTTCCCGCCCGAGCATCCGGCGCGCGATACGCAGGACACCTTTTTTCTCGACCTGCCGGCGCGGTCGCCGCTCCTCCTCCGCACGCATACGTCGCCGGTCCAGGTGCGCGAAATGCGCGAGCGTGGAGCGCCGCTGCGGATGATCATGCCGGGCCGGGTTTACCGGAAGGACGAGGTGGACGCGACGCACTCGCCGGTCTTCCACCAGGTCGAGGCTCTCGTCATCGACCGGGGGATCTCGCTCGCGGATTTGAAGGGAACGGTCGAGACGTTCCTGTCGGAGCTCTTCGGCCCGGGGACGAAGGCGCGTTTCATTCCGACGTTCTTTCCCTTCGTCGAGCCGGGCGCCGACGTTCACATGACCTGCAACTTCTGCCGCGGCGCCGGCTGCCGGAAATGCAAGGGCTCCGGCTGGATCGAGATCATGGGCGCTGGCTGCGTCCATCCGAACGTGCTCGTCCGCGCCGGAATAGACCCCGAGACCTACACGGGGTTTGCGTTCGGCGGCGGGATCGACCGCATCGCCCTCCTCCTGTACGGTTTTCCCGACCTGCGGCTGCTGTTCGAGGGCGACGAGCGGTTCCTTGGACAGTACGCGGGCCGGCGGCTCGGAGACACGGCGTGAAGTTCGTGCTCGATTGGGTCGGCGAGTTCCTCGCCGCGGCCCCGCCGGCAGATCAGGCCCGAGCGCTGCTCGACCAGGCCGGACTCCCGGTCGAGTCGGTCGAGGAGACCGCCCGCGGCCCCGTTTTCGACGTCGAGATCACACCGAATCGTCCCGACGCCATGAGCCACCTCGGGATCGCTCGCGAGCTCGCCGCGCTGTCGGCGACTTCGCTCGCGGCCGCCGGCCCGGAGTTTTCGCCTCCGCCTTCTTCGGGCGAACCGGTCGAGTCGCTCACGTCGGTCGTGATCTCGGTCCCGCGGCTCTGCCGGCGGTTCGGTGCGCTGCTCTTGCGCGGCGTTCACCACGGGTCTGCGCCAGAGCGCGTGGCTGCCCGGCTCGCCGCGATCGGCAGCCACTCGATCAGCGCCGCGGTCGACGCTACCAACTATGCCCTCTGGGCGGTCGGGCAGCCGCTCCACGCGTTCGATTTCGAGAAGCTCCGCGGAGAGATGCTGATTGTCCGGAAGGCGCGCCGCGGCGAGACGCTCGTGACGCTGGACGGGATCGAGCGCCGGCTCGAGTCTTCCGACATCGTTGTCGCCGACGCGGAGCGCGCGGTCTCGCTCGCGGGAATCATGGGCGGCCTCGATACCGCGGTGACAGCGGACACGCGGCATGTCCTCCTCGAAGCCGCGTGGTGGGACCCGGTCGCGATCCGGCGGACCGCACGCCGGCTCGGAATGCACACGGATGCCTCGCACCGGTTCGAGCGGGGCGCGGACATCGCTGCGATCCCGGGCGCGTTGAACCTCGCGGCTCATCTCATTCTCGAATCCGCCGGCGGCACCGTGGCGCCCGGTCTGCTCGATGTGCGGGGCGCGCCGTTCAAGACGCGGCGCGCGGCCCTGCGGATCTCGCGGCTGAGGCTCCTCGCGGGCGATCCGACTCTCACGGTCGAATCCGCTGCGGAGATTTTGGAGCGGCTCGGCTTTGCCCCGGAGGTGCGCGGGCGGAGGATCGCGGTCGAGATCCCGCTGCGGCGTCACGACGTCCGCATCGAGGACGACCTGGTGGAGGAGGTTCTGAGGGTTCACGGGTACGACCGCCTGCCGTCACGGGTCCCTCCCGCCACCGCCCCCGGCCGATACCTCGAGCCGCGCAGGATCGTCGAGGACAGCCTCTCGGACGGGGCCGTCGCGGCGGGCCTTTACGAGACCGTGGGCTACCCGTTCGTCGACCGCGAGGTCAGTGAAGCGCCGTTTGCTCCCTGGCTCGAAGCCGCGGGAATGGGCAAATCGATCTCGGTCGCGAACCCCCTGGACGAAACGCGCCGTGACCTGCGCGCGACGCTTCTCCCGGGCCTTCTCGACGCGCTGTCCGCAAACGCCCGGCACGGCCGGCCGGATGCCGCGCTCTTCGAAGTGGGCCGCGCCTTCGGAAGGGCCGACGGCGACCCCGAAAATCCTCCTTCGCTCGAATCGCGCCGGTTCGCGTTCGCGCTCGCCGGAACGCTCCGCCCGCACTGGAGCGCTCCCGCCGAGCTGCAAGCGGCCGACTTCTTCGACGCCAAGGGGATCGTCGAGAGGGTCGTCGACCCCTGGATCGCGGCCGAGGATCTCTGCTGGAAGCCGGCCGAGATGCCGGGCTTCGCCCGGGGCGCCGCCGCGTGGGTCGAGACCCCCGTGGGTGTTCTCGGGGTCGTCGGACTCCTCTCCCGCGGGGAGCGCGAGCGCCGCAACCTTCCCGAGAACGTCTTCGCCGGTGAGCTCTTAGTCGAGAGGATCCCGAGCCTGCCGCGGGCCGCCCGCTTCGCGCCGTATTCGACCTTTCCACCGGTCGAGGTCGATCTCTCGTTTGCCCAGCCGCGAGCCGTTGCCTGGGACGAGATTGCGGCGTTCATACGCGACCGGGCGCTGCTCGATCTCGAATCTTTCCGCGTCGCGGACCGGTACGAAGGGGCGAGCGTCCCCGCGGACCGGACGAAGACGACCCTGCGGCTGACGTTCCGGTCGGCCGATCGGACGCTGACCTCTGACGATGTGAACCGCGAGAGAGACCGCCTGGCGGCGGCTCTCCAGGAACGCTTTGGAGTGACCTTTTAACAACGAACCGCTGGAGGCGGGAGCTCATGGATAACGCGAACACGAAAATCTTCGACGCCCTGGACCGCAAGGTCGAAAAACTGCTCGGACGCCTCCAGACGCTGGCGAGCGACAACGAACGGCTGCGGACCGAGCTTGCGGCCGCGCGAAAGGCCGAGAAGGAATCGGCGGACGCACGGGGATCCGTCGAGCGCCTCGAGAAAGACCAGCAGACCGTCCGCGAGCGCCTGGAGAAGCTCATCCACTCGCTCGAGGCGGCGGAGGAGAAGTAACTGTCGGCTGTCAGCTGGCAGCTGTCAGCTATCAGTCAATCCCGATCCCGCCGCTCGGCAGAAGATTGCGCCGGTCGCGAATCCTCCTTTCGTGCCTCGGCCGCGAGCGTTTTTCCCGTTCTTCGGCGCTGAGAGCCGACAGCTGACGGCCGACAGCTAACTCATTGACTCCGCTGGAGGACAGAGAATAGACTGCACCCCACGAAAGGAGTCTGCCTCCGTTGAACAGAAGGGGCAGCGTCACCCAGGTAGAAATTTTCGGCCAGACGTACAACGTCCGGGCCGAGGGCGACAGCACGTACATTCACGACCTGGCCCGATTCGTCGATTCCAGAATGAAAGAAGTCGCGGAGAAGACGGCAACAGTCGACACGACAAAAATTGCCATCCTCGCCGCCCTGAACATCTCGGATGACCTGCATCAGCGGGAGAGAACTCGGAAGGACGCCCCGACCGACGCCGTCGCGCGGGCGGAGCGTCTCATAGAGAAACTGGACGCCGCTCTGGGCAGCTGAAGAAGAGGCGTCGGCGCCCCGGGAGCGATCCCGGGGACACCAAACGGACGAGCGGTCGCATCGGTAGTGGAAGTAGTGGAAACCCGAAATCAGAATTTGAGGCGGGAAAAGACTTCCGGACGCTCAGGCATGTTTGGCGTCGCGCGTTAGACGTTTTAGCGGTTAGCAGATAGCCGACTCGACTTCGGCGCCCCGCGGGAGAAGGGGAGCCGACCATGGGATCAAGCATCGCGATCGCGATCGCGATCGGTCTCGTCCTTGGGGGCGTGATCGGCGCGGTCGCGTACGCCAGCCTGAAGAAGAGGTTCGCCGTCAGCCACGCTGCCGCGAAGCTCGAAGCCGACCGCGTCCTCTCCGACGCGTCCAAGACGGCCGAGGCGCGACTCCGTGAGGCCTCGATCGAGGCCAAGGAAAACGTCCTCGCCGCCCGGGCCGAGTTCGACAAGACGGTCGCGGCCCGGCGTGTCGAAATCCAGGCGCTCGAGAAGCGGGTCCTCCAGAAGGAGGAAAACCTCGACCGAAAGCTCGCGGCCCAGGAGCGCCGGGAAGAGGAGTACAACCGCAAGGAGCGTGCGGTCGGCGAAAGCCAGCGCAAGGTCGACGAGGCGAAGGTCGAGGCCGACCGGCTCGTCGACGACCAGAAGAAGCGGCTGGAGCAGATCTCCGGTCTGACCTCCGTCGACGCGCGCAACCAGCTCGTCAAGTCGATCGAGAACGAGGCGCGGGTCGAAGCCGCGGGCCTCATGCGCCGGATCGAGGAAGAAGCGATCGAGCAGTCGACGCAGAAGGCCCGCCACATCATCGGGATGGCCATCCAGCGGCTCGCCTCGGATACCGTCGTCGAGGCGACGGTCTCGGTCGTCGAGCTGCCGTCGGATGACCTGAAGGGGCGGATCATCGGCCGGGAGGGGCGCAACATCCGGGCCCTCGAGGCGGCAACGGGGGTCGACCTCATCATCGACGACACTCCGGAGGCGATCGTCATCAGCGCGTTCGAGCCCCTTCGCCGCGAAGTGGCCCGCCTCGCGCTCGAGAAGCTGATCGTCGACGGACGCATCCACCCCGCCCGTATCGAGGAGATCGTCGAGAAGGTGCGGTCCGAGCTCTGGGAAAAGATCCGGCAGGAGGGGGAGGCGACGGCTCTCGAGTTCGGCATCCCCGACCTTCATCCCGAGCTCATCAAGCTGCTCGGGCGCCTGAAGTACCGGACGTCCTACGGACAGAACGTGCTTCAGCACTCCAAGGAAGTCGCCTGGCTCGCCACGAACATGACGGCGGAGCTCGGCGGAGACGTCGAGGTCGCCAAGCGCGCGGGCCTGCTGCACGACATCGGGAAGGCGATCGACCGCGAAATGGATGGAACCCACCTCGAGCTCGGGCGCGAGGTGTTGAAGAAGTTCGGCGAGAGCAACGCCGTGATCCACGGAATGGAGTGTCACCACGGGGACTACGAGCCGCGGTCGCTCGAGGCGGTTCTGGTCAATGGCGCGGATGCTCTTTCTGCCGCCCGCCCCGGTGCCCGCCGCGAGATCCTCGAGACCTACGTCAAACGGCTCGAGAAGCTCGAGCACATTGCCGACGGGTTCAAGGGAGTCCAGAAGGCGTTCGCGGTCCAGGCCGGGCGGGAGCTTCGAATCATCGTCGAGGCGACGCGCGTCACGGACGACGAAGCGCTCTGGCTTTCCCGCGACGTCGCCAAGAAGATCGAAGCCGAGCTCCAGTACCCCGGCCAGATCAAGGTGACGGTGATCCGTGAGACGCGGTCGGTGGAGTACGCAAGGTGACGGAGCCGGGAGTCGGGAGCCGGGAATGGGGAATCGAAAAGCCGGGCCGGTCGATTTCCTATCCAGTTGACCGCGGAATACCGCGGCCGACTCCCTCCCGTTGGTCGGTCGGCTCTCGATTTCCGATTCCCGCCCCATGAACATCCTCTTCATCGGAGACGTCGTCGGCTCGCCGGGGCGGCGGGCCCTGGCGGACGCGCTGACTGGAGTCATCGACCGGCACCGCATCGACTTCACGATCGTGAACATCGAGAACGCGGCCGGGGGCTTCGGCCTGACGGTGGACCTTTTCGAAGACCTCTCGAAGATGCCGATCGACGTGTTCTCCTCCGGCAATCACATCTGGGACAAGCGGGAGATCTACGACACGCTGAACTCGTCCGACCGCCTCCTCCGTCCCGCGAACTACCCGCCGGGAAATCCGGGGCGCGGGTCGACCGTCCAGACGACGGCGGGGGGCGTGCCCGTCGGGGTGCTCAACCTGCAGGGCCAGGTGTTCATGCCGGTCAACGCCGACTCGCCTTTCCGTGTGGCGGACGAGGAGATCGCGAAGATGGACGCGAAGGTGATTTTCGTGGACTTCCATGCCGAAGCGACCTCCGAGAAGATGGCGATCGGCTGGTATCTCGACGGCCGGGTCTCCGCCGTCGTCGGGACGCACACGCACGTCGCGACCGCCGACGAGACGATTCGCCCGGGCGGGACCGCGTACCTCTCCGACGTCGGGATGACCGGCGCCTACGAGGGGATCATCGGGTTCTCGAAGGATCGAATCATCGAAAAGTTCCTGTC
>JBDTRB010000152.1:0-7436 GCA_039931865.1 Acidobacteriota bacterium | reverse complement strand
TCGAGAAAAAGGGCCTCGCGACCACCATCAAGGCGGCCAAGGAGCTCGTCGAGTCCGGCGTCACGGAAGTGTGGGACGCGCTCGAAGAGGTCATTCGCGATCACCCGGTGCTCTTAAACCGCGCGCCGACCCTGCATCGTCTGGGCATCCAGGCGTTCCAGCCGGTGCTCGTCGAAGGCAAGGCGATCAAGATCCACCCCCTCGTCTGCCCGGCGTTCAACGCGGACTTCGACGGCGACCAGATGGCCGTCCACGTTCCGCTGTCGCCGAAGGCGCAGGTCGAGGCGGAGCTCCTGATGCTCTCATCGAACAACATCCTGTCTCCCGCTTCGGGCCGCCCGCTGGCGGTCCCCTCGCAGGACCTGGTGCTCGGGATCTACTACCTGACCAAGTCCCGCGCGAATACGAAGGGGGAGGGGCGGATCTTCGCCGACTTCGACGAGGTCGTCCTCGCCTACGAAGTCGGAGAGGTGATGACCCACACGCCGATCCGGGTGCGCTACTCGGGCCGGTACATCGACCTGACCACGCAATACAACGACCAGGACATCTCTCATGCCGAGGTGCAGGACATCGAGAGGACGCTGATCGACACGACGGTCGGGCGCGTCATCTTCAACCAGTCGCTGCAGGACGTCGTCCCGTTCATCAATGGAAACCTCAAAAAGCGGGGCCTGACGGACTTCGTGAGCTACGTGTACCTGACGTTCGGCGAAGAAATGACCGTGCAGATGCTGGATGACTTGAAGGAGCTCGGGTTCCTCGCGGCGACCCGCGCCGGGATCTCGATCGGCGTCGACGACATGGTCATCCCGCAGAAGAAGGAAGAATTCTTGAACGGGGCGCGCAAGTCGGTCCTCGAAGTCGAGGCCCAGCGCAGCTCGGGCGTCATCACCGCGGGTGAGCGCCACAACAAGATCATCGACATCTGGCACCGGACGACGGAGAACATCTCGGACGAAATGTTCCGCGAGATGAAGAAGTCGGACCAGGCCGGACAGGACTTCAACCCGATCTACATCATGGCCGACTCGGGCGCCCGAGGCTCCAAGGAGCAGGTCCGGCAGCTCGCCGGCATGCGGGGCCTGATGTCCAAGCCCTCGGGCGAGGTCATCGAGACCCCGATCGAGGCGAACTTCCGCGAAGGTCTCTCGGTTCTGCAGTACTTCATCTCGACCCACGGCGCCCGCAAGGGCCTGGCGGACACCGCGTTGAAGACGGCTGACTCGGGTTACCTGACCCGCCGTCTGGTCGACGTGGCGCAGGACGTCATCGTCACCGAGGAAGACTGCGGAACCTCTGACGGCATCACGGTCTCGGCGATCATGGAAGGCGGCGACACGCTGGAACCCCTCCGTGACCGCATCGTCGGCCGCGTGTCCCAGGAAGACATCTTCGACCCGCTCACGGAAGAGCGGCTCGTTTCCTACGGCGCGGAGGTCTCCGAGGACCTCGCCTCGGGCGTGCAGGAGGCCGGCATCGAGCGGGTGAAGATCCGGTCGGTCCTGACCTGCGAAACCAAGCGCGGCGTCTGCCGCCTCTGCTACGGCCGCATGCTGGCGTCGGGCAAGATGGTCGAGATCGGCGAGGCCTGCGGCGTCATCGCCGCCCAGTCGATCGGCGAGCCGGGCACCCAGCTCACCATGCGGACGTTCCACTACGGCGGCACCGCCTCTCGAGTCACCGAGCAGTCCAAGCACGTCGCGAAGAACCCGGGGACGGTCAAGTTCTTAAACGTCACGACGGTCCAGCGCAAGGACGGCAACCTGGTGGTCGTCAACAGGAACGGCAAGATCACGATTCAGGACAACAAGGGCCGCGAGAAGGAACGGTACTCGGTCGTCTACGGCTCGACCATCAAGGTCTCTGACGGCGAAGAGGTCGTCCCCGGCCAGGAGCTGGTCGAGTGGGACCCGTTCACCTCGGCCATTCTCACGGAAGTCGGCGGGAAGATCTCCTTCCGCGACATCGTCGAGAACGAGAACCTCCGCGAAGAGACGGACCGGGTCACCGGCCTGGCTCAGAAGATCATCGTCGAGACGGTGGGCGCCGAAAAGCGTTCGCCGCAGGTGCTCGTGCAGGGCAAGGGAGGGGAGCGCAAGTACCTCCTCCCGATCGGGTCGCACTTGATGATCGGAGACGGGCAGGCCGTCCACCCGGGCGACGTGCTCGCGAAGATCCCGCGCGAGACGACCAAGACGAAGGACATCACGGGCGGTCTCCCGCGCATCGTCGAGCTCTTCGAGGCGCGGCGCCCGAAGGACGCGGCGGTCATCACGGAAATCGACGGAACTGTCTCTCACGGCCCCATCACCAAGGGCATGCGGAAGGTCATCATCTCGGGCGACGACGGCGAGACCCGCGAGTACCTGATCCCCCGGTACACCCACGTGAACGTGCAGGAGAGCGAGAGGGTCCGGGCGGGCGATCCGCTGATCGACGGGCCGATCAACCCACACGACATCCTGGCGATCCTCGGCGAGAAGGAGATGCAGAGGTACCTGGTCGACAAGATCCAGGAGGTCTACCGCTCGCAGAACGTGGCGATCAACGACAAGCACATCGAGGTCATCGTCCGGCAGATGATGCGGAGCGTGAAGATCGAAGAGGTCGGGGACACGGAGTTTCTGATCGACGAGCAGGTCGACCGCTTCCGGTTCGAGGAAGAGAACGATCGCGTGATCACGGCGGGCGGGCAGCCCGCGCTCGGCCGGCCCCTGCTCCTTGGGATCACGAAAGCATCTTTGTCGACCGACTCCTTCATCTCGGCGGCGTCCTTCCAGGAGACGACGAGGGTTCTGACGGAAGCCTCGATTTCCGGCAAGGTGGACAGCCTCCGGGGTCTGAAAGAGAACGTCATCGTCGGCCGTCTGATCCCGGCGGGAACGGGCATGGAGTACTACAGAAACGTCGTTCTGGAGCGCGAGGACATCCCCGCGATCGAGGAACCGGCGCTCGAGGACTTCCTGACGGACCCGGCGGAGGAGCTGGCGCTGGCCGAGGCGGACGCCGAGGTGGATGCTTCCGACGAGGAGTGATTTTTCCCGAATCGATTGGAAAAGGGCCCGGAAGACCGGGCCCTTTTCACTGCGGACAGGCGGGCAGCCCCGCCCCCCTCTACTGCTCCTTCAAGTCGCAGATCACTGCGTAACCGGGGACCAGAGGGAAGCCCCTCAACTCCCGGCCGCCGTCGATCAAGACGAAGCGGATCGGAAGCGGGTCGGGAAACGGGGGACCTCCCGGGGTGAGACTGATGTTGTAAGTCACGAGACCGACGCCATTCGGATCGACCGTATATTTGCCGGTGACATAGGTGAGGAGGGGCGGGCCGCCGGGGCCCGTGCTGATCGTGCCCGTGCCCGTGCACGTGTCCTTGCCATCGCACGACACCTGCCCGATCTGGGCGAACGGCACGCCGTTGACCGCGCCAAGGCAGCTGTATCCGTAAGAGCGCCTGACGTCCCGAGCCGTGAAACGCTGATCCGAGTGTTTCTCGTCGCCCGAAGCCGCCGGCACCGCGGCGGCCGCCGCGAGCAAAACCAGTCCGACCCGACCGAGGAATCGAGAGCTGACGTTCATGGATTTCCTCCCTTTGTCACAGAACGCGTTGCGGAGGAGAAAAAGGGGTCATCCGGCGAGGCGCGGGTCGGTCTGGGGTAGCATTTCCCCAAATCCTCGACCACGACCCCCCCCTCCGGAGGAGCGGAATGCCTTGATCGGGTTAGGTCCGAAAGAAGTCGACGATCTCCTCTCGGATGCGAGCCCGGCGGCGCGCGAATCCCTCTCTGAGCTCGTTCCAGCGGTCTACGAGGACCTTCGCGGCCTCGCCCGGCATTTTTTGGCTCGCGAGAACCGCAACCATTCCTTGCAGCCGACCGCTCTCGTTCACGAGGCCTATCTGCGGTTGACCACGCAGCGGGAGACCTTCGTTTCCCGGGCGCATTTCCTGGCAATCGCCGCGCGAATGATGCGCCGCATCCTCGTGGACCACGCCCGCCGCCGCCACGCGGAACGTCGAGGCGGGGGCGGGATCGCGGTGACTCTGGCCGATGACTTTGCGGTTTCGACCGAGGGGGGATTGGATCTGCTGGCGATCCACGAGGCGCTCGAGGAGCTTTCGAGGCTGGACGCCCGCCAGGCTCGAATTGTCGAGCTCCGATTCTTCGGGGGCTTGAGCGTCGAGGAGACCGCCGAAATCCTGGGCGTCTCGGAGACCACCGTGAAGAGGGACTGGCAGACTTCGAAGCTCTTCCTGCGTCACGCCCTGCGTTCCGCCAGGTCCTGTTAGTCGACGGACCATGACGCCCGCTGACTGGCAGCGTCTGAAGGAGCTTTTAGCCGGCGCCCTCGCGCTTCCCGCCATGGATCGTGCCGAATTCCTGTCCAGAGCATGCCGGGGGGACACGGAGTTGCGGCGGCGGGCCGAGTCGCTTCTCCTCGAATCGGGTTCCGTCGATGATTTCCTCGAGTCCCCCGCCCTCGAGGGAGCGGCCGCGCTTATCGAGAAGGCGCGAACGCTGGCCCCCGCGGCCGCTCTCCGTTCGGGACAGCGTCTGGGGCGTTACCAGGTCCTGTCCCCCCTGGGAGCCGGAGGAATGGGGGAGGTCTACCGAGCTCGAGACACGAAATTGAGACGAGACGTCGCCATCAAGGTCCTCCAGGCCGACGTGGCGGAGGATCCGGACCGTCTCGCGCGATTCGAGCGGGAGGCGAGCGCCTCTTCCGCGCTTTCGGACCCTCATATCGTCGCCGTGTACGACGTCGGACGCGAGGGCCAGACCCAATACATCGTTTCGGAGCTCATCGAAGGAGACACGCTCCGCGCCACGATCGCCGGTGGACCATTACCGCTTTCCAGGGCGCTCGATCTTGCCGAGCAGATTGCGACGGGTCTCGCCGCCGCGCACGAAGGAGCGATCCTCCATCGGGACCTCAAGCCGGAGAACATTCTGATTTCCAATTCCGGGATAGCGAAGATCGCGGATTTCGGGCTGGCGAAGGAGATCGAAGATTCGGGGCTCGGATCGGACGATGTCTCGAGTGCCAGGACCGCGACGCCCGGAACCGCCGCCGGAGTCATCCTCGGAACCATCGGATACATGTCTCCGGAGCAGGTGCACGGGCTCGTCGCGGACACGCGGAGCGACATCTTCGCGTTTGGCTGCGTGCTCTACGAGATGCTGACCGGCGACCGAGCCTTTTCCGGCGCGAGCCCCGTCGAGAAGATGGCCGCGATCCTGAAGGACGACCCCCTTCCTCCCTCCCGCGCAAACCCGGAGGTCCCTACCGACCTCGATCGCGTCGTCTCGCGCTGTCTCGAGAAGAATCCGCAGGAGCGATTTCAGAGCGCCCGGGACCTCGCTTTCGCGATTCGGACCGTCAACGCCAGCCCGCCGCCCGCGAGGCCCGCCCGGCGGCGCGGCCGGGCGCGAATCGGCACGCTGGCGATCCTTCCCTTCGCGAACGGTGCCGACGCGGATCTCGACTATTTGAGCGACGGCATCACCGAGGGCCTGATCGGATTTCTCTCTCAAGCGCCGAAGCTCGGGGTCATCGCCCGGGCCACATCGTTTCGTTACAAGGGAAAAGAAAGCGCGGATCCGCGGCAGGTCGGGCGGGACTTGAACGTCGACGCGGTCCTGACCGGCGTCGTGAAGCGGAGGGGAGGGGCTCTTTCGATCGAAGCGGAGCTCGTGGATACGGCTCAGGGTTTTCGCGTCTGGGGAGACGCGTACGTACGGCCCGCGCTCGACATTCTCTCGGTGCAGGAAGACATCGCGCGCGAGATCTGGACTCGCCTTCTCGGCGCGATACCGTCTCGCCATCGGCAGCGGTTCGCCCGACGCTATGAGGCCAACCGTGAAGCCCACGCTCTGTATCTGAAAGGGCTGCACGAGAGCAACCGCGGAACCATACCGGGGTTTTTCAAGTCGATCGATCTCTTCGAAGCGGCCGTCGCGCTCGACCCCGGGTACGCGCTCGCATACGCGGGGCTGGCCGACAGCACCCTGTACCTGGGCGCGGACCGATTCGGCGCGCTGCCTCCCCGCGACGCGTTCTCGCGGTCTGAGGCGTACGGACGAAAAGCGGTCGAGATCGACGACCAGCTCGCCGAGGCGCACACATCTTTCGGAAACGCGCGGTTCTTCCGATGGGACTTCGCCGGCGCGGAGCACGAATTTCAACGTGGCATTCGCCTCCAGCCCGGATTCGCCCGAACGCGCCATTTCTACGGGATGGAGCTGATGATGATGTCCCGGTTCGAGGAGTCGTCCGCGCAGCTGCGTCGAGCGCTCGCGTTGGATCCTCTGTCGCCCTTTCTGAACGCCGACCTCGGCTGGAGTCTCTATTGCGCGCGGCGGTACGAGGCCGCCGTCCACCAGCTGCGGACCACGCTGGCGATAGAGCCCGGGTTCACTCCGGCAACGGCGTGGCTGGCGGTCGCCCTGACCGCGATGGGAGACAACGACGGGGCGATCGCGCTCGCGGAGGGGGAGATGCGCCGGGTGTCGCGCCTCCCGCTGCTCGTCGGAATCGTCGGGCGGGCCCAGGCCCACTCAGGCCGGGCAGAGGAGGCTCGGAAGCTCCGGTGCGAGCTGGAGCATCGAGCGGCCGGCGGCGAGTACGTCAGTACAGTATCGATTCTGAATATCCATCTCGCGCTCGGCGACCGGGATCTAGCGTTCGAGGTGCTCGAGCGAGCTTTCGAGGCCGGGGCCAGCTATCTCGTAGCGCTGAACGTGTACGACATGTTCGATCCGATCCGGGAGGATCCGAGGTTTACGGATCTCGTCGCTCGCGTGGGCCTGCCGAGGGTAGAGCCGCCTCGGCCATCTGAGGCGAAGAATTCAGCTGCCTGATCTTCGACGTGGGCCGCGAAGGGGAGACGCTGAGGGAGTCGAGCGCATGTGGACCGCCGCTTACGCGGGTCCGCCGTAGACTCGAACCAACGCAACTCGGCACCTCCTGAGCGGTGGCAGTTGACCAGGCGCATTTTGGCGGAGGCGTTGAAGCGCCAGCCGGGGGAGCGAACCGGGGTTGGCGCTCGCCGTTCCAAAAGTCAGCGTTTCCGCTCGAAGCATCCACGGAGACGGCTAATCCGCCACGGCCGGAAGCGCACCCGAGAGAGCTGACCCGCCAGAGCGTGCGGGCCTTCTGCATGAGCGTCCGCTGCTTGTTCCGCATCCGGATATGCGGTCCTCGCGGCCTCTTCTTACACCCTGCGATCTGGCTTCGGTTCTTCTTGACCAACGGCGGGCGGGTTCGCCCCTTCCGGCAGGGAAGAGCTCGGAACGGTGCCGGCTTGTTGTAAAAAGGCCCTGACAGTCATCCGGGGGGCGGGAAGCAAGCCGCCTTCAAGCGTCTGTATCGTTTCGCCCTCTTCGGCCATCTTGATTCCGAGCGAGAGCAGGCTCGACATCATCGGGTTGGGCCGG
>JBDTRB010000151.1:0-7557 GCA_039931865.1 Acidobacteriota bacterium | reverse complement strand
CCTCCTTCCCTTCGGTCAGGAGACTCCTCTCGATGCGAGCTTAGCCACCAGCGCGCCGGAAGCGCAGCTCCGCTCCCTCTCCCCGCGCCGGGGAAAGGGCCGGGGTGAGGGGCGGCACTCATCCGAAAACAGCGATGCCGCGGAAACATCGGGAGATGCGCCTCACGCGGATGCGCGGTCCCTGGCCGGCGCGGCTCGGCGCGGCTGGCGGGGGCGGTCGAGGGGAATCTCTACGAAGGCTTCGCAGCCGCCTTCCGGCAGGTTGTGCACGTCGAAAGAATGGCGCCTCGGGTAGAGGGCCTCCAGCCGGCGGCGCACGTTCGAGATCCCGATCCCGGTCGCTTCCGCGGGCCGGGTTCCGTCGGGGAGACCTCTCCCGTTGTCCCGGACTCGCAGGGTGAGATGGTCGCCTTCCGCGCGCACGAGGACCGTGACGGACACCGGCCCGGCGAATCCCTGCATGCCGTACTTGATCGCGTTCTCGACGAGCGGCTGCAGGAGAAACGACGGCACGCGCGCGGTTCGGACACCCGGGTCCACCTCGACGGCGATCCGCACGCGGTCTCCGAAACGGGTGCGCTCGATGTTCGTGTACTGCTCCAGGATCGCCAGCTCTTCGTCGACGGAGACGAGCTGCCCGGGCTCGGACTTCAGACTTGTCCGCAGAAGCTCGGCGAGCTGCAGGATCATGCGCTTCGCCCTCGAAGGATCCGCGTCGATGTACGGGAGCACGGCGTTGAACGTGTTGAAGAGGAAGTGCGGCCGCAGCTGCGCGCGGAGGGCATGCAGTTTTGCCTCGACGAGCTCTGCGCGCATTCCCTCGCGCTGGCGGAGTCGCCGCAGCCGGGTGCGGTGCGCGGCGCCGACCGCAACCACCAGAGCGAGGGCGCAGGCCGCGCGGAACCAGGGCGAGTCGTACACGTGGCGCGCGATGGAAAACGCCAGCGCCGGCTGGGCCTCGCTCCAGAGACCGTCTTCGTTGGCGGCTCGGATCTGGAAACGGTAGTTCCCCGAGGGGAGATTCGTGTAGTACGCGATCCGCCGGGCGCCGGCGTTGATCCACGCGTGATCGAAGTTCTCGAGCCGATACTGAAAGCGGATCGCGCCCGGCTGACGGAACGAGAGGGCGGTGTAGTGGATCTCGAGGTCCCGCCGGTCTGGGGGCAGTCTGAGACTGTCGCGTCCGGCGAGCCGACGCCCGTTCGCGAGCACTTCTTCGACGACGACTTGCGGAGGCACGCGGTTGATCTCGATGTGCGCGGGATCCGCCATGGCGAGCCCCTTGGAAGTCGCGAACCAGAGACGGCCGTCCCGACCGCGGGTGACGCCGTGCTGCGAATTGTTGCACTCGGCGCTTCGCATCCCGTTCGCGGTCGCGAATCCGACCGGGTGAATTCCCTGTCCCGGCCGGGTTGCGACCCCGTTTAATTCTTTCAGGCTGACGCGCGAGACGCCGTGGTTGGTGGTGAGCCACAGGTAGCCGTGCCCGTCGTCGACCGCGCGCTGGACGGTGTCGCGGAAGACGCCCTCGCTTTCCCGGTATGTCGTGAACGCGCTGCCATCGAAGCGCGCGAGTCCGCCGCGCGTGCCCAGCCAGTAAGTGCCGCTGACGTCCTGACCGATCGAGAGCACCATGTTGTGAGGAAGTCCGTCGCGCACGGTGAACGTCTGAAACTGACCGTCATGGCGGCGCACGAGCCCGGAGCCGAGGGTTCCGATCCACAAGTCTCCGTCCCGATCTTCGAAAAGCGAGATGACCGCTTCGCTCGGCAAGCCGTTGCTGCGGTCGTAGCGGGTGATCTTGTTGCCTTCGAGATGCGCGACCCCCGACCCGAGCATAGCGACCCAGACGCTGCCGTCACGCGAGACGCACACGGAGGAGACCCAGACTCCCGGCATCCCCTCGGCGAGCCCATAACGCCGCCAGCCCGCGCCGTTCGATCGGAAGAGTCCGTTGCCGCGTGTCCCCACCCAGATGTCCCCCGAGGCGTCCTGGGCGATCGTCGGGACCGGCGCGCCGAAGTCACGCACGGTTGTGAGTCGTTCTTCGCCGGATCGCATTTTCGAAACGATCCCGCTCCGCGTCGCTACCCAGAGGGTCCGGGATCGATCCTCGAACACGGTGAACACGTTGTTGTCGGGCAGCCCGTCTCGAACCGTGTAATTCGCAATGCGCTGATCCTTCAGGCGATTCAATCCTGCGTCGCCGGTTCCGATCCAGAGACTTCCTTCGCGATCTTCCAGGATAGAGAGGACCTCGTCGCTCGCGAGGCCGTTCGACCGCGAGAATTGCATCAGCCGTCCGTCGCGCAGCCCGTACACCCCCGAAAGAGTCCCGACCCAGAGCGTGCCCGATCGGTCCCGGTAGATGGAGCGGACGGTTCTGTCGGGACGCGTTCCGAGAGGGAAGTGCTCCGCGCGGCCGTTCTGAAAACGCGAGAGCCCGCCGACGCTCCCGACCCAGAGGCCGCCTTCGCCGGTCGGTTCGAGCGCGTGGACCGGCCCGTGGATGCCGGTCTCCGCGCCGAAAGCGGTCAGACGTCCGTCGCGATATCGGAACATCGCTGACTTTCCGCCGAACCACATCTCACCGCCGGGCAGCTCCGCGATCGCGCGGATGAACGCCGGCGGCGCTCCGCGCTTCCAGAATCGCGTCAGGACACCGCCCTTGAGACGCGAGACGCCCTCACGTGAGCCGATCCAGAGTGCGCCGTCTTCGCTCTCCCGGATTGCCGTGACCTGCTGGCCGTCGAACGTGTCGCCGAACGACATCCGCGTGAACTCCCCGCCGGAAAGCTTCGCGAGGCCGTTCGACGTCGCGATCCACAGGTCTCCGCTCCGGGTCTGCCAGAGCGCCTGGACGAAATCGTCGCCGAGCGCTGGCGTGTTTCTCGTGTCGAAGACGGCGAAATGAACGCCGTCGAAGCGAACCAGTCCCTCCTGGGTCCCGAGCCAGAGATACCCGTCGCGCGTCTGGACGATCGCCGTGACCGAGTTCTGGGGAAGGCCCGAGTCGGAGTCCCAGACGTCATAACCGTAATGCGCGAGCGCGCTCGAGGGCTCCAGGGCTGCGGCAGAGCGCGGGCCGGCGAAGACGCCGAGTACCACGGCGATCCGGGCAACCCCTCTCAAAAGCCGGGATGGGAACGCCACGTTCATTCGAGTCAAATTGTACGCCGTGGGGATGGGGAAACGGTCGATGCCCGCCGTCACTTTCCGTCGCGGCGCAGCGCATCGGGCGGGACCACGCTTCCCGTGCGCCCGAACTTCGTTCGCAGGCGCTGGAATTCGCCCTCGAGTCGCTCGAATTCGGCCTCCCCGACTGCCTCCAGGTTCAGGAGCTGATTGCGGGCGCCGGCGTTCGACCTTATGAGCTCGTCGAGCTTCAGGAGCATCGCCTTCGAGTCTCTGTTCTGACTGCTCTGGATGATAAAAACCATCCAGAAGGTGATGAGGTTTGTCACGGTATTGATGATGAGTTGCCAGGTGTCCGAGAAATGAAAGATCGGGCCTGTGGCGACCCAGACCACGACCAGCAGAATTGACGCGACGAAGGCCCAGGCGGAACCGACGGCCGCGGCCGCGACCTGAGTGATCTTTCGAAAGTAATCTCGCATGATTTCTCCTTTGGCCGCCGGGGCGGCCCTTCGAGACGACGTCGGTCGATTGCGACAGGCGAAAGCGAAGGGCGAAGCGCGCATGGCGAAAGGTGACCCGGGCCGCAGGGCTCCAGGATGAACGCCCCTCACGTTCCTTTATGCTCGGCACCGAACGGGAACGGGGGGAATCTGGCGCGAGAACGTTTCTCACTCTGGCTCACTGCGGCACTCCTCGCCGTGGTGGCCGTGGCGACCGTGGCGCGCGGTGTCCGGCTCCTGCGGCCCGAGGTGCCTCTGGACGCACACGGCGAGCGCGCCTGGTTTTCGTGGGCCATGCGAAGCCCGACCGCGGTACCGCTGCTCGCGTGGGCCGCGGGTGAGCTTCGTCCGGGCGAAGCCGTCTGGATTTCTGTTCTCGATCCGGATCTCGATCCCGACTGGGTCCGCGTGATGGCGACGTACGCGCTCCCCCGACAGTGCGTGGTCGGGGCCGGCCGCGCTCCGTTTCCCGCGCACCTCTCCCGGGTGGAGCTCGGTCCCGGAGCCCACGTCCGCGTCGTCCGCCGAAACGGGTAGCCGGGTAGGACGGGCCGGACGGTGACGGGCACGACGGACAACCTGGACCTCCTCCGGCTCCTGGCCGGCGCCGGCCTTCTGATCCTTCTCGGTCGCGCCGCGACCCGGCGGGCGGGGTTCCGCATCGCGCCGGGAGAGCTCGCGCTCGACGGAGCCGTCGGACTTTCGCTCGCGGTGCCGGTCGCGTTCGGGTGCCTCGCCTTCGGAGTTCCCCTGCCCCCGCGGGTCATCGCCGGCGCGGAAGCGCTCTCGGCCGTTCTTCTTTCTCTTGCTCTCCGCCGCCGCCGCCAGAGACTGCCGGACGAATCCCTCCCCGCCCCCGTGTCAGAGCACCGCGGCCTGCGCAGCCTGTCCGCTATTCTCTCAGCGGCCGCCTTCGCGGTCTGCGTCTGGAAGTGGGGGCGCGTGCCCCTCTGGTCGTGGGATCACTACGCGATCTGGGGGATGAAGGCGCGAAAGCTGTTTCCATTTTCTTCCCTGGACCTGGAGATGTTTCGGCTGCCGACGCTCACCGTCTCGAATCCTCAGTACCCGCTGGGCCTGCCGGTCGGCTGGCGGCTCCTGACGCTGGGCGACCCATCGGCGCGGGCGTTCCGCGGCGCCCACGCGCTTTTTGGCCTGGGAGCGCTGCTCGCCCTCCGGCAGGGCGTTCGTCGCGCAACCGGTTCCGACGTTCTCGCCAATACGCTCGGCGGGGTCCTGTGCCTCTCTCCACTCTTCTGGGATTCCGAGGCGCTCGGCCTGGCGGAGATGCCGCTCGCGTTTCTCGCCGTCGCGGCCGCCGCGCTTCTGCTCGAGCTGCGCCACTCTCAGGCGGGGCCGGCAGGGGCGGCATGGGCGGCGGGGGCGGCGATCGGGTTCGTGAGTTGGATCAAGCAGGAGGGCGTCGTGTTGACGGGGTTGCTGCTCCTTCTGGGTATCGTGGTCGTCGTCGTGTCGCGGAGATCTCCCTCGGATCGCCGGCGTCTCGTGGCGGCGCTGGTCCTCCCCGCGGTCGTCGTCGCGGGCGCGGGATGGTGGCTCGATCGAGTTCTCCTTCCGCGGGGGTTCGGATTTTTCGTCGGAAACTGGAGAGAGCGGGGGCTCGCACGCGTGCACGACCCGCTTCCGATCCTTCGAGGCCTGGCGCGCGAGCTTCTCTCGACTGACTGGCTCGGCTTCTGGATCGTGATGTCGATCGTTTTCGCGGTGGCCGTGTTCAGGCGTCGCTCAACGGCGGTCTTCGTGCTCTCCGCCGTCGCGGCTGACCTGGCGGCGTTTGCGTCGGTTTACGTCTTCACGTACCTCGACCCCGCAGAGCACATCGCCTCCTCCTTCTTCCGCATCGCGGCGGCGACCGTCCCGCTCGCGCTCCTCGGGGGCGCGTTGCTCGCGGAGCGGTCCGCGCCGCGCGAAGGGGCCGGTTCGGGCGGGAGGAGGGTCTAGCGCGGCGCCCGCCGCCCCAGGATCGCCGCGATCGTCAGCCCCACCGCGAGCATGAGAGGAAGCTCGAGCGCGATCTGCGTCGCTACCACGCGCGGAGGCCAGGGCGCGATCGCGTAGTACGTCAGATACCGACTCACGCTTGCGATCAGCCAGAGACCGGCGCCGAAGGTCAGGCCGGCCTGAAGCCACGGCGCGCCGGCGAAGATCTTCGAAAAGATCCAGACGGCTCCGAGCGAGAACACGGCAAAGGCCGCGAGGAGAAACGGAGCGTGCGCTTCGCCATCGGCCGCGCCGCGGATCAGTTGCGGCGATTCGAGGTAGCGAGGCTGCAGGATCTTCCCGTGGATGACGTAGTTGCCGGCCGCGGTGACGACGAGAGCGGCGAGAAACGCCAGGACCAGAGACTTCATGTCGGTTCTCCTCAGTTCGAATTTCGAGGCGAAGTTTTCGGCGCGGGGACGGCGAGCTTCAGGGACCAGTCGGTCGGTCCCTCCCGGAACCTCTTTTCCAGCACGAGGAATTCGTGCGCGTTGCCCTTCTCGAAAAACGCGTAAACGGTGTCCCACTCCGGGCCGGTCCCGAAACCGGCCATGCTCTCGATCATCTTCGTGCGGCCCTGGCCGGCGTCTTGAAGCGTCAGGACGGAGAACAGCGTTCCGGCATCACGCGGGCCCTTCGGAAAGAAATCGGTGAGCCCGACGCGGATCGCGAACATCTCGAGCGGGAGGTACGCGAGCACCGTGTTGTGGATCGTGTCGGGGTCGCTGAGCCTGGCGTCGATCCGATAGTTACTGTCGAACCGGCCGCCCGTCTTCAACTCGACCAGCGCGTTGGGGGAGAGAAAGCTCCTCAGCCCTTCCGACGTCGTCATGGTCTTCCAGACCTCTTCACGGGAGGCGGCCACGACGTACTCCTGCCGAAGAACGCGCTCTCCGCCGGATGCCACGAACGACGTGTTGCGGACCTCCTCGCCCCTCGCGACGGCGGACATCAGCAGCGCCCCCGCGACGCCGGCCAGGATTCGGGTTTGAATTTTCACGATGCGCTCTCCTTCTTTCGAGAGATCGCGGCGGCGAAGTACCGACGCAGCTCGCGGATGCACTGGTCAAAGGGCTCGATGCTCCCCTCCGTCAGCGACTGCATGACGGAGCCCTCCATGACCGTCAGGACGAAGGTCGCCGCGGAGGCAACGTCTTCGTCCCGAAGCGCGCGGGAAGAGGCCTCCCGGACGCAGAGTCCCACCCACGCCTTCCAGCCGGCGAAGTTTGCGCGCAGCTTCTCCCGGGCCCGCGGGTTCGTAGCCCCGAGCTCCAGGGCGAGACTTCCGATCGGGCATCCCCGCGAAAACCCCGTGGCGACCAGCTGCATGCGATACCCCGCGAGCAGGCCGAAGATCCGCTCCAGCGGATCGGCCTCCCGCGCGAACAGCGGTGTAATCAGGATGGCTTCGAGGTTCTCGAAGTACCAATCGAGAACCGCGAGGACGATCTCCGCCTTCGTCTTGAAGAAGTAGTAAACGCTTCCGGGGTGGACGCCGGCCTGCCGCGCGATCTCGTGCAGGGTCGTCGGCTCAAATCCGCGTTCCCAGAAGAGCTGGCGGGCGGCTTCGATGATCCGCCCCCGCGTCGAAACGGGGAGCGGCATATTGAAAGGCATGGGATCCGCCATCAGTTGGTTGAACAACTAACAACGATTGGCCCGGGCACGTCAAGGGAAATGAGCAAGAGACAGGGCCGGCCATAACGGACCGGCCGGAAGGGTCTGGAAAAGACAAGCCTTTACCGCGGGCTCGCGATCCTCCAGGTAAGGTCCCAGACGGGGGGCAGACCTACGGAGACGGTGACCCTCGTCCCCGCGATCTGCCAGATCGTGCCCGCCCCGGTCGCGCGACACCTCGCCACAGGAGATCCCATTGCCGTTGCCGTCTCGGTCACCCCGCGCCCGCCGCTCTTTGGGC
>JBDTRB010000150.1:0-7710 GCA_039931865.1 Acidobacteriota bacterium | reverse complement strand
TCTGGCCGGGCTGCCGGGGCACCCGTTTCGGAAGAGCGCCGAAAGGGCTTTGAGCGGTGTTTCCTGACCCGATCCCTGTGTGAAGCATGTGCTAGGCTCGTTCAAATCCGTTTTGGGCTCAACTGCGGCAAAAGTCAGCACCACTGACAAACGGAGGGACGATGCGCAAACCGATTTACCTTACGGTTTTCCTGGGTCTCATGCTCTCGAGCTCCCAGGTTCTCGCTTCCTCAGGAAATAGTGGTGTTCAGGTCAACACGAACACCACGGTCACCGGTACCGTGGCCAATAACACCGCATTTGTCATCGTTGGCTGGGTACCGGTCGTCAATTCCATGAGCGCCGGGTTCGGTAACATCGCGGCTTACGTCAACTGCGGTTTCTGCATATTTGCGTCCTTCGGTGGGGTCACCCAGAGCTCGAACGCCTATGTCGGTCAGTTCACCGCTCAGGCGGGTCCCCCCATCATTCTTTACCCGGCGTATCAGAGTAACGGCTCCATGAACCTCGTGAACAATACCGGCACCTCGCTAGGGCTCACGCTCGGCTGTCAGGGGGGCGCCGTGACGGGCGCCTGCCTCTTCAACATACGCACCTTTCCCCTCGCCGACCCTCTTTTCTGATTTCGGACGGGGCGGCAAACCACCGCCGCCCCGTTTTCCTCCTCAATCTATTGCCCGTCGAACGCCTGCTTCTGCATCGTGTCAGCGGTCGACCCGTAGGAACTGCGCAGGCCGGATTCTTAGATGCCGATCTCAGCGATGGTCATTCGGTCCTCCCGTAGCGCGCAATACCGGAGACGCGACTCTCCCCGTCGGCGAGAACCGCCCTAATTCGCGGGCAGGGACTCGATCGCTTTCTTCCGGATCGGCTCCCGCAGAGAACTCGGAAAGTAATCCACCCAGTCCCCCGGAACGCTCGAAGCGACGAAGACAACCAATCCCGCCTGCGGTCCGGATGAGACGCGGCGGACACCGACGAACTGACCGCGATAGTTGAAAAGGGGTGACCCCGCGGGGAGCGCAACGCTGGTTTTCATCAGGCGGGTTCCATCCGCATCTTCCGAAACGGACAGGACTTTCCCTTCCGCGGTCGCGCCTTCGGCGCCGACACCGAAGACCTTGTCACCAACGCCGGGCGCGATGTTGGTGCGAGGCGTCTGATCGCCGAGGCGCTCGTTTTCCTTCATTTCGAGCTGCAGGATCGCGAGCTTCCCCTTTCGGCTTACCGCAAGCGCCTTCGCGGCCCGCGCCGTGCCGACGAGCCCCCCCGAAACGAGGAAGCTCGATCCGCCGACGACGAGATCCAGGGACGTGACGATGTAGCCCTCGGGGGTCGAGAGCGCCGCCTGCCCTTTTCGGATCAGCCTCCCCTCGCCCGTCTGAACCAGGAGCGTCACGGAATGATCCCGAACGAAGCCTGCCACGTCCTGGACGGGAGTGGGAGTCGGCAGAACCGTATGCTGGTCCAGCTGGACCATCGGGGTGAGAAGGGGTCCCGGCGGGGGCATCGGCCCAGCCGCCTGGAGGAGACACAGGACCTGGCACGCGAGAATCAACATCGTCGGATGAAAAGAAATCTAGCGCTCGCCCGGATACCGGTCAAGGAAAACATGAATCCGGCTCAGCCCGGGTCGGGAGTGATGGAACAGAAGTTTCCTGGGGGGCACGCGCGCGCGATCGCACTCTATGTCGACGGCGATCCGTTCAGAGGCACCTGCACGAGCAACCCCGGCGTCACGCCGATCGTGGACATGACCGGCCGGCTCCTGCGAATCACGCGGCCGTTGCCCGTCGAACATGGAGATCGACGGAATGCTCGCCACCGTCCGCGGCACATCTGAACCGGCGTGGGCGTGGGAGGGACGGTGGCGCGAAGATTCGCTGCCGGCAACGTACTCGGACTCTCCGGCGCGGGCGTGACCTGTATCGCGATCGGCGGCGCAACGCCAGGCGTCGGATCCGAGTGCAGCAAGGCGATCAAGATGAGAACGGACATTCATCTCTCCTGTGAAGCCGGGACTTCGACCGAGGCCGGACTCGAACGTCCGGGTATCGCCCCTAAATTAACAGTTTGTCAACGGATCAAAATTTGTTCGCCGCCGCCAGGAGACGATCGTCCCGGGCCGCCCAGGCGTCGTTGTTGCTTGCGGGACGTCGTCGCGGACACGGATCCTGATACGAGCGGCTCGACCGCCGCGAGCACCACAGGACGCAGTCTCATCGGTTGTTCCCCTCTCCGGGCATTCTTCCATGCCGAAGCATCGGAGGATGCCTTCTTCAGGTCTCCCGACCCGGACGGGCTCAGGGAGTGACGGTGAAGTTCGTCACGCCCGGTCCGCCCGGAGCGTTGGACCCTGGGCCCCAGCCGGAGTCCGAGAGGATCGAGCAGGTGTTCCCCGCGGGACACGCGCGCGCGATCAACGCGGATTGCACCGCCGATCATGGTCAAACTGGGAGTTTTTCGCTACGCCCGGCCGCCCCGAGGCGTTCTCGACCAGAGGCTCCGGCGGGCAGCGCACGTTCTGATGATCCGGGCGGCCGGGACTCGAACACGGGGACACCGTGGCGGGTCCTAAGTCTTCAGAGGGGCGGCCCGGAGATGCTCCGTGGCGCCCACATCGAGCGGACTGGACTGTCGGACAGATCGTACAAGTGAGAGAATGTCCCAAATTTGGAGGTCTTCAATGAAGATGCGTTCTGGCGCCCTCGCCGCGTCGCTGTTTCTCGTTTCCGGAATCGGGTTCGCTGCGACTCAGGCATTGTCCACTGCGGTCACAGGAGCCCCGAATCCCGCTACGACCGGAGTCGGGTACGGGGTCGGTCCCAATACGATACTCGAAGTCATCGGCGTGATCCCCGTCGTGAGCACGGTCACGGGAACTCCGGCCTCAATGGCCGCAAACGTGAACGTCGGAACGTCGGGCCTCTTCAACCTCTGCGGCACCGGCTCCCCAACCTGCAGCAACGACGTCTGGGCTGCTCAATGGACCATTGTTTCGGCGCCCACCGGCATACAGGCGGTGAATGCCTATCAGGGAACGAGTGTCAAGCTCGTCAACAATACGGCCTCAGGCGCCGCCGTATCCCTGCGATGTCAGGTCGGGCTGATGACGGGCTCCTGCATCTTCGTTACCCGTGTGATGGCGACGTCCGACCCCCTGTTTTAACGATCCGCCGCACTACAGCGGAAACGCTCGACCTCAGGGCGTGACGGTGAAGTTCGTCACGCCCGGTCCCCCCGGAGCGTTGGACCAGGGGCCCCAGCCGGCGTCCGAGACGATCGAGCATGTGTTCCCCGCGGGACAGGCTCGCGCGATCGCGCTGTAGGTCGTCGGCGAGCCGTTCAGAGGCACCTGCAGGAGGAGACCCGGAGTCACGCCGATGGCCGACGCGTTCGGCTGCCCCTGCACGGCGACGAAGTACTCGTAAAGGGTCGCGTTCGGGACGGGGCTCCACGAGAGCTGGATGTTTCCCGAGGGGACGGTGCTCTGATGCGCGGGAGCGACCATCGTCGGCGCGGTCGCACTGACTCCGCGCAGATTGAAGCCGGCCGAGGGACCGACGATCTGGGAAGCGCCCGGATTCGCGACGACGAGCACGTCGTAGCGGGAACCCTCCGCTTTCAGCGCCGCGGCCCAGAAGTTCTGCGTCGTGTACACGTCGAGCGCGGCGGATTGCCTGGAGAGGTCCTGCACGTAGAGCCGGTACGTCGTGCCGCCGGTGTCGCCCGGGATGCGGCTCCACGAGAAGTTGACCCCGGGGCCGTTCACGACTGTGCCCGCGATCGGCGTCCCGACGACCGGCGCGGTGGGATTCGGGCCGGCGGGCGTAACGCTCGCCGGACTGCTGAACGGTCCGCAACCATCGCCATTGCATCCGGCCACGATCACGTTCGCAAACCCGGCGGGAACGGAGAGTGTCACATTGTTGCCGGAGACCTGACGGGCGGCCACGGTCAGCGCCCCGCCGCCGGGACCGCCGGCGGGCTGAATCATCTGCACCTGGTACGAGTCCGCGCCGGTGACGCCGGTCCAGGTGACCGCGAGGCTGTTTCCGCCTGTGACGGTCGCGCCGGTGATCGTCGGCGCCACCGACGGCACCGCCGGAAGCGCAACGGAGAAGCGCAGCGGACTGGAATAGGGCCCGCATCCCGCCTGACACGCGCGTACCCGGAGCTCGAAGGAGGTCGAGCTGTGCATGGAGTAGATCGTCGAAAGCTGGGGATCGGGCACCGTGATCTGAAGCTCGGTCGCAACGGTCGCGAGATCCAGGAGAAGGACTTCGTAAAAGAGGGGCTGCGCGGGGTCGGCCTTCGCGACCGAGCTCCAGGAGAGCGTCTGCGTCGACGTCGTCAGTGATGCGCCCGCTCCGGGCGACGTCACGGACGGGGTTCCCGCAGGCGCGGTCAGCGCGACCGTGAAGCTCTGCGACGAGAACTTCCCGCAGTTGCCGTCGGCAAACCCGCCCCCATTGCACGCCCGGACGGCGAACGTGTATCCGCCGTTGCCGAGGCTGATGAGAGTCGAGGTCGACCCCGCTCCCGCAAGTGAGCCGGAGAAGAGGACGCCGCCGGTCTGTGCGTCGAAGAGCCGCAGGTCATAGCCGCTCGACCCGCCGGCGGAGCTCCAGGAGAACGAGACACCGGCGGCGTTGTACGTGCCTCCGGCGATCGGGGTGGAGATCGTCGGAATCCCGAGCGCCGCGCTTCCCGAATTCACGTTCACGGTGACCGAGCGCGACGCCTTGCCGGCGCTGTTCATGACGACCAGCGGGTACGTGGTCGTGACGGCCGGGGTCACCCCCATATTCGCGGACGGCGAAGCCGTCGCTCCGTTCACGAGGACGGACGTGCCGCCGGCCGTGGACCAGTTCAGCAGCGAGAACCCGCCCGGGTTTACCAGGACCGGCGACGCGGAAAACGACGAGATCGAAGGAAGGGTTCCCGTCCCGGCCACCGGAGCGGTCGCGACGACCGCTCCCTCCTGGAAAATTTCGTAGAGGGAGAACAGGAGTGTGCCGGGGACACTGGCGGCGACGGATCCCGAGGCGCCCGCCGAAGCCGCCGCCCCGCGATCGATTGCGGCATCGAGGAACGTTCCGGCTGCCGAGGACCAGGAGAGAGTCGTCGACGTGCCCGCGGCGACGGAGGCCGGCGAGGCGCTCAGGCTCGCGGCCGGCATGGCCGCTCCCGTGATCGTGACGGGTGTGCTGCCGCCGTCGACCACCAGCGTGTGAGACCCGGCCGCGGTGACGGCGATACCGGCCGCGGATCCCGGCGACGCGCCGTCGAGCGACGCGCTCGTTCCGCTCCAGGCGAAGCCGAGCCACGCCGCGGGCGCGGAGGAGTCGCCGACCGCTCCCAGGGCGACGACGGACGCGGGAGCGGCGCGCAGGACGCCGATCGAGGGGCGGCTTCCGAGAGCGGTGTTGGCCGCGGAGGATTTCTGGGTGGATTGCCCGGCCCCTCGGGTGACCGTCAGCGTGTTCAACGCCGCTGCGGTCCTGCCGCAGCAGGCCACCGAATCCCAATAGATCGTGGTCCCGAACGTCGTGGCGAAAAACTGATTCGAGTTGTAACGCATGTCGTTGATCGGGCCCGGTGACCGGTCGTCGTCAAAGATCGTGAGTCCGACGTTCTCAGTGAACACGCAGCTTGCCACCGTTCCCGTCATGCTCGTCGCGGTCGGGATCGCGGGGGTCGTGAACAAAGCGGCGCCGTATGAGACGTTCGAAGTTTCCGCGAACCCGGGGCTCACCTCGTTCTGGATGAAGTTGCAGCCCGTGATGTTGAGTGTGGAGCCCTGGGCGAACACGCCGCCGCCGTACTGGGCCGCCGTGCATTTCGCGATCGTCGACGACGTGATCGTGGCCGCGCTCTGGTTAATGATCGACAGGCCGCCGCCCGCGGCGTTGCTCGCTCCGCCGCCCGTGACCGCGTCGCAATTCGCGACGAGGGACCCCGAGATCGTCAGAGTGGCGAGGTCCGCCTCGAGTCCTCCGCCGATCCCGGTGCCCGAAGCGCCTGAAGTCTCCTGGACGTCGCAGTCGACCAGCAACACGTTGGTCAGGGACGCCGTGGCGCGATTGCTCGCGGCCGTTCCGTTCTGGGGCATGCCGTTCTGGCCGTAGAGACTGTTGCTGTCGCCGGAGACGTAGATCCCGCCGCCCGTCTCACCGACGGTCGTCACCGCGCCGTACCGCCCCTGGATGAGGGTGTCAGCCACGAGCAGATTCGACGTCCGGCGGTTGATGGTCCCCGAATTGGTCGTCGCATCGGCCCCGTCGTTCGAGATCGCGGAGATCCCGCCGCCGAATCCGTTCGCAGCTCCGGCGCCGGTGGCGCGGTTGCCCTGGAGAATGCAACCCCGGACCTCGACGATCGCGCGGTAGAGGTTGATCCCGCCTCCGGTGTGAGCGGAGTTCGTGATGAAACGCGAGTTGTAGATCTTCGCGGTGGTCTGATCTTCGGCGTGGAACGCGCCGCCTTCAGTGGGCGCTCCGAAGGTCACGGACGCATCTCGCAGGGCCTGGTTGTTGATGAACGTGCAGTCGGAGACCAGGACGTCCGAGGAAGGAGTTGTCACCGGAGTCGCCCACGTGCCGATCGCGTAAATCGCGCCGCCCACGTATCCCGCCTGGTTGGAATCGAACCGGGAATTCGAGACGCGCAAGAGTGAGTCGCCCACGTGAATCGCTCCGCCTCCGGAGACCGGGAGGTGGTTGGGCAGATTCGTCCGGTTCGACGTGAAGCTGCCGCGATGGATGTAGGCCCGCGAGAGAGTCTCGACGGCGAGCGCCCCGCCGTAAAACTTCGCGGAGTTCCCGGTCCAGACGCAGTCGAAGAAAAACGCCGTGGACGTCGCCAGCGAGAGCGCTCCGCCGCCGGTCTGCGTGGAGCTCGCCACGTTGTTCTGGAAAAGACAGTTCCGGAAAGTCGCCGACGCGTTCTGCAGGGTCACGGCGCCGCCGATCCCGGCGATCGCGGAGGACCCGTTCGCAAACGTCAGACCTTCGAAGACGACTGGCCGGCCGGCGCCCGGGCTCGAGTTGATGAAGCGAACGACGTCTCGGGCCCCCCCGCCGTCGAGGATCACGGAAGCGCCGCTCGCCGCACGGATCGTGAAGCTGCGGGGCTGGTCGTTGATCGCGAAACCGTTCGCCGGCGACGCGTAGGTCCCCGCAGCGAGCTCGATGATCCCGCCGTCAGGAATCGCCGCGATCGCCTGCTGGAGGGTCGGGGTCTCCGACGGGACGAGCAGGACAGGCTGCGCCAGGGCCTTCCCGGACGAGAGGAAAGCGGCAGCGAGAAACGCGGTCAGGACCAGGCGCTTTTTCAGAGGGTTCCTCGATCGAAACGAAGAGAAAAGTCAGATACGTGTACAAAGGAGCAACAACTACACCATGAGATAAATGCCGGATTCAGGACACTTGCAGTCAGAAATGTCTTCGGGCCTGACAAATCCCGTCATCTATATTCCGCGCCGCAGACAACCCTCGCCGAAGGTTTCCCGAGAGGGTATTTCCTGATCGCCGCCGCGTCTCGGTCATCTCACTTCGGCTGAGCCCCTCCATCCCGGCCCTCTCCCGCAGGGAGAGGGGGCAGAGCTGCGCTTCCAACGAGCTGGTGGCTAAGCTCGCACCGAGAGGAGTCTCCCTGACCGAAGGGAAGGAGGAGCCTCTCGGTGCGGGAGCCGCAGCGAACGAAGGG
>JBDTRB010000149.1:0-7808 GCA_039931865.1 Acidobacteriota bacterium | reverse complement strand
CGCCCCCTCCGCCGCTCCCGCCGCGGGGATGGCCGGGGCGCCCGCGCCTGCGCCCGTAAGCGCAATCGACGTCGAAGATCCGACCCTCTCCGGCCGCGGATACACCTACGACCCCGCCGGCCGCCGGGACCCGTTTCGTTCGCTCCTCGTCCGGTCGGAGAACCGCGGTGGAGGCCCGAGGCCTCCTGGAATCGCCGGCATCGGGATCGACGACGTCACCGTCCAGGGAATCTGGAAGACGCGATCCGGCTACGTGGCGCAGATCCGCGGCACCGACAACAAGAGCTACCTCCTGCGCTCGGGCGACCTGCTGTTTGACGGGGAAGTCACGCGAGTAGGGCCGAACGAGGTGGGGTTTCGTCAGAACTTGAACGACCCGCAGAGCGTGAAACCGTTCCGCGACGTCACGAAACAGCTGAATGCAATCACCAAGTCTTGAGCGGCCGAGAATGAAGGCATCCACCGCGACGGGAGGAATGATGCGAATGGCATGGAATAGGTCCGCGACTCTGCGGGCGGACCGGGCGGAATCAACGGCTGCCGGGCCGTCCGGTTACCCGCTTGCCGCGCGGCTGCTCGCGGGCCTGGCGATGGTCGCCGTCATCGGGTGCGCTTCACGCAGCCGCGGAACCAACGCGGAGGCGGCCGCCGCGACTCCTCCTCCGCCGTCCTCCGCAAAGGCGGCGCGCATCTCGGCCCACGTCCAGGAAGCGGCCTTCACCGAAGACGGCGACGGCGCGCGGCTGGTCCTCTCCGCCGATGCGCCGCTGCTCTACACGGCGTACGAGCCCCGCCCGGATCTCCTGGTCGTCGACCTTCCGGGGATCGCGCTTTCCGAAAAATTCACCACGCCGGCCGTCACGGGTTCTCTCGTGCAGTCGATCCGCGTCGAGCCCCTCGTTGAAATGGGCAAGCAGGTCACCCGCCTGACGATCGCTCACCGCGAGGGCACGCACTTCGACATCCGGAGTCTCGGCCAGGGGCTCGCGCTTTCCTTCGACGGCACCGAAGCGGCCTCCGCAGTTGCCGACACCGGGATGGCCGCCGCGCCGGCTCCCGCGATTGCGACCGAAGAGATCACCCGCGCTCCGAAGCCGCGGGGCGAGCCCGCGCATGCGCTGGAAGAGATCCGGGCGACCTCCTCGAACGGAGAAGTCGTCGTGAGCCTCCTCGGCGACGGCGCGTTCTCGCCGAAGACGTTCGCCCTCGAGAATCCGCCCCGCGTCGTCGTCGACCTCCCCGGCGTCAAGAACGACGTGCGCAAGAGAGCGATGATCGTGAAGAGCGACGTCGTCACCCGCATCCGGGTGTCCCAGTTCGCGACCTCGCCCGAAATGATCACCCGCATCGTCCTCGACCTTTCGCGGCCCACGCCCCACTCGGTGCGGGCGGACGGGGAGAGGCTGGCGGTCGTCGTCGGGAGCTCGGCCACAGACCAGCCGGTCGCGATGGCGGCGCCGCCCCCGGCCGCTCCGGCCCCGTCGCGGACCCGCATCGCCGCGGCCTCCCGCAAGCCGGTCTCGCGTCAGCCGGAGCCCGTCGCTGTCGCCGTCGCTCCCGAGCAGGCTCGCGCCGCCATGGTCGCTTCCGAGATGTCCGCGTCCGAGCCCGTACGCGAGGCGTCAAAGTCGGAAGCTCCGGCGACACAGGCGCGCGTCGCCGTCACCGAACCCGTTCCGATGCACGAAGTCGCACCCGCTCCGGCAGCTCCGGTGCAGGCGGCCTCGGCGCCTGTCGCGCCCGCGTCCGCCCCCTTTCCCGCGGCCGAGCCGCCGACGCGTCACGCCGCCGCCCCGCTGACGGACTCGACCCTCCATGCCCGCGCGGACGAAGCGATCCGCACCGCGTCGAATGACGGACCCGCCGCGAAAGCGCCGGGAGGCATCAAGCCTTCGCGAAAGGCGTCCCGGACGACCACCGCGCCCGCCAGACCGGCGACGCCGCGGGAAGAGGCGCTCTTCGAGGGTGCCGCCGCGGTCCTGCAGCAGGAAGACACCGGACGCGCGGCGGGAGCCGGATCTCCCGCGCAGAACGCCGCATTCCAGCCGAAGACGATCACCGAAGCCCAGACGCAGTTCACGGGCGAGCCGATCTCACTCGACCTGAAGGACGCGGATATCAAGGACGTCTTCCGGACGATCTCCCAGCTGACGCAGTTAAACATCGTCGTCGACCCCGAGGTCCGCGGCACGGTGACCGTGCAGCTCGAAGACGTGCCCTGGGACCAGGCGCTCGACCTCATCCTCAAGCAGAACGGTCTCGGCTACGTGCTCGAGAACAACATCATGCGGATCGCGACGACCGCGAAGCTCCAGGCGGAGCAGTCAGACCGCGCCCGTCTCGCCGAAGCCCGCCAGGCGGCGGAGCCGACCCGCACGCTGATCAAAAAGCTCTCCTACGCTCGCGCCAGCGAGATCTCGAACACGATCAAGAGCGTCATGTCGAAGCGCGGCGACATCGTGATCGACGCGCGGACGAACACGCTGATCATCCGGGAGATCCCGACCTACCTCTCCGCCGTCCTTCAGCTGATCGACCAGCTGGACACCGCGACGCCGCAGGTCATGATCGAGTCCCGGATCGTCGAGACGACGAAGTCTCTCGGCCGCAGCCTCGGAATCAACTGGGGCGTCAACGGCAACGCGGACGTCGCTCACGGCAACACGACAAACCTGGTGTTTCCGAACAACGTGGTCGGGACCGGGCGCGTCGGGCTGGGCACCGGGCCGACGGTCGCTTCGATCCGGCTCGGCAACATCCTCGACACGTTCAGCCTCGATCTCGCGCTGACCGCGGCGGAAAACCAGGGGCTTCTCAAGATCATCTCTTCGCCGAAGGTCGCCGCTCTCACGAATACCGCCGCCTCGATCCAGTCGGGCGTGCAGATCCCGGTGCAGACCAACGTCAACAACACGACGACCGTCATCTACATCGACGCGACGCTGCGGCTGACGGTCACTCCCCAGATCACCAACGAGGGGACGGTCCTTCTCGACGTTCAGGTTTCCAAGCGCGAGCCCGCGGTCGCATTGAACCTCGCGCTCGGCACCAACGTCCCTCTCACCATCCGCGAGTACAAGGGACAGATCCTCGTCCGCGACGGCGGCACGACCGTCATCGGCGGCATATTCCAGATCAACGACCAGGACCAGACCAACATGATCCCCGGCCTCTGGAAGATCCCCATCCTCGGGAATCTCTTCCAGAACAAGACCCGCACCGAGAAGCATGACGAGTTGCTGATCTTCATTACGCCCCGGATTCTCCGGTCCTAGAGAGGTCGAACGATATGAAGAAAGTTCTCTGCGTTTCAGTCATCGTCCTGGGCGCGCTCTTTTCGGGCGCGTGCACCAATAAACAGGGCGAGACGGAATCGCCCGTCTTCATCACGACGAACATCGTGCTCCAGCCCGGGTTCGTCAACGTGGGCCAGGTCGCTCCGATCCAGATCCAGACGATCACCCTGGAGAGCCACCTGAAGAACCCGCGGCAGTCGGACCCGCAGCACTTTGCGGACGTCCAGCTGGAGAGCTACCGGGTCCATTACCGGCGGACCGATGGAGGCACGCTGGTGCCGGCTGACAAGACGTTTGGCGTGGGCGTCGTCGTTCCCTCCGGTCAGACCGCCACGCTTTCGAATTTCCCCGTCCTGGCGAGCTCCGACATTCAGCTCTCTCCGTTCGACCAGCTTCTGCCGTTCAACGGCGGTCTAGATCGGGAGACTCACAACAACGAAATCCAGATGACGTTCGATCTCACCTTCTTCGGCCACACCGTTTCCGGCCAACGGGTGCAGAGCGAGACAGCGAGCGGGATCCTGCTGTTCCGGTTCGCCGGTGCGCTCCCGCTTTCCAGGTCCGTCCGATGAAGGGGAGGCACGACATGCGCCGCAATGCCATCGGACTACTCGGGATCGCGCTCGTCGCGTTCACCCTCGCGTGCTCGGCGGATGCGCCGGCCCCCACCCCGCCAAACGGCGGCGGCGGGAACCCGCGCGTCACCCCCGGCGCGTCACCCCTCCAGATCCGTCTCTTCACCAGCAATCCGAACCCGACCGCCGGAACGTGCTCGCTCGTCCAGGCGATCGTGTCCTTGAACGGCGCGAATGTGCCGGACGGCACCGGCGTCGCGTTCTCGACGGACTTCGGCGTGTTCCAGCAGAACGGCGAGGCGGTCGTCTCGGTGACGACTCAGAACAGCGCCTCGGTGACCGCGATCTGCTCTGTCTCCGCCGGCATCGCGAACGTGCGCGCGAGCGCCACGGTCAGCGGACAGACGGGGAGCTCCACGATCCCGATCTCGTTCCAGCCGTCATCCCAGGCCGCGCCCTTCTTCTCCTCGTGCTCGCCGAGCTTCGCGTCGAACACGGGCGGCGACACCGTGACCTTGAACGGCGGCCGCTTCTTCGGCAGTCCGGCGACGACCCGTGTGACGTTCACGGCGGCGGGAGTGACCCGCGAAGCGCTGGTCACGGACGTCACCGCGACATCGGTCACGGTCCGCACCCCGGCATTCCCGGAGGCGATCTCGCCGTCGGTGCCGGTGACGATGACCCTCGTCCTCGGGACCAACACGTCATCCCCCTTCACCCTGACGATCCCGAACTGCTTTGCGTTCGGCACGGCGGCCGGCAACACGCCATCGATCACCGCGATCCTCCCGGCGACCGGCTCGAAATCGGGCAACACCCGCGTGACGATCGTGGGCTCCGGGTTCTCCTCACCGCTCCAGGTCTTCTTCGGCCCGGTCGAAGCTCAGGTGCTCTCGATCTCGTACAACCAGATCATCGTTCTGACTCCGCCGGTCATCGCCGGCGGACCCGTGGTCGTCGGGACGCCGGTCGACGTTCGAGTGCACGAGGTGACGTCGGGGACGGACGGCGTGCTCGCGGGTGGCTACCGGTACACGACTCCCATCGCGATCACGTCCGTCGGCGCCAATGAGCAGCGCGTGGACAGTCCGTTCCAGCAGGTCACGATCTTCGGGCAGGGGTTCGAGAGCCCCGTCGCGGTCAGCCTGGCCGGTATCACGGCCACGGTCATCTCCGTGTCCTCGACCGAGATCCTCGTGCTGCCGGGCAACCCCGCGCTGTCCACCTGTACGGACCTCTCCGGTCCCGTCACGGTGACCAACATCAACACGGGCGAGACCGTGAGCGGCTCGATCTTCCGATACCTCGTCCAGCAGACCGGCCCGATCATCACGGGCGTGAACCCCGGTGCGGGAACCGCGAACTCGGTGATCACCATCACCGGCGGCAACTTCGCCGGCAGCGGAAGCACCGGAAGCGGCCGGATCATCAGCGTCTCGATCGGAGGCCGCGGGGCGTCCTTCACCGTCCTCTCCGACAACGTGATCTCCGCCATCGTTCCGGACCCTGGAACCGCCGCTCCGACGTGCCCGGCGGGCACGCCGGTCGGGACGCTGATCACCTCGGGCGCCGCGGTGAACGTCGTGCTGACCTCGAACGTCACGGGTTGTACCGCCACGGCGACGGGCGCCTTCCTGTACCAGCAGGCCTGCGTCGCGGCGGCCGCGGGTGTCGCCTCCCAGGGCAATCGGTAACCTCGAAGAACGTGACTCCGCGCCTTCGCTTCACAGGGAAGCCAGCCGCCCTCCGCAGGGGGGGCGGCCTCGCTTCGCCTCCCTGTGGCTGAGCTCACCGGCGACGCCCGGATACGGGACCTGAAACGGCGCCTCGAGCTCGACCCGAGCTCGAGGCTGTTCGTGACGCTCGCCGAGGAGTATCGAAAGAGCGGGCTCCTGGCCGAGGCGCTCTCGGCGCTGCAGAAGGGGCTCCTTGCCCATCCGAACTACCTGTCGGCCCAGGTCGCCCTCGGCCGCGCGTACCTCGAGGCGGGGCAGATCACAGAGTCCATCGTGACCTTCAACAGGGTCCTGGCAAGCGACCCCGGCAACCTCGTCTCGGCGAAGTCCCTGGCGGACATCTACATGTCCCGGGGCGAGGGTGTCGAGGCGATCAAGAAGTACAAGCTCTACCGCGCTCTCTCCGGAGACCGCACGGTGGACGAGATCATCGAGCGGCTGCAGGCGGAGCTTGCTCCTCCGCCGCCCCCGGTGCGGGTCACGGAGCCCCTGCCGCCCCCCCCGACGTTCTTCGAACCGAAGCCCATCGGCCCGATCCGCACGTCGCGCGAGCTGCGGTTCGACGCGCAGCCGCGGACCCGCGCGTCGGAGATCGGCGAGTCGAGCTCCTCCATCAAGCCGCTCTCCTTCGAGCTCGACGACTCGTCCGCGCGCAGGCCGGCGCGGGAGCCCGAGCCGTACGTCGGTGTCCTGTCGCGCGACAACACGCCGGATCACCCGCAGACCTCCGTCCTGCAGCCGGCGACGGCACCGCCGCCTCCTTCGGCGATCGCGGCCGTGCCTTCTCCGTGGATGTCCCCGGCGGCCACTCCGCCGCCCGAGCCCGCCCCGGAGCCGGCGTTCTCCGAGGATTCGTCCGCGGGTTCCTTCGCGTCCCCCTGGAGCAACGCCGACGCCGAGCCTTCGGAGACGACGGACGTCCCGAGGGAAAGCCGCGAGCCCGCGACGGAGGCGCCGCCCGAGCCCTGGACCTCTCGCGAGCAGGAGCAGGCTGGGTTCGGTCCGGCCGCGCAACCCTTCACGCCTTCCGTTCCGCCCGCCGCGTTCGGCGGGGAATTCCATTCGCTCGCCGGGCCGTCCTCCGTCGAGGCGCGTCACCCGGACGAAGTGACCACGCACTCCTTCCGGATCGCGGACGTGCTCTCCGCCGCGGCTGCCGGAAACGGGCAGCCGGACGGAATGGAGAGCACTGGCGGTGTCGACGGCGCTGACGGCGCGGGCGGGGCTGAAGGCAACCTCCCTCGCGCGGAAGACTCCGACTCCGTGTCAGACTCCGAAGGGGACGGCAACGGCGACCTCGCCGGGCGGACTCTCGCGGATCTTTATTTCGCTCAGGGTCACTACGCGGAAGCTCTCGACATCTACGACGAGCTTGCCTCCGCGAATCCTTTCGACGCGGAATTGAAGCGCCTGCGCCGGGATGCCGAGGCCAGGCTCTTGCCGGCGGCGGGGGCCGCCGTCCCTGCCGACGTCGAGCGGACGCTCAACCGCCGTCTGGCCCGCGTCCGCGCTTTAAAACAGTGGCTCTCCGTGGTACAAGCCGGCTGATTGGCGCGCCCGGTGGGCGACGCCGGGAAGAAGCCATGAATATTTTCCAGGACACGCTTCGCCGCATCGCGGAACGTGTGGAAGGAGCTCAGGCGGTCTCGCTCCTCGGCGTGGACGGGATCCCGATCGACTCGTACGGACCGGCCGACGGCGGCGCTTTCGAATCGATTGCCGCCGAGCTCGGAGCCTTCGTGAAGACGTCCCAGGCGCGCGGGGCGAGTGAAGCCGGCTTGATTCAGCAGATCGTGCTCGAAACCGATCGCTCGACCGCCATTCTTTCCCGGGTGACGGCGGAGTATTATCTGCTGCTTCTGCTGTCCCGCGGCGGCAACTCCGGGCGCGGCCGGTTCGAGCTTCGCAAGGCCGGTCTCGCCCTCGAAAAGGAACTTCTCTAGCGTGCTCTCTTTCAAGGAAATCCGGGAACTGATCGACCTCGTCTCCGAGAGGGGCCTGGCGGCGCTCGAGATCGAGCAGGCCGGGTTCCGCGTCCGCATCGAGGGCATACGGACCGCAACGAACGGGGCGTCCGCCCCCGCCGCGCCGTCCGCGCTTCAGGCTCCGCAGGCGGCTTTGCCGGCGCCGCCGGTCGAAGAGGACCCCCGCCTGCACGTCATCACGTCTCCGATCGTGGGGACGTTTTACCGTTCTCCTTC
>JBDTRB010000148.1:0-7848 GCA_039931865.1 Acidobacteriota bacterium | reverse complement strand
CCTCACCCCAACCCTCTCCCCGAGCGCGGGGAGAGGGAGAAAGTCCGCGTTCGCCCTCAACCCCTCCTTCTCTCCGAGCGCGGGAGGAGAGAGAAGGTCCGCGTCCTGTCAGCGGCGTTCCGGACGGACCGGATCTCTTTTCGAGCAGGCTCCGCTTCTGTACCGCGGCGAGCATTTTCTGTGCGATGAAAAAGTCTGCTGACTGTTTCGTGCCGAGCGCTTCGAGCGCCTTCAGCGTCGCTTCCGCGCGCGTCAGGTTCGGGTTTTCAGTCAGGAGATCGCGGATCACGTTCGAGAGCAGTGTTCGGTTATGGCCGAACCCTCCCTGTCCGAGTGTCCGGACCGCTTCGAGCAGTTCTTTGAATGCGATGGCGAGAACCTGTCCTTCCCACCCGGTCATGGCGAGGCTCCTTATTGGGATTGGAATCGTGGGCACGTGTGACTCAGTCATAGAGGCCGTCCGCGAACCAGCTCTCGCCCCGCCGGTCGCGGAAGATTCGATACAGGCCGCCGTCGGACAGCTCGACGTCCCAGTAGTCGCGCTCCGCCGGAGAGTCCGACCACCAGCCTTCCTCGAGAGACCACGGGCCGGCGGCGACGCGCACCGTCCCCTGGATGTCCAGAGAAGAACCCGGAGCCGATTTGATCGAGAGGAGGCGGCACGGGAGGCGGACCTCACTCCCGCCTCTTCCGGGGGGGGGATGCCCCTCACCCCTGCTTTTTCCAGGAGGGGGATGCCCCTCACCCCTGCCCTCTCCCGCCGGGAGAGGGGGAAGGCCTCTGCTCTCTCCCGCCGCGCCTCTGCTCTCTCCCACCAGGCCTCTGCTTTCTCCCGCCGCGGAGCTCGTGATCACTTCGATCTCGATCGGCGGGCGCAGCGTTCGGACCGCGAGAAGTCCGCGGCCGCGCCTGGGTGCGCGCGCGATCTCGGGGGGCGCCGGCGGCGTGTAGGAGGCGAGCGCGTACCGCTCGGGGCGGTGGCCGTCCACCGTGCGCGGAGATCCGACGCGGTCGGCGCCGAGCATCGAGGCGAGGCGCGCGATCGTCGTCGCGAGGCGGTCCGGCGACAGCGCGGCCGGTCCAAAGAGCGAGAGCTGCGCGCGCCGCGGCTTGTCCGGATGCGCGGAGAACGAGAACCCTGCGACCGCGGCGCCGGGCGGCCTCGCTTCGAGCTCGAGCCGCAGGAGCGTCAATAGCGTCTTGACATCGCGGGTTGGCGCCGGCAGCGAGATCCCGCGCGCGTCGACGCCCTCGGGATCGAGCTTCAGCGTCACCTCGAGCCGCGTGCACGCCAGCGCCTGCGATTCCAGCCGTGCGACGAGACGCTCGAGCGCCGCGTGCCCGACGAAGAGGAACGGCTCGAGAGTCACGAGCGGCCACTCGAGATCCATCCCCTCCGACAGCACGAGCGCGGGGACGCGCGGCTCGAGCGGACGCGGGTCGAACCCGCGCGCGGTCGCGTGGAGCTCGCGGCCGAGCTCGCCCAGGCGGCTGGCGACTTCTCCCTCCGGCAGACGCGCGAGCTCGCCGATCGAGTCGATTCCCCACTGCGTCAGTCGTGCGCCGATCTCCATCGCGGGAGCGAGCCGGTCGAGCGGCAGGGGAGCCAGGAACTTCGCCTCGTCTCCCTCCGGCACGACCTTCGGCGAATCGGGAAGCGAGGCCGCGACGCGGGCCGCGAGCTTCGAGCCCGCGATCCCGACGCGCGCCGGAAGACCGGAGGCTTCGACCGCGGCGATCAGGCGCTGGCCGAGGAGCGACTCGGCGCGTTCCGCGGGCACGCCGTCCTTCGAAGAGAGACCGGGCAGACCGTCGAGGTCGAGGTACACCGAGCCCTCCCCCGCGTCCTCGACGCGAGGCGAGAACGAGTCGGCGATCTCGAGAAGCGCCTCCTGCGCCGCGCGCTCGCTTTCCGCGTCGCGGCCGCGCGCGACTAACTTCGGGACGATCGCGCGGGACTGCGGGAGCGTCATCCCCTGGCGGATCCCCGCGCGGCGCGCCGGACGGGACGCCGCAATCACGCGCGCCGCGTTCCCGTTGCCTTCGAAGATCGCGACCGGCTCCCCCTTCAGCTCCGGCTCGCTGCGCAGTCTCGCCGCGAGGGAGAAGAGAGGGACATCGAGGCAGGCGATGCGGGCGCGGGGACGGGTCATGCCGAGTCGCGGATCGGGACGAGGAGGGCGGAGACGGCGCGGTCCGGGTTTCCTGTGCCGCCCCTCGCCCCGGCCCTCTCCCCCGGCGCGCGGGGAGAGTCGGGTGGCACGGGAGAGAGCGAAGACGCGGGCTCCGGGGCAGACGTAAGGGAAAGCGAAAGCGAAAGCGCGCCGCGCGAATCCGGGGGCGGCGCCTGCCCGACGCGAAGCGAGAGCGGGACGGATGTGCCGGGAGTCTCGCGCCCGAACTTGTCGAGAGAGACGCGGGACGAGATCCCCTCGAGAAGGCGCGGCGACTTCCCGGACCCGAGCCACGAGGGGCGCGCGACGTTCGTGCCGAGGACCGCTTCCGCCGCGATCCCCGTCATCCGCCACGGCGTCACGACGAGCAGGCATGCCCCCTGGGCCTGGGCGGCGCGGGCGAGGCGCACCCAGGAGGCGTCGGGCAGGTACCGCGCGCCGCGAGGCGAGAGGCCGAGGTCGGCGACGACGAGCGGGAATCCCGCCGAGAGAAGCATCTCCGCGCAAGCGAGCGCGGACTTCAGCCGCGTCGGGCGGACCCACAGGAGATGTGCGAGGTCGATCCCCGCGCGCTCGGCCGCTTCCGGATCCAGGTGATCGCCGAGATCGACGAGCGCGGATGGCTCTCCCGCGGAAGTTGCGGAGGCGAGCGCCGCAAGCGCGAGCGAGTGGCGGCCGGAGGAGCGGCGGCCGACGAGCTCGACGAGCTTCCCTTTCGGAAGGCCTCCTAAGAGCCGCTCGATCGGGGCGTGCGCGTTCGCGGCGGACCCGGCAACCGGAGCGGCCGAACGCGCGGGAGGGGCGAGCTCCGAGGCGCGGGTCAGCCGGGCCGAGGTGCCGGTCAAGAGCGAGCCGCGCTTTGCCGTCGTCAGCGCGCCTGCCCGAAGGAGCTGCTCGAGGGCGATTCGCGAGGCGCTCATGCCGCCGCACCTTTCTCCGGCGGAGAGCCGGAAAAGGAAGATAGGCGCAATAAAGGCGTAAATCAAGGTGACAAGCCGTGTCCGATCCATGGTGAGGACAGGCGAGGAAAGATCCTTAAATCGTTGATACTTAATGGGTTTATGGTCACGCGCTCTCGCCTGCCGCCGTCCCGGGATCGACGCGGCGTAAACGGCTGTCCGGCTGTAAGATCCGGGCGCAGAAGCGTGCGGCCGGGCGGCGCGCGCGGCGGGGCGGCATCGATGGCGCACGACGTTTTCATCAGTTACGCGACGAGCGACAAGCCCGTCGCGGACGCCGTCTGCGCGGGTCTCGAGGCCCGGGGCCTGCGTTGCTGGATCGCTCCGCGCGACATCCTGCCCGGCCTCGACTGGGGCGCTGCTCTCATCGACGCGATCACCGAGTGCAAGGCGATGGTGCTCGTGTTCTCCGCCAGCGCGAACTCCTCGAAGCAGATCAAGCGCGAGGTCGAGCGCGCGGTCGCGAAGGGCGTCACGATCATCCCGCTGCGGATCGAGGACGTGCCGCTCGGGAAAACCCTCGAGTACTTCATCAGCACGCCGCACTGGATGGATGCGCTCTCGCGTCCCCTCGAACCGCACATCGACCGCCTCGCGCAGACGATCCGCTCGCTTCTCGCGCGGCCGAGCCGCTCGACCGGCGGCGTCGTCGTGCCGAATCCCGCGGAGGCTCCCGCGATCCCGCCGCCGCGCATCCCCCCTCCGCCGCCGCCCTCCCGCCCCACTTCGCCGCACGCAAGACCTTCCGGCGCCGCCGCGTCCCCGGCCGCTCCCGCGGGAAAACTCCGGCCCGCGCATCTGCTCGCCGGAGCCGCGATCCTCCTCGGGCTGCTCGTCGTGTTCGGGCTGTTCCGTTCATCCGCGCCGCAGATCGTCTCGCTCCAGTTCCCGTCGCAGATCTTCGCGAACAACCAGCCCGCGCAGGGGGTGATCCTCTTCAAGACCAGCAAGGCGGATCTCGCCGCCGCCCGTTTCGACGTCGTCCAGGCCGCGAACTTTCCGCCGGTCTCTTTTCCGTTGCGCTCCGTCGGCCAGAAGGAAGGGTCCGTCGGGTTCTTCCTTCAGACCTCGGTGCCGCAGCACGTGGTCCTGCAGGCGGTGCTGATCGATCGCGCCGGCCGCGAGAGCCGTCCCGTGAAATTCGCGTTCGACGTCGCGCCGGCGCCCGTGAACGCACCGGGGGCCCGGCGCAAGTACGGCCCGCGCGGGATCGAGATCCAGGCGCCGAACGGATTTCGTTTTCGACTGCCCAGATAGCTCGCACGATTCGAGAGGAGGCTCGTTTTGGATTACCGGCCCGCTCCCCGGGACACTTCGTCGGTCCCGCTTCCCGCGGGGATCTCGGACTTGACCGAGCTTCTCGCGAAGAACACGCATGAGAACTGGGCCCGGCAGCGCATGAGCGACGGATGGAAGTACGGGCCGCGCCGCGACGACGCGAAGAAGGAGCACCCGAGCCTCGTGCCGTACGAGAAGTTGTCGGACTCCGAGAAGGAATACGACCGGCGCACCGCGATCGAGACGATCAAGACGATCCTCGCGCTCGGCTATCGGATCGAGACGCCGTGAGCCGTCCGCAGGACGAGCTGCACGACGCGCAGACGGACCTCGCCGACCCCGGGCCGCTCGGGGAGTTCCTGCGGCTGTGCCGCGACCACCTGACGAAACCGTTCCGCCACGCGGACCGCGAGGCGATCGAAAGCCAGCGATGGCACCGGCGCGTCACGGGGGGCGCGGCCGTGCTGGGCGGCTTCTCGCTCGTTCTCGCGGCCGTCAACATCGCGATGCCGTTGCTGTTCGGTCCACCGGGAATCCTCGCGGAAGCGGCGCTCGCGGTTCTCGCGACGATCCTCGTGTTCACCGGAATTCTTCGAGGCTGGCACGGCGACTGGCTCCTGCGGCGCTTCCAGGCCGAGCAGCTGCGCCTTGCGAAGTTTCGATTTCTCGTCAACCCGGACTTCTGGTGCGAGGGCGCGGCCGCGGCGCCAGGACCCCGCGATCGCTTTCTTCGCGAGATCGAGCGCATCGAGGCCCTGCAGGAAGAAGATCTCGCGTCGGTCGCGGCGGACGAGAACGTTCCGACCCTTCCGTCCGGCGCCGCGTGCGGGAGCATCCCGGACGCGCTGAGACTCGAGATCCTCGCGTATTACCGCCGCCAGCGGCTGGCCGCGCAGATCGCGTATTTTTCGGCGACCGGGCGGCGCAAGCGGCGGTGGTATCAGAGCCCAGCGCTTCTGCCGGGCGTCTTCTTCGTCAGCGTCCTCTGCGTGGCGCTGCACGCGTGGGCCCACCGCGTCTCGCACTCGCACCGCGGGGAATCGGCGACGGTGACGGCGGTGACGGCTAAGACGAGCGAGAGCGCGGCGCCCGCAGAGTCGCGCTTCCCGCAGGGCGTCGAGGGACTCGGCGCGCTGGCGCTCGCGCTTTCTCTCGGGCTGCCGGGCGGGTGGGCAGCGGTCCGGACCTGGCGCACCGCGAACGAATTCGGCCGGAACCGGACGCGGTCCCTGGCGCGGTTTCATTCGCTGTCGAGAGTCGCGGACCGGCTTCGGGCGCAAGCGCCCGCGGAGGATGTGTTTTCGGACCTGGGGCTCTGCGAGCACATCCTCGCGGCGGACCAGGGGGAGTGGCTGCGTCTGATGCTGGAGGCGGAGTGGTATGGGTGAGGCGAAGACCAGCAGAGGCGGTCCCGGCTCGCGTCCCGCCGGACTCCTCTCACCGCCACACTGAGGACGCGAGCCGGCTCGCTCCTCCCCTCTCCACCCGCGACAGCGGGGGGAGAGGAGGGGTGAGGGGGCGAGGCGCAGCGAGGTGGTTGATCGGCACAAGCGACGGGGCGCGGCCCCTCACCCAGCCCTCTCCCGCCGGGAGAGGGGGGTTGGCGCTCCTCCCGTTGGCGCTCCTCCCCTCTCCACCCGCAACTGAGGGGGGCGAGGCGCAGCGAAGTGGAATTGATCGGCTAGAGGGACGGGGCGCCGCCCCTCACCCCATCCCTCTCCCGCCGGGAGAGGGGGTCCCTCGGTCCTCTCCTCTCCCGCAACAGCCGAGAATCGCGGCGGCCTTGCGCAGACTGGAGACGAGCGACGCGTCCACTCCGGCCTTCAACGCCTCGCCCGGCGTGAACCAGGCGAGCCCGCTCACTTCCGCCGGCTCGCCCGCGCCCGCGTCTCCCTGGAGGATCACCAGATAGCGCACGTCGAAATGAAAGTGCGCGGGCTCGGAGCCGCGCGCCGGAATCGGATGGACGTCGACGTCGAGCGCGCGCCCGCCGTTGGCCGGGACCAGGTCCTGCGCGCCCGTCTCCTCGCGAACCTCGCGAAGGGCCGTCTCGAGAACGGTCGCGTCTTCCGGGTCGGAGTGGCCACCGGGCTGCAACCAGCGGTCGAGCTTGCGGTGATGGATCAGGAGGAACGCAGAGCCGTCCGGCCGGGCAACGATCGCGCTGCCGGTGACATGACCCGCGGCGTTGTCGCGTGCGAAGGGATCGGCCGAGGTGGCGACGAACTCGCGGATTCGCTCGAGCGAGTCGGACTCCCGCGCGTCGCCGGGGATGTGGGAGCGCAGCTCGTCGAGGAGTCGTTCGGCTCGGGGGGACGGACGATTCTGCCGGACCATCGGATCAACCCTATCAACCGTATCCACCGTATCGCGCGTTCGGATGAATCACGGTTGCGGCTCGAACGCTCCGACTCCCTGCGGGCCCCCTCACCCCGACCCTCTCCCCGAGCGCGGGGAGAGGGAGCGGAGGGAGCGGAAGGGAGAGAGGGTGGCCTGCTATTTCTTCTTGCCGCGCGGGGACTTCCGGGTGGTCGTCTTCCTGCCGCTCGATGAGCTCTTCGCGGCCGTCGACTTTTTCCGGCGGATCGGGGACTTGCGGGTCTTCGCCGTCGCCTTGCCGCCCTTGCGGCCGCCCTTCATCGAGGAGATCGCGTCGGTCTCCTTCGCGCGGCCCGAGCCGCTCTTCTTGCCGCCGCCGGTCTCTTTGTTCACGGTCGCCCAGGCCCGGCTCTTCGCCTCTTTCTTCGGCGTACCCAGGTCCTCGTAGCCTTCCTCAATATGCTCCGCCTGACGCTTCTGCTTGTCCGTGTAGCTCGACTTGTCGCCTGTTGCCACGAGTCACCTCCGGAAAGACGGGCTGCAACGGGTATGCCGGGCGGCGCGTTTCTGCGAGACGGAAGTCCTGTTTCGGCCGTAAAGAAGGGCGCCGGCCCGCGAACATTCGTCCGGGGGCTGCGTATTTGACGATGCCCCGGCAAACTCAACCAAGCAGAGGGAGTCATGACCAGGAAGAAAAAGCGGTTTATGTGGGCCGGCGCCATCGCCGTTCTGCTCGCGGCGGCAGGCATCATCGCCGCCCGCGGGCGCGACAAGGCCGATCCGAAGGCTCAGAGCAGCCCGTTCCGGCTCGGGAAGGTCCAGGCGGAGGACCTCCAGGTGAGCGTCCGGGAGGTCGGCGTCGTCGATCCCGAGACAAAGGTGGACGTCAAGTCCGCGGTGTCCGGACGCGTCATTTCCCTTCGCGTCCGCGACGGCGCGGTCGTCAAGGCCGGGGACATGCTCGCCGAGATCGAGCCCGACGTGAACCAGGCGCAATCGCTCTCCGATACGCAGGCGGGCCTGACTTCCGCGGAGCTCAAGCTGAAAGACGCCGACCGCCAGTTCGCGAGCCAGAAAGCGCTTTACGAACAGGGTCTGCTCGGGAAGGACGGCTTCAA
>JBDTRB010000147.1:0-7919 GCA_039931865.1 Acidobacteriota bacterium | reverse complement strand
CTCGACCGCTCGCCTGTCGGCTCGACCGCTCGCCTGTCGGCTCGACCGCTCGCCTGTCGGCTCGACCGCTCGCCTCGTCCCTCCGTTCGCTGCGGCTCCCGTCACGAGAGGCTCCTCCTTCCCTTCGGTCAGGAGACTCCTCTCGTGACGAGCTCAGCCACCATCGCCCCGACGTTGGCGCTTTCCTCCCTCTCGGCGCGCGGGGAAGGGTTGGGTGGCGGCGCAGACGCAAAGAGCCGTGCGTGTTGACCCCGGGAGAGAACCAGATCGGTCCGAGGCGGAACGCTTAACCGAACGCGGCTAGAGCGCGCGCTGGTACGTCTCCGCCGATTGCTTCCACACCGTGACTCCGCAGAAGCGGTCGCCTTCCGGGCAGACCGGGCGGACTCCCGCGTGGTGGCGGAGGGTGCAGGGGGGGAGCAGCCAGGGTCCGATCTGCGGGTTCACTTCGCGGATCTGCAAAGCCTCGTCCAGAGACGCTCGCCAGATTTCTTCCTGCGCGTTGTAACAGAGCCGCATCGCAAATTTGTGGTGCAGGTTCAAGAGGTCGGCGGATTCCGTGAAGCGAATCGCGACGGCGTTCGGGAGCAGGTACGCGGCGTATTCGTCGGGCACGCCGCGAGATCGGAGGAGCCCGATCGACTCCCACGTTTCCTCCATGGTGCGGCGGTAGAGGTCCGCCGCCTCCGGGACGTCGGGAACGAGCATCGGGACAACGTAGTCCGGCTCCTCCGTCAGGTATGCGGGAAGCGCCGGCCGCGACGCCGGCGTCATCCGGTGGCGCTGATCCTGGCTGTCGGCGGTGTGCGACAGCTTCTTGCGGAAGGTGTACGACGGATGGAAGAGCGCGCGCGACAGCTTGCCGTGCGTCGTCAGGGTGAGGGTCTCGCCGAGCAGCGGGTTCTTCGCGGGATCGAGCGCGAGCGCGATCGCGTCCGCGTCCGAAAGGGACGCACGCGGCAGCCCGAGCACTTCACGCACCGCGGACGCCAGCACCTCTTCGTTGTTCGCCTTCCAGTCGACCAGGCGCGAGACGCGGCCCAGGAGCTCGCGGTCGAACTCTTCGCGGAAAGCGCGGCCGGATCGAACGCCGCCCGCCTCGTGCTGCGCCGCAAAGAGCGCGTACTCGGGTGTCTCCTCGAGCGGGATCGGATCCTGGAGCACGCCGCGGTAGAGCGGGTCGTGGCGAAGCACCTCCTCGACCATCTGTCCGACGACTTCGCGCTGCTCGGTCGGCGCGTCGGAGGATTCGCACAGGCGCCAGTAACGGAAGAGCGTAATTCCTGACACGGTGTGGTACAGGTACGCGAAGGTCGCCACCGGCAGGACGTACCGCGCGATCTCCTGCGCCCTCTTCTGCACCGCGCCGGCAAAACGCGCGCGGCCGTCGCCGCGGGTGCGGCCCGGGAAAATGCCGAAGTAGCGCTCTCCGGCGGCCGGAGTCAGGATCTCGGTGAGCCGCTCGTACGCAGCCTGCTGGCGCCGCGCGGCGCCCTCGAAGATCTCGCGCTCGGCGGGCAGCATGGGCGGGATTGCGTACTGGCCCGCCTTCACTTCGACGTAGCGCTGGGAGACCTGCTCGGAGTTGTAGAACGGGTGGCTGTGCAGAAAGCTCCAGAGAAACTGACGCGATACGTTTTCCATCGCGAACTGAAAGTGCGCATGTTGAAAGGTCGTGTGGTGCCCCGCGCCGTAGATCGACCGGGCGAGCGCGTCGCGCCGCTCCGGACGGGCCGACGCCTGGTCCTCCGTGACGATCCCCTTCGAGGAGTAGCACGTCCGCGCGGTCGCGACGACGTTCTCGAAGGGACGGGCGAACGCGTTGACGAGACGAACCTTCGGCCGGGGCGAGGAGAAAGAGAAAGACGTCTCGACCCGGGGAAGAGATGACATCGCTTGTCGGGATTATGCCTCGATGAGGGGGCGAAGGGGGGAGAAGGGTCGTCCTGCGCCCGGCCCGAAATACCCGCGCCTCTGCAGGCGTTTTCCCCCGTGAACGTAAAACGGTACGCTCTCCCGGCGGCACCGGCCGTTCCACCGTATGAAGCTTCCGATCTACCTCGACAATCACGCGACCACGCCCGTCGATCCGCGGGTGCTCGACGCCATGCTGCCGTACCTGACGACGGCATTCGGGAACTCCGGCTCCCGCAGCCACGTGTTCGGTTGGGAGGCGGAGGCGGCCGTCGATGAAGCGCGCCACCAGGTCGCCGCCGCCATGAACGCCGCCGACAAGGACATCCTCTTCACGAGCGGCGCGACTGAGTCGAACAATCTGGCGATCTTCGGCGTGGCGCGGGCGTACCGGCAGAACGGGGACCACATCGTGACCGGCGCGACGGAGCATCACGCGGTGCTCGACGTCTGTCGGGCTCTGGAAAAAGAGGGCTTCCGGCTGACCGTCCTCGAGCCGGACCGGACGGGGCGGATCTCGGCTCAGGCGGTCGACGAAGTCCTGACCGACCGGACGGTGCTCGTCAGCCTGATGCTCGCCAACAACGAAATCGGAACGCTCCACCCGGTCGCCGAGATCGGCGCGGTGTGCCGCGCCCGGGGCGTCCTCTTCCACACGGACGCGGTCCAGGGCTTTACGAAGGTGCCTTTCGACGTCGAGGCCATGAAAGTGGACCTCGCTTCCGTCTCAGGGCACAAAATCTACGCGCCGAAGGGCGTGGGCGCGCTCTACGTGCGCGGACGAAATCCGCGAGTGCGGCTCTCTCCGCTGGTCGTCGGCGGCGGGCAGGAACGCGGCCTTCGCTCGGGGACTCTGAACGTGCCCGGAATCGTGGCGCTCGGAAAGGCCGCGCAGATCGGCATCGCGGAACGCGACGCCGAAGCCGCCCGGATCCGGCTCCTGCGGGCGCGCCTCTGCGACGGGATTCTCGGAGGGATTTCGGACGTCGCGGTAAACGGCTCGATCCTTCCCGCGCTCGCGGAAGACGGCAGCCTCGCTCCGGACTCCATCGAGGAACGTCTGCCCGGCAATCTCAATCTGTCGTTTGCGGGCGTCGAGGGCGAGGCGCTCTTGATGGGGATGAAGGACGTCGCCGTTTCCTCCGGCTCGGCGTGCACGTCGGCCTCCCTTCAGCCCTCTCACGTCCTCCGCGCGGTCGGCGTCTCCGACGATCTCGCGCACGCGTCGATCCGGTTCGGTCTCGGCCGCTTCACGACCGCCGCGGAAATCGACTTCGCGATCGCGTCGACAACTTCCGCGGTCAAGCGCCTTCGCGAGCTCTCCCCGATGCTCTCGACGCGAACGGCCGGCCCCGTCGAGCGCGCGTAGGTTTCGGATCTCCTCCCTGATGCTCGCGGATCTCGTCCGGGGATTTCCTTCGTATGCCGACCTGCTCGCCCGCGTCTCGCGCGGGGAGAGCCCGGTCATCGCCGGCGCCGCGGGTGCGCTGCCCGGCATCGTTCTCTCGGCGCTTTCGCGCGACCTCGACCGGCCTCTGGCGATCGTCGTCCCCGACGAAAAGGCCGCGGAATCGCTGACAGACGATCTCGTCGCTTCCGGCGTGCCGCGGGTTTTCCACGCGCCCGCCCTGACGCTGACGCCCTACCAGCGCATCCCTCCGTCGCTCAAGGCGCGCCGTGACGAGTTCGGCCTTCTCTCCGCCCTGAGAGACCCGGGGTCCGTGCGCGCCGTCGTCCTTCCGGCGCGGTCCCTTTTCGCCCGCCTTCCTTCGCCCGAGGTCTTCGGAGAGCTCGTGATGTCGCTGCGCGAGGGAGAGGAGATCTCTCTTCCCCGTTTCGTCGCGCGGCTCACCTCCGTCGGTTATCGCCGCTCGGATCTCGTCGTCGAGACCGGGGACCTCGCTGTGCGCGGCGGCCTCTTCGACGTGTTCGCCCCCGACCGCGACCTGCCCGTGCGCGTGGAGCTCGACGGCGACCGCATCGCGTCGATCCGCGTCTTCGACCCCGACACGCAGCGTTCCCGCGAGCGGCTGCCGTCGGTGGTGCTGCCGCCGTTTGCGATCGCGAGGGAGTCGGAGGACGAACGCGGAATGTTGACCGAGCGGCTGGGCCGTTACCCGTCCGAAGTCGAGCGGATCGTCTTCGCTCCCGCGGTGTCGCCGATGCCGTCGGGGTGGCTGGACCACGCCGCGGGAGCCGCGCTCGTCGTGCTGGAGCCCGCCGCGGTGGAAGAGGAGATCGCGGGTTTTGCCGAACGACTCGCCGCCGACCGGGATCCCGACCGGGACCCATTTCTTCCCGAAGAGCTCGCCCACCCCGCGGACCGCATCCGTGCGGCGCTGGCGAAAGCGGCGGTGCGCTTCGATCGGGTCGGTCTGTCGGGCGGGGGCGCGCTCCTTCGACTGCCGGCGGAGGCGATTTCCGGTCACGGCGGACGAACGAAGGAAGCCGCCGAGGAGATCGAGCGGGCCCTGGCCGACAACGAGGAGGTCTTCGTCGCGGTGCGGCCGACCGGAGGAGCCGAGAAGCTGCGGCGCTTTGCCCTCGAGTACGGCCTGCACGTTTCGTCGGAGCGCAGTGCCGGGGTCCTGATTTCGGTGCCGGCCGACATCTCGGGCGGCTTCCGCATGCGCGAGCCGCGCGTCTCCGTTTACTCCGAGAGCGAGATTTTCGGAGAGGAAAAGCCGGTCTCGACATCGCGCCGGCGGCCCTCTGAGGCGTTCCTTTCCGACCTGAGGGACCTGAAGCTCGGTGACGCGGTGGTGCATCGCGACTACGGGATCGGCGTCTTTCAGGGCTTGAAGCGGGTGCCCGTCGAAGGCGAGGAGCGCGAGTTCATGGAGATCGGGTACGCCGACGAGAAGCGGCTCCTGCTTCCCGTGGAGCGCTTCGACCTCGTCCAGAAGTACTCGGGGCTCGAAGGCGTCGAGCCCTCGCTCGACAAGCTGGGCGGGGCCGGATGGGCCAGGCGCATGGCGTCCGTCAAGAAGGCGATGCGGGACATGACGGACCAGCTCCTGAAGCTCTATGCGCGGCGCACGCTCGCGGACGGGTTCGCTTTCTCCAAGGACTCGCCGTGGCAGAAGGAGTTCGAGGACGCGTTCGAATACGTCGAGACCCCCGACCAGGCGCAGGCGATCGCGGACGTGAAGCGCGACATGCAGTCGTCGAAGCCGATGGACCGGCTCCTCTGCGGGGATGTCGGGTACGGGAAGACCGAGGTCGCGATGCGGGCGGCGTTCAAGGCCGTGCTCGACGGCAAGCAGGTGGCCGTCCTCGCCCCGACGACGATCCTGGCGGACCAGCATTTCCGCACTTTCAAGAGGCGCTTCGCCGCGTTCCCGGTCTCGATCGATCTGCTGTCGCGCTTTCGCAGCCCGAAGGAGCAGAAGGAGATCGTGAGGAAAGTCGCCGAGGGCACGGTCGACATTCTGATCGCGACCCACCGGATGCTGGGCAAGGACCTCGCCTTCCGGGATCTCGGTCTTCTGATCGTGGACGAAGAGCAGCGGTTCGGGGTTGCGCAGAAGGAGCGACTGAAGGAGTGGAAGACCTCGATAGACGTGCTCGCGATGTCCGCGACGCCGATCCCGCGATCGCTCCACCTCTCGCTCTCCGGCCTGCGCGACCTTTCGATCATCGAGACCCCGCCTCGCGACCGCCTCGCGATCGAGACCCAGGTCGTCCCGCGCAAGCCCGAGGTGATCCGTGAGGCCATCGAGGCGGAGCTCGAACGCGGCGGGCAGGTCTTCTTCGTGCACAACCGGGTGGAATCGATCGGCCGCGTCCGCGACGAGCTCGAGACCCTGCTTCCGAAGCTCCGGATCGCGGTCGCCCACGGAGCGATGCGGGAGAACGAGCTCGAGAAGGCGATGTTGAAGTTCACGACGCGCGAGGCGGACCTGCTCCTCGCGACCACGATCATCGAAAACGGTCTCGACATCCCGTCCGCGAATACGATCCTGATCGACCGCGCGGAGGCCTACGGGCTCGCGCAGCTCTATCAGCTGCGCGGCCGCGTCGGACGGAGCGACAAGCCCGCGTCCGCGTTTCTCCTCGTGCACGAGACGGCCGCGCTCTCGGACACGGCGCGGCGGCGCCTCGCGTCGATCCAGGAGTTCTGCGATCTCGGCGCGGGATTCCGCATCGCCGCCAAGGACCTGGAGATCCGGGGTTCCGGAAACATCCTCGGAGGCGAACAGTCGGGGCAGATCGCGTCGGTCGGCTTCGAGACGTATCTCACGCTGCTCGAGGAATCCATCCGTGAGATCCAGGGCGAAGAGCCGGTGCCCGAGCGGAAGGTGACGCTCTCACTCGGCCTCGATCTGACGATCCCGCCGTCGTACGTCGCCGACGAGAACTGGCGCATGATGATCTACAAGAAGATTGCTCGCGCGAGGGACGACCGGGAGCTCGACGAGACCTCGCGAGAGATCGCCGACCGGTTCGGCGAGCCGCCTCCCGCGGTGCGGCGGCTGGTCGAGTACGCCCGCCTGCGCTCGCGCGCGGAGCGCATCGGAGTGACGTCTTTGACTCGCCAGGCCGGCCAGGTACATCTCCGGTTCGCCGAGGACGCCTCGATCGACGCGGCGCGCCTGACCGACTTCGTGCGTCAGACCCGCGGCGCCCGCCTCTCTCCCGCGCGAGTGCTGACGGTGCCCTCGCCGGCGGGCGAGTCGCTGTTGCCTGCGATGACGAGCTGGCTTGCCGAGATCACCGGTCCACACCTGGCACAATCGGGCTGACCGGGCTGGAAACGTCCAGCCACGGACGATCCCGGCTTCTTCCCTCTTCCCGGCGTCCGGCTGAACAATGGAAGGTTGGGGTGAGGGGCCGTCTGCCGTCTCCCTGTCCCCGTGGACGGACCGTGCAGGAAATTCCGATAAAGTTCCGGTGTTATGACCCTGAGCATGAAGACACGGTCCCTGTTTGCCGCCGGTTCTCTCGCGCTTTCACTCTCCGTTGCGATGCCTGCCCGCGCGGCGGAGCTCGTCGAGAGAATCGTCGCCCGCGTCAATGACCGGCTGATCACCCAGAGCGAGTACGACAAACGGCTGACGGCCGCCCAGAACGCCCCGAATTCGCCGGCGGACAAGGTGCAACTGAAGAAGGACGTTCTGGACGACATGATCCGGGAACGGCTGATCGACGAGCGCGCCAAGGAGCTCGGGCCGACCGTCTCCGCCACGGACGGCGAGGTCGATGAAGCGGTGGAGCGGGTGAAGCGGCAGTACAACCTGGCAACCGACCAGGAATTCGACGCCGCGCTCGCTTCGTCCAGCATGACGCGTGACGAGCTCAGGCGGCAGATGCGGGAGACGATCACGCTCCAGAAGGTCATCGGCCGCGACGTCACCGGCAAGATGGACGTCAGCGACGACATGCTCCGGACCGAGTACGAGCGCCAGAAGGAGAAGCTCTATCGTGTGCCTCCGCAGGCGCGCGTTTTCGAGATCGTGCTCCGCTTCACCGCCTCGGACCCTGCGGGACGCGAGAGGGCCGTCAACCGCATGGAGGAGATCCGCGCCCGCCTGGCCTCCGGGGGGAAATTCGATGACCTCGCGAAGGAGTACTCGGAAGGAAACGCGAAGAACCGCGGCGGCGATCTCGGGACGGTGTCCTCGGGCGAGCTTCTTCCGGCGCTCGACGCGGCGGTGTTCTCCGACCAGCCCGTGGAGTTTCCCGCTCCGGTGCTCCTCCCGGCGTCGATCCATCTCTTCCGGGTCATCGACCGGAAACCCGCCGGTTACAAGGCCTTTGCCGACGTGAGCGAAGACCTGAAGAAGCGCATCGGCGAAAACCTCTACGACAAGCGCTTCAGCGAATTCATCCAGCACCTCCGGCGCGAGGCGTTCATCAAGATCTACGATCCGTCGCTCGCGAAAGTGGAAGAGAAGAAGGGTTAGCAGCCCGTGGAAAAAGGGTGTGAGGTGGCGTTGCGAGCGCCGCGGGGCCGGCTGGGAGGCGACGCGACGAAGGCGATGCTGTTCGCATCCCGCGCCGCA
>JBDTRB010000146.1:0-8107 GCA_039931865.1 Acidobacteriota bacterium | reverse complement strand
CCGCTCGAGGTCGAGGCGTCGAAGTTCGGGCTGAACTACATCAAGCTCGACGGGAACGTCGGCTGCATGGTGAATGGGGCCGGCCTCGCGATGGCCACGATGGATCTCGTGAAGCTCGCCGGGGGCGAGCCGGCGAACTTCCTCGACGTAGGCGGCGGGGCAAACGAAGAGCAGGTCAAGAACGCGTTTCGGATCATCCTGTCGGACAAGAACGTCCGCGGCGTCCTGATCAACATCTTCGGAGGGATCATGCGCTGCGACATCATCGCGAACGGAGTCGTCGCGGCGGTTCGCGAGATGGGGCTGTCACTTCCGGTGGTCGTGCGACTCGAGGGAACCAACGTCGACCTGGGCAGGCAGATCCTCCGCGACTCGGGGCTGAAGATCACGCCCGCCGACGGGCTCGGCGACGGCGCGAGGAAAGTCGTCGAGGCGGTCCGATGATCTGGGTGGGAAAAGAGACCCGGCTCCTCGTCCAGGGGCTGACCGGGCGCGAAGGAAGCTTTCACGCGCTCGCGTGCCGCGAGTACGGGACGGCGGTCGTCGCGGGCGTGACCCCGGGCAAGGGCGGCACCGCGCACGAGGGAATTCCGGTCTTTGACACGGTCACCGACGCAGTCCGTGAGACCGGCGCGAACGCGTCGATGATCTTCGTTCCGCCCCCGTTCGCCGCCGACGCGGTCGTCGAAGCGGCGGACGCGGGGGTGGCGGTGATCGCCTGCATCACGGAGGGGATCCCGACGAACGACATGGTGCGCGTCAAGGCGGCGCTCGCTCGCAGCGCCGCAGAGGGCGCCCCCGTGCGCCTGATCGGGCCGAACTGTCCCGGGATCATCACTCCGGGCGACAAGTGCAAGATCGGCATCATGCCTGGCCGGATCCACAGGCCCGGAGAGGTCGGCGTCATCTCGCGGTCGGGAACCCTGACCTACGAGGCCGTCGACCAGCTGACGCATCTCGGGCTCGGCCAGTCCACGGTGATCGGGATCGGAGGCGATCCCGTCAACGGCACGAGCTTCATCGACTGCCTGGCTGCGTTCCGCGAGGACGACGGGACCGAGGCGGTGATCTTAATCGGAGAGATCGGCGGGTCCGCGGAAGAAGAGGCGGCATGCTGGATCGCGGGGAATTTTAAGAAGCCCGTCGTGGCGTTCATCGCCGGGCAGACGGCCCCGCCCGGACGCCGGATGGGACACGCGGGCGCGATCATCGCCGGTGGGCGCGGGACCGCCGCTGACAAGGTCAAGGCGCTCGAGGGCGCAGGAGTCGCGGTCGTGCGTTCTCCGGCGGACCTCGGCAGCCGTATGAAAGAGCTTCTCGGGCGATGAACGGTGCGAGCCTCTACGACGAGGTGCAGGGCTTCGGGCCCTGGCTCTATGCCGTTGCCGCGCTGCTCGTCCTGATCGCGCTCTCCCTCGCCACGCTGCAGATGAAGACGACCGTCGCGCCCGATGCGGTCACGGTCCGGTTCGGCTTTCTGAGCACGACGCGCATTCCAATTTCCGAGATCGCCCGAGCGGAGGCCGTTGCCTACCGGCCGATCCGCGACTACGGTGGCTGGGGCATCCGCGGGTTGGGGCGTCGCCGCGCCTTGAACGTTCGCGGAGATCGCGGAGTTCTCGTCGTCCGCACGAACGGGACGACGCTCCTGATCGGGACCCAGCGTCCCCGCGAGCTGCTTTCGGCGCTCGCCCGCGTGGGTGTCGCCACCGAAGACAAGCTCCCGGCCGACGTCCGGGAATTCTGAACTTCATTCGAACGACGTCGCCAGGCCGCGCGACAGAAAAGGATCACCGTTGACGCAGAGAACACTGACCATCCTGAAGCCCGACTCGGTTGCCGCCGGGAACGCGGGAGCGATCCTGGCACATCTCGAGAAAGAGGGGTTCCGGCTCGCCGGGTTGAAGAAGATCCGTCTCGCTCCCGACCAGGCGCGGGCGTTTTACGCCGTCCACCGCGAAAGGCCGTTCTTCGAGGGGCTGGTTAAATTCATGACCGAGGGCCCCGTCGTCGTCGCCGCTCTCGAACGGGCGGACGCGGTCCCGCACCTGCGCGCCACCATGGGAGCGACCGATTCGAAGAAGGCGGAGGCGGGAACGGTCCGCAAGCTCTACGGGACCGACATCGAGCGCAACGCCATCCACGGCAGCGATTCGCCGGAGAATGCGGAAAAGGAAATCGCGTTTTTCTTTTCCGGAGCCGAGCTGATCTAGCAGGCTGCTGAAAAAGGATGCGGGATGGCGTTGCGAGCCGCCGCAACCCGAAGGGTGGACAGGCTTTTGCTCGCGTCTGTAGGACCGCGGCCCTGGAGTGCCGACATGTCGAGTCGATGAGAAAGAGCCCTCGAAGTCGAATGCAAAAGCCTGGACACGACACCCAGGCTTTTTTCAGCAGCCTGCTAGCTCTCGGCGAGGAGCGAACTAAGTCCCGTCCGCGTGCGCTCGGCGCAGCGAGACCATCACCCGGTTCGCCACCCCGCGCAGGATTGCGGCCTCGCGTGTCGTGAGCGGGCGGCCGGCGACGATCTTCCGCCAGGCGCGCAGCGAGCGGTCGCGGTGTCCCGTGTCATAGAACCCCGTGGCTTCGAGCGCGCGGTCCCAGTGCTCGAGGGCGCCCTCCACCTCTCTCGCCGTCGCCCATTCCTCCGCCTCGGCATCCGGCGTGATCGATTCGGTCTCGGCCATCCGGGCGACCGCGAGAACGGCGGCGAGGGCATGGGAGACGTTCAGGGTGGGGAAATCGGGACGGGAGGGGAGCCGGAGAGACGCCGAAGCGCGCGAACGCTCCTCTTCCGTGAGGCCGCTGCGCTCGGGGCCGAACACGAAGACGACGCGCGCTGCCGGGCCGAGCTCGCCCAGAAACCCGGGAAGGTCCGCCAGCTCGAGCGCGCGCTGCTCTTCGCGTCCGCGCAGCGACGAGGTCGCGATCACCGCGTCGAAGTCCGCGACGGCTTCGAGCACGTCCGGCACACGCTCGATCGACTCGAGCATGTCGTCCGCGCCCGAAGCGAGCCGCAGCGAATCCTCGTCCGGAAGCGCCGCCGGCTCGACCAGGATCAGGCGGCGGACGCCGAAATTCTTGCAGGCGCGCGCTGCCGAACCGAGGTTTCCGGGTGTGTGTGTCCGCACGAGGACGACGGAGATTTCACGATCAGCCATTTCGGAATTATCCGGCAGGAAGTATCCTTTCCACAAAGAGATGCGACGCCTTTGCCTCGTCTTCGCCGCGTCAGCTCTGCTCCGGGCTGCGGGAGTTCTTGCCCAACCGGCCCTGGCTCAGACACCGACGCCGGCGCCGGCAAGGGCGGCGACGCCCGCTCCCCCTCCTGCGGCGGGCGCCTCCGCCGCTCCGACCCCGAGAGAGACGCCGCTGCCGTCCTACACGGAGAGCGCGGGGAGCGAATACGTCCTTCTCCCGGTGCTCGTCTTCGACCGGAAAGGACGGTTCGTCGACGGGCTTGCGAAGGGAGACTTCCGTGTCAATGCGGGGGGCGTCAACGTGGTTCTCGACACGTTCGAGCGAGACGACGAGGCCCCCGCATCCTTCGCGTTTCTCGTGGACACTTCCGGGAGCATGAAGCTCGCGAAAAAACTCGAAGCGGCCAAGATAGCGATCCGTCACATCCTGGATGGGCGCCGGCCGGGTGACGATTACGCACTGTTCGCCTTCGCGGAGGATGAAGTCTCGGTGATCTCGGAGTTTTCGCCGAACCCTTCCCGGATCGTCACGGCCCTGAACAAACTCGAGGCAGGAGGCCGCACCGCGCTTTTCGACGCGGTCGCGGCGACCCCGTCACGCATGCTCGCCGGGAAAAACGGGAAGCGAGCCATTCTGCTTTTCACGGACGGGGTCGACAACGCGAGCAAGCTCACCGGGGACGAGATGGCAACGATCCTGCAGCAGGTCTCGATACCGGTCTATGCCATCGGCATGAAGAATGCCGCTTTTGACCGGCTGACGGACGCGGAGCGTAAGGATCTGGCTCTCGACAACCTGAAACTCCTCGCCTACACGAGCGGCGGTCAGCTGTTTCTGGCGAGCGGAGAGGAGGACTTGAGACCCATCGCCGCGAAGATCAACTCGGAGGTCCGTAAACAGTACCTCCTCGGATTCGCGCCTTCGGGCCAGGGAGAGTTAAAATACAGAGTGGTGGTGGTGTCCGTGACCAAACCCGGTAAATGGGTCGTCAGGACGAGGCGGGGGTACCGCGGAACGGTCCCCTCGCCGGCAGGTTAACCCTTTTGGAAGGAGGATTTTCCATGGGAAAGAGAACGAATGTCTGGATCGTGGGCGGGGCGCTTCTTCTAGGCACCTTCGGGCTCGGCGGCTGCGCGACAAAGCGGTACGTCGGCGAAGAGGTTTCCAAAAGCAGCGCCGCGTCGGAGAAGCGGATCAACGAGGTCGAGTCCCAGGTCGAGACCGCGCAGAGCAAGATCCGGGACCATGACACCCGCATCTCCGAGCTCGACAAGTCGACGCGCGACGCTCTCGAGCGGGCTCAGGCGGCGGGCAAGCTAGCCGAAGGCAAGTTCGTCTATTCGCTGGTGCTCTCCGACGACGCGGTGAAGTTCCCGTCGAGTAAGTGGGCTCTTTCCAAGGAAGCCGAGAAGCGGCTGAAGGAATTTGCGGAGAAGCTGAAGTCGGAGAACAAGAACGTGTACCTGGAAGTCCAGGGCCACACGGACTCGAATGGGTCGCCCAGCCTGAACTACCGGCTCGGCGAAGAGCGGGCGGAGGCGGTTCGCCGCTTCCTGAACAAGCAGGGCATCGCGTTGAACCGGATGTCCACGATCTCCTACGGCGAAGATGAGCCGGTGGCTCCGAACAAGAGCAAGGGCGGCCGCTCGAAGAACCGCCGCGTGGTCGTCATCGTCCTCGCGTAGGTTTCCGAGTCTCTCGAAAGGCCCCGCTCCGGCGGGGCTTTTCTTTTTTGGGACGGTCTTCTTTTTCCGGCCGGCTTTCTTTTTTCGGCCGCTCGTTGCCGCGTACACGCGGGGGATTTCGACCCTCGCGAACGAGGGGGCGGCCAGGGCGTCCGGCCTCCGTGGCAAGTTCCCGCGGGCGCGACCCGGGGCGCCGCGCGGGAGCCCCGTCGAAGGTCGCCCGATCGACCGCGGGTCGAGGCCGCGGTCCCGGGGGCGCCGCCGGCCCGGCTGGTCCGCGGGGCGCCGTTTGCGCGGGCTGGGGCTGGTGCCGCGTTTGCGCCTTCGGCCGGGGTTTCCCGCGTTCCCGTAAGGCCGCGAGCACGCGCTCGAAATCCTCGGGCACGGCCGCGTCGACAACGACCGTTGCCCCGGTGGTCGGATGCCGGAACCCGAGCCGTCTCGCGTGCAGCATCTGGCGGGGCGCTTCGGGACCCGGGGCCGCCTGGCCGGTCCGATAGACGCGATCGCCCAGCACCGGATGGCCCGTCGAGAGAAAGTGCACCCGGATCTGGTGCGTGCGTCCGGTCTCGAGATGCACGGACACCAGCGCCGCGCCCCGCAGCCGTTCGACCACGCGGTACCGGGTGACCGCACGCCGGCCGGGCTCTCCCTTCCGGGCCACGCCTCTCCGGCCGAGCCCCGCATCGCGCACGAGATCCGCGTCGAGAGTCCCGGAGTCGGGCGGCTCCCCGGCGACCAGAGCGAGGTACTCTCGCTCGATGTCGTGGACCCGGAAGAGGGCCTGCAGCGCGTGAAGCGCCTCGCGATGGCGCGCGAAAACGAGAGCCCCCGACGTGTCCTTGTCGAGCCGATGCACGATGCCGGCGTAGGGCCGTCGGTGATATCTGTGCTGGAGGTAGTCGAGCGCGCGCGCGTGCAGGGTGTCGCGTTCGCGCTCGGCCGTCGGGACCGTGAGGAGCCCCGCGGGCTTGTCGACGATGAGCACGTCGTCGTCGTCGTACAGGACCGAGAGACGCGTGCGGATGTTGTGCCGCGCCGGCCGATTCGGGTCCCACGTCAGCCGCGCATCCTCGGGGACGTCGAGCCCCGGCTCGTCGACCGTGACGCCATCCCGATCGACGCGCCCCCCGCGCACGGCATCCCGGGCCGCGCGACGCGCGAGTGAAAACGCCCGCGCGACGGCGAGGTCGAGCCTCACCGCGCCGCCGCTTCCGGGCGGGGGACGCGGACCTCGACGAAGAGATCCGGGTCCCCGATACGCGCCCCTGAACGAGCGTTCGGGCCGTAGATCGCGGCGGCCCCGAAGCGCTCGTCGATGAACGCCGCGAGCCGGGCCGAGTAGTCCTTCCCGAACGCTCGCTGGCCCTCTCCGACCGCGAGCGCGTTGATGAGCAGCACGGCGTCCGGCGGATGCGAGCGCATGAGGCCGATGATTCTCTCCTCTCCGGAGGCGTCGAGATGCCCGGGCCAGAATTGCTCGAGGGGCAGCGGATTCGCGCGGCCCAACGCGTACTCGAAGAAACCCGCCTCGGGAAATCCCGTCAGGGTTGCCCCGGGGGTCAGGCGCTTTTCGAGGTCCGCGAGGGTCAGCGCCGACGTCCTCGCCTCGTGCACCGGCAGGACGATGCGCCCCGCGGCGGTCGAGAGCTCCTCCCACCCCGGACCCCGGTATGCGCGCCAGACCCCGGCGGAGCGGACGAGAAGGAAAACGCCGAGTGCCGCCGTCAGGAGCCCCGGAAGCGACCGGCCGACCGCGGGCGCCCACCGTTGCCCTGCCTTTAGCAGGGCGGCGACCGCGACCACGACCGGCAGCGGAAGGAAGAACGAGTTATAGGGGCCGGAGTACCCCGCCGCCAGAAAGAGCCGCGCGGAAAAAAGCGCGGAAAGGAGAAGTGCGCCATCGGAGATCAGCGGGAGCGCGCCGCCTTCGGACTTCTTCATGAGAAACCTCACCGCGCGTGCCACGAGAAGCGTCGCGCAGACGGGAGGAACCACGCGAACGAGGGGAGGAAAGAGCGCGAACAGCGGGCGCACGGACCCGGGAGGAAATTCGAAGGCCAGGGCGAACGCGGCGAGCGCAAGGACGCACATCGTCTCGACGGCCCGCGCCGCCGCATCCGAGGAGCGCCGTGCGCGCCGTGCCGCCGCCGCTCCGAGAACGAGAAGGGAGCCTGCGAGGAGCAGCACGACGACGGCGAGCGCGAGCTGCGCCATGCGAAGGCCGGGCTCGTCGAATCCCGCAAAGGAGCGGTAGACGTTCTGGAAGGCTCGCGGAGGATGCAGGAGCGCGAGCCATCCATCGGCGATCAGTCGGCCGCGCGGGATCCCGATCGACAGCGCGGCATAAGTCACCGCCGTCAGCGCCGTGGGAACGACCGCGGAAACGATCAGCCTCCGCGGCTGCCGTCGCGCGTCGACGGCGATCGCCGCGAGGCCGGCGGCGCCGAGCTCCGGGCGCGACAGGAGGGCGGCGAGCAGACAAAACCCGGTTCCGAGCTCTTTCCCGCGCGATTCTCCCGAGGAGAACGCCATCGCGCCCGTCAGGGCGGCCACCGCCATGGCGGTGTCGAAGCTGAACGGGAACAGCCATCCGCCGGGCCTCAGAAAGAACGCGAGCGCGACCGCCAGTGAGACGGCGACCGCGCCGCCGGTACCGGGAATCCAGCGCAGCGCCAGTCGCCGCAGGGCCTCGAGCCCCGCAACCGCTACCGCAAGCGCCAGAGCCGTCCGCGCGGCGAAGGAACGGCCGGCGAGAAGCTCGACCGCCGCCCCGGCATAAGGAGCGAGAGGCCCATGGTGAAAGTGGATCGCGTCGTAGAGCCTTTCGCCGCCGGCTACGCGGCGCGGCACCATCAATTCGCGCCCCGAATCGACGAAAGGCTCGATCCACCGGTTCCACGAAGCGAGAAGAAGCCCGCAGAACACCGACCAGGGGAGAAGAACCGGCAAGAAGCGGCGCGAGTTCAAGGGCGGAGAAAGATCACCGCGTGCGGTTCAGGCGAACGCCCTTCAGGGGATGTACGGGGAGCACAGGCCGATGCTAACCGAACCCGGTGGCCGCAGGCTCCAACGGCACAACGCGGCAACGCCCTGCGGGCCCCTCACCCAAACCCTCTCCTTGATCGCGGGGAAGGGGCAGAGTTGCGCTTCCGTCACGCTGGTGGCAAAGCTCGCCCCGAGAGGAGTCTCCCGACCAGAGGGAGGGAGGAGCCTCTCGGGGC
>JBDTRB010000145.1:0-8265 GCA_039931865.1 Acidobacteriota bacterium | reverse complement strand
ACTAGTGCTCAATCTCGCGGGCCCCACCCCCAGGAAACGCGTTCTCGTCGTGGAAGACGACCCCGCGCAACGGGACGCCGTCTGTGCGCTCCTGGAGCTCGAAGGTTTCGACTGGGCGGCCGCCGGAAACGGGCGCGAAGCGCTCGACCTGCTGCACGCGGAAGCCCCGCCCGATCTCGTGCTTCTCGACCTCTCGATGCCGGTGATGGGCGGATGGGAGTTCCGGGTCGCTCAGCTGGCGGATGGCGGATTGAAGGGAATCCCGGTCGTCGTGCTATCGGCGGACCGCCCGAGCGAACTCGAGCAGTCGCTCCGTCCGGACGGGTTTATCCGCAAGCCCATCGATTGCGGACTCCTCATCGACGCCGTGCGCCGCTTCTGCGGGTCGCCTACGCTGCCGGAAGCGTGAACGTGAACGTGCTTCCGTATCCGGGGGTGTTCTCCGCCCAGATTCGCCCGCCGTGCGCCTCGACGATCGACCTGGAGATGTAGAGTCCGAGGCCCAGCCCTTTCCTGCCCCGCTTCTCCACCTGCCGGAACCGTTCGAAGATGCCGTCCAGGTCCTGATCCGGGATCCCGGGGCCGCTGTCCCGGACTCCGATGTTGACGAACTTCCCGAAGCGCTCCGCCGCGACAGAAATGTTTCCTTTCACCGGCGTGAAGTGGATCGCGTTGCCCAACAGGTTCTGCAGCACCTGGACGACGCGTCCGCCGTCGAAGGTCGCCGGAAGAGGAACCGGCGGAAGCGACGCGCCGAGAGAGACGGACCGCTCCGATGTGGCGCCCTGGAACATCTCGACCGCCTCCCGAACCGGGGCTCGCGCGTCCCCCCGGCTGGGGACCACGGAAAGTTTGCCCGCCTCGATGCTCGCGACGTCGAGGAGGTCGGAGATGATCCGGTCCATCTGAGCCACGGACTCGCCGAGCGCCGCAGCGATGTGCGCAAGAGGCCCTCCGCCAGCGGCGTGCCGGGCCACCAGGCGCGCGTTGATCGAGATCGCGTTCAACGGGTTTCGCAGGTCGTGGCTGACGATCGCCAGAAACTCGTCGCGCAGGCCGAGCGCGCCAATCGCATCCGACAGCGCCTGGGATTCCGTGTCGAGAAGTTCCTGCATGTGGTCGACGACGTCCCTCTGAACCTCACGGTCCTGGCGGGAGCGCTGATCCGATTCCCGGCGCTCGTGCGCGAGCGCCGCGTCGGCGGAGACGCGCTCCTCGCGAACCCCGCCGGACTGCCGCCGCTCCCGGAACGGGCCTCCTCCCGACTCCCGCTGGCGGTCCGTCTCGAGGTCCGCGCGCGATCGCTCCTCGCGAACCGACTCATCTCTCTGAGCACGGCTTCGCCGCCGGACGGCATCCGCAGCCGGGGGGGGCTTTTCGTCCGAGTCCATGACAGTACGTTAGCGTACCACCGGCCCGGGCAGCCGGCTTCCGGCGCGGTCCTATCCCGTCTGTCGGGCCCGTCCGGATGCTCCGATCTCACGCACGATCTCTGCGACCCTGAGGTAAAAGGGAACATCATGCCGCCGGTTCTTCCCCGGAAACAGAATCCCGTCCGCCGATTCTTTTCGGCACTCGGCCCCGGGCTGATCACCGGAGCCGCCGATGACGATCCGTCCGGCGTTGCGACGTATTCGATCACCGGCGCCCAGCTCGGGACCTCGCTGCTCTGGACCGCCTCTCTGACCTGGCCCCTGATGGGCGCCGTTCAGATGATGTGCGCGCGAATCGGAATGGTCACGGGGCGCGGCCTCGCAGGCGCCATGAAACAGAAATTTCCGAAGTGGGTCCTCGTCGTCTTTTCGACGGCACTTCTTCTTGCCAACACGATCAACATCGCGGCCGACCTCTCGGGGATGGCGGACGCCGCGGAAATGCTGTCCGGCGTCAATTCTCACTTCTTCGTCGTGGGCTTCGGCGTCGCCATCGCGTGGGCCACCATACGGCTCCGGTACTACCAGATCGCGCGGATTCTCAAGTGGCTCGCCCTCGTCCTTTTCGCCTATATCGTCACGGCCCTCAAAGTGGGCGTGAACTGGTCCGAGGTCGCGCGCGACGCGCTCGTGCCCACCCTCCCGGCCAGTCGAGAAGCGTGGGCCGGGCTCGTCGCGATACTGGGCACGACCATCAGTCCGTATCTCTTCTTCTGGCAGGCCGCCCAGGAAGTCGAGGAGGAAAACGCGATGGGGCGGCGGATGCTCGTCGAGCGCCTGGGCGCGACGAACAAGGAGATCTCGGACCGCCGGCTGGACGTGAGCGTGGGAACGTTTTTTTCGAACCTCGTGATGTTTTTCATCATCCTGACCACCGCGGTCACGCTGCACCGCCACGGCGTCACGCACATCGAAAACTCCAAACAGGCGGCGGAAGCCCTGGTTCCCTTCGCCGGGAAATTCGCGACCGGCCTCTACACCCTCGGTTTGATAGGAGTCGGCCTCCTCGCGATTCCGACGCTGTCCGGATCCGCCGCGTACGCTTTCGCGGAGACCTTCGACTGGACCTTCGGGTTGGACCAGAAGCTCCGCAACGCGAGATATTTCTATGGCGTCGTGCTTCTCTCGACTTCCGCGGGGATCGCGCTTGATTTCGCCGACGTCAACCCGATCCGGGCGCTCTATTGGAGCGCGATTCTGAATGGACTCCTCGCCCCGTTTCTTCTCATCGCGATCCTGATCATCGCCTGCGACCGGAAGATCATGTGCGGGCAGCCGAGCTCGGGGCTCTCCCGCGCCATCGTCGGGATAACCACCGCCGTCATGTTCGCCGCGGCCGCCGGGATGTTCCTGTTCTGACCCCGGGCGCCAGGGTCACGGGTGCAGGTGCAGTCGGATTCCGAACACGGAGATCGGTCCTCGGTCCCGGTTGTACCCGGGGTTCCAGACCCGCTGGAAATCCGCGCCGAGAGACACGCCTCCCGTGATTTGAGCGTTGTAGTTGGCTTCGATAACCTGCTCGCGCCCGTATCGGAGACGGCCGTCGCCGACCTGAAAACCGATTCCTCCCGCCTCCAGATACTGGCGATGCTCGGCGGAAAGCGCGCTCGCGACCCCAGCCAGGACGAGCGTGTCGTCGGGCCGCCCGATCAGGGCCGCGCCGTGCGCCGCGCCGGCGGAGAACGTCCGGTCGATTTCGGTGTAGGCGAAGCTCTCGTTGCGGCCGTCGCTCCAGCCGGCTCTCAGGAACCCTCCCCATTCTCCGAACTGCCGCTGAAGATTGAGGCCCAACCCCCGCTTGGTCCGGCCCGGGCGGCGGGACACGGTGATGTCCGGCCGCTCCGAAGACGTGCTGCTTGCGAGCGCTTCGCGATAAGAGCCCATCCGCGCATGGTTTTCCCAGGCGAGGAGTCGCACGGAGCCCTTGCCGTCGGGATCGAACGCCCAGGAGATCTCGGCATTTTCGGCATGCGCCTCCGCCAGAGCCGTGTCGAACGAAATACCGTTGGCGACCGAGGGCATCGCGGAAACGGCGACTCGAAATGCCAGGGAATCGCGGAAAACTCCCAGCACGGCCCCCCAGGTGTAGCCGCGCGCGTCCGCCGAGTAGTCCCAGGCACCGTCGTTGACGAGCGCCCAGTTCATCAGCCGGTGGTGCACGTCGCCCGCGACGTCGTTCGCGTCGAAGAAGTCGGCCATAGAGAACTTTCCCGCCGTGATCTCGATACGGCGAGCCTTCTGCGTTCCAAATCGCGCGTTCGAGTCCGCGACGAAACCGTCGAGATCCCGGCTCGGTTCGCTCGATGACGCGGGAGGCTCTTGCGCGCTCTCTCCGAACGGAAGCTCCTGGTGAAGGAAGGCCCGGGCGATATAGGGCCTCTGGCGCACCGAGGAACCCGCCTTCACGGCGTCCTGATTGACGTAGGCGCCGATCCCCTGCCCGCCGCCGGGCCCTCCTCCCCCGGAGAACTCCGGCTGGATCGACACCCACGCTCCGTTCCAGAGCGAGAGCCCGGTATAGACGGTGCCCGTGACGGTCGTGGACCAGGCCGCGGACCCGCTGTTGGCGAAGCTGCGAGGCCCCGTATACGGGCTGCGGAAGGATGGAGCCGCCTGACTGATGGCCGTCGCCTGAAAGCCCCAATCCCATCGGGGCGGTGCGGCGTTCTCCCTTTTCTCGAAAACCTCCTCCTCCGGCCGGGCGTCCATCACCCCGGTAGCCACGGCCCCGACAAAGAGCAGAAGGACGAGCCTTTGAGAAACGCGCATCAGACCTCTCTTGCCGTCGCCGTCCGCCGTGAGATCCTCATCCGAGTCAGGAGCTTCGCGTCGCGACGGCCGCTCGTTGCGATTCTTCTGCCAGAGTCAGAAAAGAAACGAGGTCGGATGAAAAAGATCCTCGTCGCCCTGGCCTTCTTCTCCGCCGCCCTTCTCCTGTCCGCCGCGAACGCTCCCGTGAACCGAAAGACGTGGGCGGCATCGCCGGATGCGTACTTCCTCACCGCCGAGGAGCGCGTCGCGTGGAAGAAGGTCGCAACGGACGACCAGGCGCGGGAGTTCGTCGGAAAATACCTTGCCGAAAGAGGCGACGGGTTCGAGCCAATGCTGCGCGAGCGCATCGCAGTCGCCGACAAGTACTTCTCGGCGGGGAAATCGCGCGGCTCGGAGACGCTTCGCGGAAAGGTGATCATCCTCTTCGGGCCCCCCTCGCGGTTCTCGAGCAAATCCGGACGCGAGGGACAGGGCAGCGGGAACTCGGACCGGGCGAAGACCGCCGGGGGCGTCCCGGATCCGCACTCGAACGTCGGGCCAGGCGTCCGCGGGCTCGCGATGACGGCGCAGAACCCGATCTTCACCCTCGAGTACGACGAGCCATCGGCGCCGAAAGCGATAGGGAAATCGTTCCGCGTCGACTTGAAGATGAAATCTGACGCGGTCCAGGAAGCGGCGGAACCAAAAGACCTCGAAGACAAGTTCGAAGCGGTCGCCCGCGCGTCGCGAGTCAAGTCGCCACCCGCGCTTTAAGGGAGCGCGGTCCCCCAGTAGTACTTCTCGAAGAAGGGCGCGTAGTCCTTCTTCGTCATGAACGCGAGAAGACCCGCGACGCTTTTCGTAGAGCCGAACTTCCATCGAAACGACTTCTGGTAGGACTTGAGGAACGTGAGAAACGTCTCCTCTCCGAGCTCCCGGTGCAGCGCCGCGAGCAGGTACGGACCCTTCGAGTAGAGCAGGTCGGTCCGGATTCGGAATCCCTCGGACCCATTCGACGGAGAGGCCACGCGGTTCGCCAGAGGAATGGGCGCCGTGCTCGACGACTGCGAGGCTTCCCGCTTCCAGTGGGCGAGCAGCGTCTGATAGGTGGACTTGCCCTTCAAGTCCCGGAGGAACAGCGCCGCGCTGTATTCCGCGAACGATTCGGTCAGCCACTGCTCTTCCTCGGACGGCATCTTCACCGCGTGGCCCCAGTACTGGTGCGCGATCTCGTGGGCGAACCGCTCATTGACACCCTGCGAATAGAGCTGGTTCGCCGCCCCGATGTACGGATTGAACGCTTCCTTCGTGATGAACATCATGGCGGGCGGGGCCTGACCGAACCCGTAGGCGTTGATCTCCAGGATGTTGAACTCCGTAAACGGGAAGGGTCCGAGAAATCGCTGGTAGTACTCGATGATGCCAAACGCGAGGTTCGAGAGCTGCTTGACCGCGCGCTGGTTCCGGAGGGCATAGCTCGCGACCCGGATCGTGATCCCGTTGCGCGTCTCCTCCTCGAACTCGTACCGGCCGGCGAGGACGACCGCAAACTGCACAGGCTCCGCGACGTCCGTCTCGACCACGTTGAAGTCGCCTTCGCTGCTCCGCGCGATCGTCTTGCCGGGCGCAAACGCGACGAACGGTTTTTTCACCTTCACCCGCGCATGAAACGTGTAGTACTGGCCGGCGAGGGCGGGCTGGGGGAACCAGGCGGACGTCCCGAGAAGCCAGAAGTTGTCTCCGCCCGGTCGGATCAGGTAGTCGCCTTCGATCTCGAACTTCAGCTTGACGGGGCGGTTGGGCGGTGCCGGCGCGTCCAGCGCGACCAGCAGGTCGCCATGCTCGTGATGGAAAGCGAGCCGCTTTCCGGATTCGTCCAGGACCGCGCGGACTCGATGCGGGTGGCGGTTGATCGCGGCGAATCCCGACTCGTAGCTCACGCTGGTCAGGTGGAATTGCAGGACGGCAACGGACCGCCGCTGAGGGACCAGCGTCTCGTGCACGACGAGCTCGGCGGTCTCTCCGCCGGGGGCCGTCAGATCGACCCGGACGTCGGAGAGGACGAATGGCGCGGGCAGCGGATCGCGACGGTCGCGCCCGATCGGCTGATCGGACAGCACCACGGGATACAGGGAGCGGCGGATGTCCGCGTCGCCGCCCTCCGGGTGGTGGAGCGAGAGCAGCGCCTCGGACCGTCCGTCGAAGCCGTCGTAGACGTAGCGCAGTTCCTCCCGGCCGCCCTCCGTCTCGACGACCACGAGCGGCTCGGACGGCGCGTTTGCCCGCTCGAGCGTGAAGACGTGGGACAGCGGCGGACCGCCGACGTGAAGAAACTTCTCTCGATTTTTACGGAAGGAGGCCTCGAGCGATGGTCCCTCGGCCGCGTTGGGTGCAGACGGAATGCCCGGCAGCGCTCGCCCTGACGAAAGCCAGACCATCCTCTGAAACATGTCCCGGAGAACCAGATCGGCTCCGGACCTCTCGACCGGAATGCTCGTCGCCTTCCGGGTCTCCCAGGCAGTCAGCGGCGCTTCGATCGGGTCCGCCGACCGGTATTCCAGCGAGCCCTTCCCTTCGAAGAAGATCCCGACGACCTCTTCACCCGCGCGGACCTCGGCGACGCTTCCGGACTGAAGGGTCCACGTGGCGTGGCCGGAGGAAAGAGAGACACCGGCGACGGGAACGGACGTCGCGCCGACGGTCAGGGTCTCCCAGCGCCGGACGCCGGCAATGTGCGGGTCCGCGGCGAAGAGCGGAGGGACCGCGAGACACAGGAGCGCGGCGACTAGAAGGCGCCGAAGCAGGAGGATGGAATCCGTTGTCAGGATTCCGCAGGATAACAGCCCCGACCCGCGAAAAAGAGCAGAGCCGCCGGCTGCCCGGCGGCTCCTTTCGTCCGGCGAATCGGTTGCGTCAGAACGCGGAGGTGTCGTTCAGGGCCGTCTGCGTCCCCTGCGGAGCCGCGTACGTCTTGACTGTTCCGGTCGTCAGGTCGGTCACGGTGATCGCGTACGCCACGTCGGACAACGCGCCCGAGAAGAACCAGAACTTCCCGTTGACCGCGCGTCCGTCCACGACCTTGACCATCAACTCCAGATTGTTCGCGCTGAAGAACCAGAACGCGCCGGTGTCCCCGGCGAGCGGAATCGCCCTGCCGAAACCGGATGCGGTGGCGGTCTGGAAGGCGACCTGCACCTTGAAGCGGCCCTGGTTCAGGCAGAGCGTCGTCGAATCTCCGAGGCACGCTCCCACCGCGGTTCCCGGAGCGGCGGAAAGCTGTCCGCGGATCGCGCCACCCGGAAAAGACGTGTTGTGGATGTTTGCGTAGAAGTTGGAGGGATTCGCGATGATCTCCCGGATCAGCGAATCATCGACGCCGGTCACCGTACCGGTCGCGAAGCCATTGTTGAAGGGGAAGTTGAAGGGGACGACGATCTGTCCGTTCACGCCCGGCCCGCCCCGGTGGATGTGGGCGGCGGTCGGAGAAGGCGAGATTCCCGTCTCGGTGAGGGTGAACGCCACGGTCTTCGCGGACTCGTCCACCGTCACGGTCGCGAATCCCACGGCGGCCGGATCGCCTCCGTTGGGCTCGTTTGAGCCGAGCAGCACCGCGGTGAAGGTCGCGGTGGTCGCCTCGGCGGCCGGGAAAACCGGATGGGCGCTGACGAGCGCGCTGAGAGACCAGACGCAGAGACCGAAAAGGAGAACACCAGATTTCTTCATCATTCCTCCCGGAAAAATTACGCCGGAGCCAGGAACGGCCCGAAGCAGGAAAAACGTACCTGCGGAAGGCGCCGTAGGCGAGGTTTTCAGATAACTCTTAAAAGACGGCCACGAGCCGAGGATGGCTTGAAAACAGCGGCAGGGACAGAAAGACCGCCGCTCGAAGGCTCCGATCAGCAGGATCCCGGGAATCGGTCCCGCCCAACGATCGGGCGAAAACTCATCAACGACCTTCGGGCCCCCTCACCCCGACCCTCTCCCCGAGCGCGGGGAGAGGGGGCAGAGTCGCGTTTCCGTCGAGACGGTGGCTACGCTCGCCCCGAGAGGAGTCTCCCGACCAGAGGGAGGGAGGAGCCTC
>JBDTRB010000144.1:0-8323 GCA_039931865.1 Acidobacteriota bacterium | reverse complement strand
GGACTGGAGGGTAGCTCCTACTCCGTGTACGTCCAGGGCCTGCTCGCTGCGGCAAGCGCTGTCGGCTGGCGCGGCGTCGCCGTCAACTTCCGTTCGTGCGCGAGGCGCCCGGAAAACCTGGCGGCGTGGATTCCAAACCGGCGGCCGCGTCTCTACCACTCGGGCGAGACGACGGACCTCGACTTTGTCGTGCGGCGGCTTTCGCGGGAGGAGGCCGGCGTGCCTCTTCTGGCTGCCGGCGTTTCGCTCGGCGGCAACGTTCTCTTGAAATGGCTCGGCGAGAACCCGGGCCAGACCGCGGTCGCGGCCGCGGCGGCGATCTCGGTCCCCTACGACCTCGGCGCCGGCGCCACCCACATGGATGCCGCGTTTGGCCGGTTTTACGTGCGGGTCTTTTTGAGGACTCTTCGAAGGAAGGCCGCCGATCTTGCCGCGAGGTTTCCGGAAGCGGCCGGGCGCATCGACCTGCCGCGGGCTCTCTCGACCTCGTCGTTCCGGGGTTTCGACGACGCGGCGACCGGACCGCTCCATGGATTCACCGGGGCGAAGGACTACTACGCGAAGTCGAGCTCCCTCGGCTTCGTCGGGCGTGTGGCGACCCCGACCCTGTGCCTGTCTTCGATGGACGATCCATTCCTGCCGGCGCGGGTGCTGGATGAAGTGAGGGCGAGGGCGTCGTCGTCGATCGACTTCCGCACGACCGCCCGGGGCGGCCACATCGGGTTCGTCAGCGGATCGCGCAGGCCGCGCTTCTGGGCGGAGGAGACGGCGATCAAGTGGCTGCGGGGGCGAATCTAAAAGGCGCGCCGGCAAGCGAGAGAGGAGCGACGAGACTCTCGATCGAACTCCGTCAGGCTCGTGTGCCGCCCCTCACCCCGGCGCTCTCCCCCGGCGCGCGGGGAGAGGGAGCAGAGCTGCGATTCAGTCTGGATGGTGACTAAGCTCGCCCCGAGAGAAGTCTCCTGACCGGAGGGAAGGAGGAGGCTCTCGGGGCGGGAGCCGCAGCAAACGGAGGGGCGGCGCGTCAGCGCGTCCCGGAGTGAGCGGAGGCGACGGTTGGCCGTTCTTCGGCTTCGCGGACGGAATCCGCTTCGACGACTTCGCCACGCGCGATCACCGCCTTGTCGCGGACGATGGCGTTTTTCCCGACCGTGGTGATTCCGAGACCTTCCCCGCCGCGCTCGATGTGGCCGACCCGCGCGTTCCTGCCGATGCGGACGACTTTGTCGATCACGCTGCGCTCGATGCGGGCGCCCGACTCGATGCGCGCGTCGGTCAAGACGACCGATTCGCGAATCACCGCCCGCGCTCCGACATAGACGCCGGGCGAGAGGACGCTGCGCTCGATCCGCGCGCCCGGAGAGATGATGCAGCCGTCCGTGATCATGCTGTCCTTGATCATGGCGCCTTCGCGTGTCACGACCGGCGGCCGCTCTTCGGAGCGCGTGTGGATGATCCACGAACGGTCGTTCAGGTCGAGCGCCGGCGGGTCCTCGAGAAGGTCCATCTGGGATTCCCAGTAGGCGTCCACGGTGCCCACGTCCACCCAGTAACCCTCGAACGGATATGCGAAGACACGCTGCCCCGCGGCGACCATGCGGGGGAGCACGTCCTTCCCGAAGTCGTGCGACGAATCGCGCCGGCGGGCGTCCTCCTGCAGAACGGTCGAGAGCATGTTCAGTCCGAAGACGTAAATTCCCATCGAGGCGAGCGTGCCCGGAGGATCCGCGGGCTTCTCGACGAACGAGCTCACGCGCCCTCCGCCCTTTTCTTCGGTTGCGAGGATGCCCATGCGCGTCGCCTCCTCGCGCGTCACGTTCAGCGTGGCGATCGTCACGTCCGCCTGCCGCTCGATGTGGTACCGGATCATCGGCTCGTAGTTCATTTTGTAGATGTGATCGCCGGAGAGAACGATCACGATGTCCGGGGCGCCGCGTTCGACGAATGAGAGGTTTTGCGAGATCGCGTCCGCTGTGCCCTTGTACCAGTCGGTGACGAAGCGTCCCCGGTAGGGCTGGTAGATCTGGACGCCGCCCGTGAAGCCCCGGTCGAGGTCCCAGGGGCGGCCGCCCCCGATGTGCTCGTTTAAGGAGTGGGGCCGGTACTGGGTCAGGATCATCACGTCGGCGATCCCGGAGTTCACGCAGTTGGAAAGCGTGAAGTCGATGATGCGGTACTTGCCGGCGAAGGGGACCGCGGGTTTCGCGCGCTTGTCGGTCAGCACGCCGAGGCGCGATCCTTCGCCGCCCGCGAGTATGACCGCGCGTGTTTTCACGGGGAGAGCTTACGCCAGCCGTGCCGCCCGGGCGCGCTCGTAAAGGTCCGAATACCGTTCCGCGGAGCGCGTCCAGGAGAAGTCCGTCTGCATGCCGCGGCGCTGCAGCTTCCTCCACAGGCCGGGCGTCGCCCGCACGCGCAGGAGGCGTTCCAGGGCGTCCCAGAGTGCCGAGGCGGAGGGCTCGTCGAACATGATGCCGTTGCCCCCCGGGTCGCCGGCGTCGACGACCGTGTCGGCGAGCCCGCCCGTCCGCCGCGCGACGGGGAGCGCGCCGTAGCGCATCGCGATCATCTGCGTGAGGCCGCAGGGTTCGTAGCGCGAGGGAATCAACAACGCGTCCGCGCCCGCGTAGATCCGGCGCGCGTACGTCCCGTCGAACCGCAGCCGGACGCTCGCCCGGCCCGGGTACTCGAGCTCGACGGCGGCGAACGCGGCCTCGAGCGATGGCTCGCCCGTTCCGAGAAGGACGAACTGGCCGCCGAGATCGAGCCAGCGGCGGACCGCAGGCAGGGCGAAGTCGAGTCCCTTCTGAGTGTCGAGCCTCGAAACGACCGCGAGCAGCGGCCGGTCCGGGTCCGCCGGAAGGCCCGACTCCCGCTGAAGCGATTCCTTGTTCTCACCGCGGAGGTCGAGGGATGCCGGGTCGTACCGGGCGGCCGGAGCGGCGTCGGTTGCGGGGTTCCAGGCGGCGACGTCGATTCCGTTCAGGATCCCGCTCAACCTGTCCCACCGCGCCCGCAGGAGGCCGTCGAGCCCGCGGCCGTGTTCCGGCGTCTGGATCTCCCGGGCATACGTCGGCGAGACCGTCGAAATCTGATCGGCGCCGAGGAGTCCGAGACCCAGAAGCGAATCGCGAAACGATTCCGGCAGGATCGACACCGCGCCGTCCTCTGGCATCAGGTATTCGCCGAGCGCGCGCCCGGCTCCCTGCCCCGCATACGGCAGGTTATGTACCGTCAAGATCGACGCGACCGGGGCGAAGAACTCGTTGCGGCGGCCTTCGGTGGCGAGCCACCACACCGCGGCGCCCGTGTGAAAGTCGTGGGCGTGCACGACGTCCGGTCGGAAGCCGTTGGCCTGAGCGGTCCAGAGAGCGCCGAGCGAGAAGAAGATGAATTTCGGCGCGTCCTCTTCGATGCCGGATCCGTAGATCGTGTGGTCCTTCGGAATCGGAGCGCCCGTGATCAGCCAGAACGGCACGCCCTCGACGTTCGTCTCGAAGGCGTGCGCCGCGAAATCGCCGCTGCCCCGCCGGACCGCGACCGTCGAAACGTATTTCGGCCGCCAGCGCGACCAGTCGATGGCGCCGTAGCCGGGGAGCGCGACGCGGACGTCATGCCCTTCCGCGCGCAGCGCCGCGGGAAGCGACCCTGCGACGTCGCCGAGCCCGCCGACCTTGACGAGTGGCGCCGCTTCGGCCGCCAGAAACAGGATCTTCACGCGCCGGGAGTTTATCGGGCGGTGAGGGGGGGGGAGGGGTGAGGGGTCGTCAGGACGTGAGGGGTGAGGGGTGAGGCGGACGGAAGACGAGGGTGAAGGCTCGGCGGTGCGGCCGGCCAAGAGAGAACAGAGGGAAGAGATCCGGTTCGCTTCGGTTTCGGCCTTCGCCTAACCCCTAACCCCTAACGCCTGACGCCTGACGCCTGACGCCTGACCCCCGGACCTCGTCGTCGTCGGCACCGGGGTCCGTCGCACCTTCGCCTTTCCCTTCTTCCGGATCGGGGTCGGGGCACGGGTCGGGACGGGCGCGGCGGAGACGGTCGGCACGAAGGTCGGAACCGGAGTCGGGACCGAGATCGACTCGGTCGTCGTGACTCTGCCAGCGGGAACGGGCTCCGTCGCTCCCGGAGGCGGCGGGGGCGGTCCCGGAGCGAATCGGCCGCCGGACATCGGAGACGGCGGATGCACGCCCGGCGCGGTTCCCGACCCGGGATTGGCTTTCTGCGGGCCCTCGGCGGGACCCTCGGGCGCCGGAGAGTGCTGGGCCAGGACGGCCGCCGCAACAAACGCGAGACACAACCCCGCAAGAAAACGTCGCATGGTGTACCTCTCGCTGCAGAGTACAGGAACGTCGGAAAAACCGGAAAACCGGCGGCGGCCCGTCAGCGGCCGGGCGTAGGCCTCGACGCGGGTGCGGTGGCCGGCGTGGGCGTGCGCCTCCGGGACCCGCGGCGGCCCGACTTCTTACCGGGAGGCGGTGACGGCTTTTTCGCTCTCGCCGCCGGAGTTCGCGGGGGGCTCAACCGCGTCCCCGGCACGACCTCTCCCGGTTCCGAGGGTGTCGGCGGCGGACCGGGCGCGAATCGGCCCCCGGACATCGGAGACGGAGGATGAATTCCCGGCGCCGGTCCGGGCCCCGGAGGCGCGGCGACTTTCTGGGGCCCTTCCGCCGGCCCGTCCGGAGCGGGTGAGTGCTGGCCGAGCATGGACCCCGAAAGCGGAGCGATCAGGCAGAGGAGGACGAGGAGCTTTTTCATGCACAGGCTCTTGGAAGATGTGTGCCATCGCGAGGGCGAGCGGCGCTGGCGTGAGGCGAAAGGCGAACTGCGAAAAGGCGAAGGGCGAGAGGGGAGAGGTAAGAAGCGACGGTCGAAAAAGAAGCGAGCCGAATGCGGGAGGAACCGGGGGTTCCTACGACGCCTTCGCGATCGCCGGAACGGCGGCGCGGGTTTGGGCGAACAGGAAGGACAGCTCGTCCACCAGATCGTCGATCTGTTTCGGGATCGGCGTCGATGCCCGGGAGTGTCCGGCCTTGGTGTCGTAGTGGAGAAGGACTGGACGCTCCGCGCCCGAGGCCTGCAGCAAGGCGGTCATCTTCCGCGCGTGCAGCGGGGAGACGCGCGTATCCGAATCTCCGGTGATGAAGAGCACGGCCGGATAGCTCGTTCCCGGTTTCACGTGGTGGTACGGCGAGTACGCGTAGAGAAACGGAAACTGCTCCGGGTCATCGCCGGAACCGTACTCCGGCACCCAGTACCCGGCGACGAGAAACTTCTGGTACCGAACCATGTCGAGCAGGGGATAGGAGCACACCACCGCGGCGAAGAGGTCAGGGCGCTGTGTCATCGCGGCGCCGACCAGAAGGCCCCCGTTGGAGGCGCCGGAGATCGCCAGCCGCGAAGCGGATGTGTAGCGCTCTCGGATCAGCCATTCCGCTGCCGCGACAAAGTCGTCGAAAACGTTCTGTTTTCGCGCCAGCATCCCCGCGCGATGCCATTCTTCGCCGAATTCATTTCCTCCGCGCAGGTTCGCCAGCGCATAGACGCCGCCGTTTTCGACCCACAGCGCGGCGCGCGCGGCAAACGCGGGCGTCTGCGCGAGGTTGAACCCGCCGTACCCGGTGAGAAGAGCGGGATGCGACCCGTCGAGCTTCATGCCCTTGCGGTGAACGAGAAACATCGGGACGGAAGTGCCGTCTTTCGACGCATAGCGGACCTGGCGGACTTCGAAATTGTCGCTCGCGATCGGCACGGATTGCCTGGCCCACACCGTCCGGGCGCCTTTTGCGATGTCGTACCGGTAAATCGTCTGAGGCGTGACGAACGACTGGAAGGTGAAGAATGCATCGCGGGAGCCCCAGCGTCCCCGGACGCCGGACACGGTCCCGATTTCCGGAAACGAGAGGTCGCCGAGCGGCTTGCCCTCGGGATCGAAGATACGGACGCGGGAGAGAACATTCTCGAGATAGCGCACGAAGAGGCGGCCGCCGGCCGGGGTGAAGCCGTCGATGGGCGAATCCCGGGCGGGAACCACTTCCTTCCACTGGTCCCGCGAAGGATGTTTCAGATCGACCGCGAAGATCCGCCCGTTCGGCGCGTTCCAGCTCGTCTCGAGAAACAGGCGCTCTCCTCCGAATTTTGGCGAGAAGCGCGCCTGAACGTCGTTGACGATCGGTACGACGGGACCGGCGCCGGCCGGATCCTGCATGTAGATCTCGGTCTTCACCGCGGCCGAGCCGTGGGACACGATCAGGAGAAGCCGGCGGCCATCCTCCGAAAGGTCGAGGCCGAGGCCCTTCTCGGGCCCGCAGGCGTCGCCGAAGATTTTCCGATCGGCCGAAGGGTTCGTGCCGAACGCGTGCCAGTACACGCGCGGGCCTTCCTTTTCGAGCCGCGAAAAGAAGACGCCCCTTCCGTCCGGCGAGAGCTCCAGCCCGAGATACCGGGCGCGCGGAAGAACGTCCGAAAGATCCCGCTTCGTCTCGACGACGCGAAAACGCACGGTGTTCTCGTCCTCGCCGCCGAGCTGCGCGCCCCAGGCGACGAGGCGGCCGTCCGTCGTCATCGCCATCAGGTTGACGGAAGTCCGGTGGTCCGGGGAAAGGGGATGTGGGTCGACGAGGACCTCGTCGGCGCCCCTCTCTCCGCGCCGGACGTAGAGGATTGACAGGTCCTGGTCGGCCCGCCGCTTGAAAAAGAAATACCGCCCGCCCCGCTCCCAGGGCGTCTGGACCGCGTCCACCTTCAAAAGCTCTCCCAGGCGCCGGCGCAGCGCGTCCCGTCCGGAGAGCCTCCCGAGAACCCCTTCGGAGTAACGGTTCTGCGCATCGATCCATGCGCGCGTTTCCGGCGCGTTCTGATCTTCGAGCCAGCGATACGGGTCGTTGATGGTCACCCGGCCGTACACCTCCCGCACGGTGTCGGCGCGGGTCTCGGGCGGCCGTAAGGCTTCGGGCGCGGCGGCCGCGGGCGCCTGGCCGGCCGCGAAACGCGAGATCGCCGCGAGGAGGATCGTTGAGTACAGCGAAGCGCCGCGAAAGCGGACCATGGCATCTCTCCCTGATTGTCGCGAGGCCTGCGCGCCGCAGCCGTCAGCGAATCGAGACGGCGATTCCGTTCTCGAAGACGACCGTCTTGCCGGTCTGCGCGTAGGTCCAGGTCTCCCGCCGCACCCCCGCGTCCGTGGTCTCGGAGGTCGAGTCCGAAGGAGGGCCGAGGAGGGCCTTTACCTGGGCGGGGGTCATGTTCTCGGTGACGCCGGCCGCCGGCGCCGCCGCGTCGGCTTCGGTCTGAGCCGCATCCGTTTCCGCCGCCCTGGCGTTGCTCTTGTCCGCCGCGGCTTTCGCGCGGTCGATCGGCGCCGGCGATTCGCGGCTGAACCCATGGAAGGCATTCGTCGACGAATCCCGGAAAAGCCAGAGACCCGCCGCGACGGCTATGAGCAGAAGAGCGAGGGAGCCGAGTTTCATCATGTCGATTCTAATCCGCTCTGTCCGCGAAGAGCTTCGCCGCCGGCGCTTTTCCCTCTCCCGGGCGCGGGGAGAAGGTTGGTGAGGCCGCAGGATCCAAAGGCCTTGCCAGTGCCAGTGCCAGCGCCTGTGCCTGTGCCTGTGCTCAGTACCTGTGCCTGAAAATCTCCGGGAGTCTCCTGTCAAAGGGGGAAGTCCTGGACCGTTTTCGCCGTTGTTCCGGCCATGCAAGGTCGCCCACGCGCTTTCGGACGGGTGATTCTGGCGGCGGTCCTGGTCGCCTCCTCCGGCTGCGTCTTCTTCCGCCGGCCCGAGGTCACGTTTCGCGGCATTTCCGTGCGCTCGCTGACCTCGAGCGGGGCGGACGTCGAGGCGGCTCTCGACATCTACAACCCGAACTCGTACCGCATCACCGTCCAGCGGCTGACCTATCGAGCCACCGTCGAAGGACGCGACGCCGGCGGCGGCACGGTGGACGCGGAGACTGTTCTGGAGGGGAAACAGACAACGCCCGTCCGGCTCCCGCTGACGATCGACTGGAACAAGGTGAGGTCGGCGGGACTCGAAGCCCTGCTGATGCGGTCGGTCGAGTATTCGATAGACGGGGAGATCACGTTCTCGACTCCCGTCGGCGTCTTCCACCGGCCCTACCGCCACGCCGGGCATTACTCCCCGTTTGATCGCGGGAAGTAGCTGAGCTGTCCACAGGCCGCTGTCAGCTGTCAGCTGTCGACTCTCAGCCAAACGAGTGTGGTCCCTGACGTTCACGCCGGGAGCGTGGAAGCGGGGACCCCGTTCTCTTCTAGGCGCGATGCTCCAGGACCGGCAGGCGCGGGGACTTGCCCGTCGCCCAGACG
>JBDTRB010000143.1:0-8408 GCA_039931865.1 Acidobacteriota bacterium | reverse complement strand
CGTCCCGCAGTGAGCGAAGGCGACGGTTACTCGACCGTCACCGACTTTGCCAGGTTGCGCGGCTGATCGACGTCGCAGCCCCGGCGCACCGCGATGTGGTACGCGAGAAGCTGGAGCGGCAGGATCGAAATGATCGGCTGGAGCTCCGGGATCGTCTCGGGGAGCACGATCATGTCATCGGCAAGGTCGTGGACTTCCTCGTCTTCCCGGGTCGTGACGACGATCGACACGCCGTCGCGCGATTTGACCTCGCGTAGGTTCGAAAGCGTCTTGTCGCGCCACCGGTCGTGCGGCGCCAGGACCACGACGGGAAGGTTCTCGTCGACGAGAGCGATCGGGCCGTGCTTCATCTCGCCGGCCGGATATCCCTCGGCATGGATGTAGGAAATCTCCTTCAGCTTCAGGGCCCCTTCGAGCGCGACCGGGTAGTGGAGTCCGCGCCCGAGAAACAGGAAATCACGGGCCCCGTGGTACTTGCGGGCGAGCTGTTCGAGCCGCGGCTCGAGCTGCAGCGTGTCCTTGATCGCGCGCGGAAGCGCGGCGAGAGCGTCCCGTTCTCCTTCCGTCAACCCGGTTCCGAGCCCCCGCGCCTCGCGAAGCTTCGCCGCGATGAGAAAGAGGACCGCGAGCTGGGTCGTGAACGCCTTCGTGGAGGCGACACCGATCTCGGGACCCGCATGGGTCGGGAACACCGCGTCTGCCATGCGGGCGATCTGACTGCCCGGCGCGTTCACGATCGCCGCGATCGGCGCACCCTGGCGCCGCGCTTCCGAAAGCGCCGCCACCGTATCCGCTGTCTCCCCCGACTGCGAGATGCCGAATGTCAGAGTCCGCGCGTCGACGACCGGGTGGCGGTATCGGAATTCGCTGCCGTAATCGACCTCGACCGGGATCCGGGCCATTCCCTCGATCAGAAACTTCCCGATCAGTGCGGAGTGCCAGGACGTGCCGCAGGCGAGCAGCAGCACGCGGTCGAAGCCGGCGACCCGCTCGGCGGTCAGGAGCGGACTCTCGATCAGGAGCTCGCCCGATCCGAGCGCGACTTTTCCGCCGAGGGTCTCCGCGATCGCGGTCGGTTGCTCGTGAATCTCCTTGAGCATGAAATGGCGGTACCCCGCCTTCTCCGCGGCTACCGCGTCCCAGAGGATCCGATGCGCGGGCCGGTCCAGGGCCGAGCCGTCCCCGTCGATGACGCGAACCCTGGATGCATCTACGCGCGCGATGTCGCCATCCTCGAGAAACACGACGTCGCGCGTCCAGGGGACGAGGGCGACCGGATCCGAGGCAATGTAGTTCTCTCCGGCCCCGAGGCCGAGCACGATCGGAGGCCCGCTGCGCGTCGTGACCAGCACCCCGGGCTCGCGGCTGGAAGAGACGACGACCGCATACGAGCCGGTCAGCCGCTTCGCGGCCTGGCGCACCGCCTCGAGGAGATCTCCCCGGAATGCCGCCTCGACTTCGTGCGCGAAGACCTCGGTGTCGGTCTCGCTCGTGAACCGGTGGCCTTTCGCGGCGAGCTCGGCCTTTCTCTCGGCGAAGTTCTCGAAGATCCCGTTGTGCACCACGACGATGTCGCCCGTGCAATCCGTGTGAGGGTGCGCGTTGCCTTCCGTCGGCCGGCCGTGCGTTGCCCACCGGGTGTGACCGATGCCCGTCTTCCCGACCGAGGTCGCCGCCCCGAGCTTCTCCACCAGCCGGCCCAACTTGCCGGGGGCGCGATGGATCTCGAAATGTCCGTTGGAGAGCGTGGCTATTCCGGCGGAGTCGTACCCCCGGTATTCGAGCCGTTTCAACCCCTCGAGCAGCAGGGGCGCCGCCTCCTGGGGACCGACATAACCGACGATGCCGCACATCAGCGCGCCGTCCCGGAAGGGAGCGGAAACTTGAATCCGAGAATCGAAAACGTCATGCGACCACCTTAACGCGGTTTGGTCTTGCGGCGCTCGGCCCAGCCCTCGACATTTTTCTGCGGCTCGCGCGAAATCGCCAGAGCGCCCGCCGGAACGTCCTTCGTGACGGTCGATCCCGCGCCGACGTACGCGCCCGGTCCGATCTTGACGGGCGCGACGAGCTGCGAATCGCTTCCGATGAACGCCCCCTCGCCGATCTCGGTCCGGTGCTTCTGTTCGCCGTCGTAGTTGCACGTGATGACGCCCGCCCCGACGTTCGCGCGAGCGCCGATCTCCGCGTCGCCGAGATACGCGAGGTGGGATGCCTTGGCGCCCCGGCCGAAAACGGCCTTCTTCGTTTCGACGAAGTTGCCGATCCTGACGTCCTCGCCGAGGACCGTTCCCGGACGCAGGCGCGCGAACGGCCCGACGTGCGCTCCACGTCCGACGATCGCACCCTCGACGTCGCAGTGCGCGCCGACCACCCCGCCCTGTTCGACCCGTGAATCCGAGATGCGCGTGAAGGGAAACACTTCCGCGCCCGAACCGATGACCGTCGTCCCCGCCAGGCAGACGAAGGGATGGATCACCGCGTCGGCCTCAATCGAGACGAGCGGGCCGATCCTCGCCGTCGAGGGATCGAGAAGCGTCGCGCCCGCGTCGAGCGCCCGGTCCACGGCTCTCGCGTTCTGGATCTCCTCGGCGCGGGCGAGATCACGCCGCGTGTTGATGCCCCAAGCCTCGCGCCAGTCGTCTACGGCGATCGCATCCACGCGGCCGCCGTTTTTCGCCAGGTACGCGACCGCGTCCGTGATGAAGAACTCGCCGCTCGCGGGATCCTTCTCGAGCGCACCGACCGCACGCGCGAGCGCCTCCGCGGAAAAGCAGTACACGCCGGCGTTCACTTCGCCGATCTTCGCCTGCGCCGGAGTCGCGTTCTTCGCCTCGACGATCCCGCGCACGCGGCCCTTCCCGTCGCGGACTACCCGTCCGAACGCGCCGGCCTCCGGCGGGCGGAAAGTCAGAAAGGCGAGATCCAGGTCGCTGCCGCTTCGGAGCTCGAGGAGCGCGGCGAGCGTCTCCCCCCGCAGCAGCGGAACGTCCCCCGAAAGGACGACGACCGGGCCGCGGTGGGACTTCAAAGCGGGAAGCGCCTGCCGCACGGCATCGCCCGTTCCGAGCGGCGGGTCCTGCACGGCGACGGCGACGCCGCGTCCCGAGAGCGCGGCTTCGACGCGCGCGCGTCCCGCGCCGAGCACCGCGACGGTGGCGGCGGGCGTCAACGACGACGCGGCGTCGAGCACCGCCTCGATCAGGGTCCGGCCGCCGATGCGATGGAGGACCTTGGGGATCGAGGACCGCATGCGCGATCCGACCCCGGCGGCGAGGATGACGACTGCGGGAGCGGCATCCGCCTCGCGGGCTCGACGCGCGGCCGGCTTTCTCCGGCTCTTCTCGCGTCCCGCCCTCGCGCCGACGGCGGTCGTCTTCTTTTTCACGGCCAGCGGCCCCTCCGGACCTCGACCTCCCGATCGTTTCGGATCAGGAAGCGAGAAGCTCCTGGAATTCCGGCGTGTCGCGCAGCGGGTCGAAGTCGCGGTCGTGCCGCGCCAGGATCCGATGCTGCTGGTCGTCTTCAATCGCCTTCTTCAGGTGCTGAAGGGAAACGTCCGACTCCCCCGTCTGCGCGTAGCAGCAGGCGAGAAGAAAATCGACGCGCCCGTTGCCGTTCTTTTTGTGGGCGCGTTTCAGATGTTCGATGGCCTCGGAGACGTTGCCGCGGTTCTTCTCGACGACCGCCGCGTAATAGAACTCCTCCGGCTCGGTCATCGCGGGATGTGCGGTCTGCTTCTGCCGCTCACAGATCGCGAGGTACACACGGGCCCGATCCACGAGCTCTTTCTCGTCCGGGTACTTCTGGATGAGGTCCGTCAGGTTGCGCTCGGCCTCGTCGAACTTCTTCTTCTGCAGAGCGGAAACGCCGCGGTCGAAATCCTTCCGGGCGTTTTCCGTGTGGCGGGAGAGCTCCTTCAGCGTCTGGGCCTTCTTCGCGGCCGGAGCCTCGGCGGCGTTGATAAGCGCCAGCTTTTCCATCTTCTTCTCGAGCTCGTCGATGCGCACCGAAAGCACATCGGCCAGGGCCTGAACGCTCATCTTTTGAGCGTTATCTTTCAAGAATCGCAGTTCGGCTTCTGTCCAGCGCTTGGCCATCGTATCTTTGCCTCCGGCAATCCTGCAAAAACGGCGTATTTTAGGGAGCCTGCGGCACCCTGTCAAATGGAAATGCCCGTTCGGTAACTCCTGTTATGTCACGGTGGAGGAAACCATGCGACACGCTCTTCGCGCTTCGGCCCTGCTGGTGACGCTGGCCCTGGGTCTTTCGACCCTGGCCGCCGCTCCAACGGGAGACAAGATGCAGACCGCTTCCGGCAACGTGGCGAAGCTTCAGGCGACCGACCGCGCCGTCGTCGTGGCGCTTTCGGACGGTCCGGAGACCCGTTTTGTCTGGACGAACGACACCAAGATCAACGGCACCCTGGCCGTCGGGGTAAGGGTCAACGTACGGTACACGACCCTGCCGGACGGGCAGAACGTCGCTCACCAGATCAGCGTCGCCCGAAGCTGACCTGGAGCGCCGCCGTCGGCGCGTCGGACGGCGGCAGAGGAAAAGAGAAAGGGAGCCGGCCGGCTCCCTTTTTTCGTTCTCTCGCATTTCGACGGGCCCGATCGGGTTTCTAACGGACCGATCGGGCCGGCGGACCGCCGGTCAGGTCCGGTTCTTGTACCAGTCCGCGTTGACCTGAAGATAGTGCTTCCATTTCTCGGGGATCGTCTCCTCGGTGAAAATCGCCGTCACGGGACACGCCGGCTCGCAATTCCCGCACTGGATGCACACGTCCGGGTCGATGTAGAGCATCTCGGCGGCTTCGAATTCCTTCTCGTCCTTGCGCGGGTGGATGCAGTCGACCGGACACACGTCCACGCAGGCGGTGTCTTTCGTGCCGATGCAAGGTTCCGCGATGATGTACATGCCCATCGATTCGTCCCTCCTTCGAGACGCGGGGATTCTAATGCACGGCCGGCGCCGAAAGACGGCCGGAGCCGACACGGCCGGGAGCCGTAAGGGGTGAGGCGTGAGGCGTGAGGCGGACCGGGACCGGGAGTCGGGAGCCGAGCGACCAACCCCCGCGAGACGGCCGCGGTACTCCGCGGTCAACTCAGAACGCAGGTCGTGGCTCTCAGGTCCTCGGCCCGGGCCTCCCCCTCACCCCTTACCCCTCACCCCTAACGGCCCGCGGTCAGCACCCTCGCCAGAAACGCGTTCGACCGCGCGTCCGCGTCTTTCGCGTCTTCCGCGCGGAAGACCTTCGGGTCGGAGGCCGAAGCGAACCCGTGCCCGGCGTCGGGGTAAATCTTGAAGTCGACGGCCTTGCCGGCGGCCCTCGCCTTGCGCTCGAAGTCGCGGACGGAGTCAGGAGGAATGCCCTGATCCTGCCCGCCGAAATTGCCGAGGAGCGGCACCTTCAGAGAGGCGATGGTCGCGTCCTCGGTGACCAGCCGGCCGTAGTTGATGACCGCTCCGGCGAGCGTGGGCTCGGCGAGCGCGAGACCGAGTGAATATCCGCCTCCCATGCACCAGCCGATCGACGCGATCCGCTTACCGTCGACGTCGGGACGGGAGCGCAGATACGCCACCGCCGATTTCAGGTCGCGGATCGCGCGGTCTTCCGGCAGGCCCCGCATGAGTTGGTGCGCCGTGTCCGCGTCGGTCGCGACCTTGCCGCGGTAGAGATCCACGGCCAGCGCGACGTATCCCTGTTTCGAAATCGCGTCCGCCTTCCCCCTCACGAAGTCGTTCAACCCCCACCATTCCTGTATGACGATCACCGCGGGCTTGCGCCCGGCGCCTCCCGGCGCGGCCAGATACCCGGAGGCCTTTTCGGCGGCGCTCGGGAACTCCACCATCCGATTGGGCGGCTGCTCCACCAGCCGGCCGGGCGACTGCGCGGCGAGTGAAGCGGCGAGCGCGAGGAATCCGAACAGAGATGCCGCGATCTTGCGAACCATTTTTCCTCCTTCGCAATGGACCGCGCTAATCTAATGCACGTGAGCCTCCTTTTTCCGATCGGCGCGCTCGACGCCGAGGCCAGGCTCCAGCTCCAGTACGACCGTCTCGCCGCGCGCTTCGGGCTCGGCCCCGCGGCCGTGCGGCTGTCCCGCCGCAAGTTGACCGGCGGCGAGATCGTTTACGGGGCCCCGCACCGGATCACAATCTCGGCCCACCTGACGGAAGCCGAGCGGATCGAGACGCTCCGGCACGAGGCGGCGCACGCCTGGGCCTTTCGCCTCCGGGGCGCCCGGGTGGGCCATGGCGCGCTCTTCTGGCGGCTCGCGCAGCAGCTCGGCGCGCGGCGCTCTCCCGCTCCCGAGACCGAGGCGTTAAAGCGCTTCCGCGAGAGGAAGAAAGTCGCGTACGAGTGCGAGGGCTGCCGGGAAATCTTCCGGCGATTCCGCGCCTTTCGCTCCGCGCGCTACTGCATGCGGTGTCACGACTCGGGGCGCCCTTCGCGTCTCCGGCGCCTGTCCGACGCCTCGTGACGGGCGCAAAGCGCGTGACGGGCGCTCCGCGCAAGACGGACGTGGAGCGCAGGAACAACGTCGAGCGCTTCCTCACCGGCTACCGGATCGGGCACGCGACCGACCTGGAGCGGCGCACGGGGTGCACCGTGCTCCTCCCACCCGCGGGAACGATCGCGGCCGTGGACGTGCGTGGCGGCGCGCCAGGAACGCGGGAGACCGGAGTGTTCACTCCCGGGAACCTCGTGTCGGAGATCGACGCGCTCTTGTTTACTGGCGGCAGCGCGTTCGGTCTCGCGGCCGCAACCGGGGTGATGGCGTGGCTGCGGAGGGCCGGCGCGGGATTTCAGGTGGGTCCCGTTCGGGTGCCGATCGTCGCCGCCGCGGTGCTCTTCGACCTCGGCGTCGGGGACCCTCGCGCTTTTCCCGACGACGCGATGGGAGAGGCGGCGTGCTCGGCGGCCGTTGAGGGTCCGATTGAAACGGGGCGCGTGGGTGCCGGGACGGGAGCGACCGCCGGAAAGCTCCACGGAATCGCGCGCTCGGCGCCGGGCGGCCTGGGAATCTGCCGCCTGACGCTTCCCGGCGGCGAGGAAGTTGCCGCTCTGGCCGTTGCAAATCCCTTCGGGGACGTCGTGGACGCGATGACCGGCCAGCTCCTCGCGGCTCCCTCCCGTCCGCGCGGCGGCCACGTCCGCTCCGCCGACGCTCTGTGGCGCGAGCCCGTTCCGGATCGTGCTTGCGCCGGCGCGAACACGACGCTCGTGTGCGTCGCCACCACCGTGCCCTTCGAGGCCGGGTCTCTCCGGCGGGTGGCGATCGAGGCCCATGACGGCATCGCGCGCGCCGTCCGGCCCGCGCACACGGTCGTCGATGGCGACGTCGTCTTCGCGCTGGCGCCGGGGGGCACCGCGCCTCCTGTGCCGCTACGGCTCCAGGTGGGCGCCGCCGCGGCGGAAGCGGCGGCGCGGGCGATCTCCTCCGCGGTGGCCCCGTGACGTCCGCGCGGCAAGGAGCGCTGCTCGTGCTCTCGGCGGCGCTCCTCTGGTCGACGGGCGGCATCGGCGTCAAGGCGCTCTCCGATCCCGCACTGAAGGTCGCGTTCTTCCGGTCGGGCGGCGCCGCCGTCGCGCTCCTGCTCTTCCTGAGGCCGCGCGTCCCGCGCTGGACGCCGGCATTCGTCGCCGCTCTCGTCAGCTATGCCGCGTGCCTCACCACCTTCGTCGTGGCGACGAAATGGACGACCGCCGCAAACGCCATCTTTCTGCAGTACAGCGGGGTGGTCTGGGTGCTCATCTTCTCGCCCATCGTCCTGCGGGAGCCGTTCCGCCGCCGCGATGCGGTCGCGATCGCGGTGGCGCTCGCCGGGATGGCGCTCTTCTTCGTGGGCAAGTTTCATTCGGGCGGCGCGGGCGATCTGATGGCGATGCTCTCGGGAGTCTTCTTCGCCGTCCTCGTCCTCGCGCTGCGGAGCGAGCGCGAGGGCGGCGCGGAGGCCGCCGTCACCTATGGAAACGTTCTCGCCTGCGCGGCGCTGCTCCCGTTCGTCTGGGGCGATCTCGCCCTCTCGCCAAAATCCGCCGCGATCCTGCTGTTTCTCGGCCTCTTCCAGATCGCGGGCGCGTACGTTCTTTTCGTGCGTGGGCTGAAGTACGTCACCGCGACATCGGCCTCGCTCTTCGGAATGCTCGAGCCGATCGCGAACCCGATCTGGGTTTTTCTGTTCCTGGGCGAGCGACCGGGCGCCTACGCCGTCGCGGGCGGAGCGGTCGTCCTCGCGGCGATCGCATGGAGGACGGTGACGGCGGGCGGGGCCGCGTAGACCGTCGCCTTCGCTCACTGCGGGACGTCGGCTTCGCCGACAGCCGAGCGGCTCGCCTGTCGGCTCGACCGCTCGCCTCGTCCCTCCGTTCGCTGCGGCTCCCGCCCCGAGAGGCTCCT
>JBDTRB010000142.1:0-8408 GCA_039931865.1 Acidobacteriota bacterium | reverse complement strand
CCTGGAACGTGCCCGGACCTAGATCATGCCCGGACGGCCCCCCCTCGAGGACAGGTTTCTCGCGATCGAGGCGATCGCCATCGTGCCGAGGACCTTCACGAGGGTGGGGTGCTGCGCATAGAAGCCCATAGCCTTGTGGAAGATGTCCGGCTGGTTGTCTTTTGCGTAGGTCGCCACGCGCGCGACGTCCTGCGGCGTCGCCGATGTCGGGTCGGTCGCGACATTGGGAGAGGCTCCGAGGCTTCCCAGGAGTCCCGGAAGGCTCGCTCCGGAGGCGCCGAGTCCTCCGAGCAGGGTGCCGAGAAAACTGCCCCGCTGAGTTGGCGTCATCTGCTGCGCGCTCTGCTCGATCTTGCGTTCGAGATGGGGGCTGTCGAGTTGACCGACCGCGGGTCCGATGACGGAAGCGAGCTCGTCCTGCGGGACGGCATTCGCGATTTCGTCGTAATGGGCGCGAGCCTGCTCGCGGTCCGGTGTCGCATCGCCCTGGTACTGCCTCAGGATATTTCCAATTTGATCAACGATGGCCATGGGGATCCTCCTGAACCTGACAAAGCAAGACCCGAACCATAATCGAGGGAGGGTCATCAAAAGAGCTGCGTTCGGTGGCTCTCCAGGCGTTCTTCGAGCTGCGAACGCAACCCCGTGCCGAGACCTCCCGCTCTCAATGCCCGCTCCAGCGCGGCGTGATCGACCGGATGAAAATACAGCAGCGCGATCAGGTCCGAAATCGTGAGGGCGTTTTTCTCTCGACGCGTTCGCTCGATGGAATCGCCCGCTCCGACCTCGCCCTCCTCGAGCACCCTCAGATAGAAGCCGAGCCGGCCACTTGCGAGAAACGTCTTCAGAAATCGCGCCGATCCAACGCGCAACCCCAGCTTGAAACAGGGCGTGCGGGGTTTCGTGACCTGAACGACGGCGGTGCCCACGCGATAGACGTCTCCGACCGCCACGTCCTTCTCGAGCAGGTCCCTCGTCGTGAAATTTTCCCCGAAAAAGCCGTGCGGCAGAGGCTCGCTCGAGCCGAGGTGGGCAGACCAGTGCGCGGCATGCTCGGCGCTGTATGCGTAGACGGCCTGCTCCGGCCCCCCGTGGTACCGGCGGTCGACCTGCACGTCTCCGACGAGCGACTCCCGGAGCAGGGCCACGCGCCCAACGGCAGGGTCCTTGAAGATCCCGGTCGGGACGTTCCGGCCGCGCGCCTGGAGCACGCCGGGAACGGCGAGATTCACGGAAAGCAGCCGAGGGATCATCGAAATGCAACTATGGCCCGCACCGGAGAATGGATTCACGGCCGGGAAGGGGAGGGCTCGATGGCGGATCAGGACGGAATCGGATTCGTGGGGACGGGGCGCATGGGAGAGCCGATCGCGCGGAGTCTTCTCCAGGCCGGACATGCGCTGACGGTCTGGAATCGCACGCGCGAGAAGGTGGCGACGCTGGTCGAAGGCGGGGCTCGTGAAGCCTGGGATCCCGCGGAGGTCTGCTCCGCGGGCGGCGTCGTCTTCACGATGCTTTCCGATGACCGAGCGCTCGAGCAGATCGTCGGAAGCCGCGGGTTTCTCGAGCGCCTCGCGCCGGGCGGCGTTCATATCTCGATGAGCACCGTCTCGCCGGAAACCAGCCGGCGCCTGGCCGAGCGGCACGCGGACGAAGGGAGCACGTACGTCGCCGCTCCGGTCTTCGGCCGGCCGGACGCAGCGGCGGCGCGCAAGCTGTGGGTGTGTATCTCGGGCGAAGCAGCCGGGCGCGAGCGCGCCGTGCCGCTCCTTCGCCAGGTCGCTCAGGGCGTCTTCGACTTCGGCGACGATCCCGCCGCCGCGAACGTCGCGAAGCTATGCGGAAACTTCCTGATCGCCGCGGCAATGGAGGCGATGTCGGAGGCTTTCACATTGGGAGAGAAGAACGGGATCGATCCGAACCGGCTCGTGGACCTCTTCGGCCAGACGCTCTTCGCGTGTCCGATCTACCAGAACTACGGAAAGACGATCGCGGACCGGCGTTTCACGCCCGCCGGGTTCGCGTTGCCGCTCGGGTTGAAGGACATGAGCCTCGTCCTCGCGGCCGCGACCTCAGCGAAGACGCCGATGCCGGTGGCGAACCTCGTGCGTGATCGATTGCTTTCCGGAATGGCGCGCGGCCGTGAGGACCACGACTGGAGCGCGCTGTCACTCGGCGCGCGTGAGGAGGCGGGGCTGCCTGTCGGCTAAGAGACGGCGTCTTCGAAATAGCCGTGAAGCTTGCGCAGCGCGCCGCGGTCGATCGACCGGCGTCGCAGCGACTCGCGAAGCAGGGACATGGCGGCGAATCCCTCTGGCACCATCTTCAACTCGTCGATGATCGGAAGCGCGGCGCGGATTTCCCATTCCGCCTGGCGTTCCTGCCCCGTTTCGAGGAGCAGGTCGGCGATCAGGAGATGGAGGGCCGCCCGTTCCGCGGGAAGCTCGATTCGAGCGAACTCCTCCTGAGCGGACCGAAAGGCCTCAATCGCGTCTACGCCACGGTTCTGACTTCTCATCAGAACCCCCACGCCGCAATAGAGTTTCCCCAGGGCTACCCGGTTGTTGGAAGACTGAAGGATCGGCTCTGCCTCAGCAATGAGCTTTGCCGCGATGTCGGCATGCCCGAACTCGGAGCGAAGTTGGATCAGACACACGAGCGCTGTCCCAATCATCTTTGCGCTGTTCAGGCTCCTGGCTTCGCTGTAAACGGCCTCGAGAACTGGCAGCGCCTCCTCTGGACGATCGAGCTCTCTCAGCGCGACGGCCTCCAGATAGGTGCACTTCAGAGCCATTTCCTTTGCGCCGCTGCGAAGAAAGGCGTCGCGAAGGGGTGGGGCGAGATGGAGGACGTCTTGCAATTGCCGCTGCTCCAGGCTCAATGCAAGGCGTTGATAAGAGACGCGGGCAATATCGCCTCCCAGGTTGGCGGTAGACAGGAACCACGCCTGGGCTCGATCAAACCAGACTCGCGCTTCGTCGACCTTGAAAACGACCCTGAGGGCGGTACCAGCCAGGAGCGCGAGCTCTCCGAGGTAATATTCGCGCTCGTCAAAGAGAAAAGCGTTATCGGAACCCGTCCGAGACCTCAACAGATCGTACGCGACGACAGCGGCGCGTGCCATCTTCCCCGGGGAGCCATCCATTCGGTTTTCGATGAGTTGGCACAGGGCAAGAAGGGTCTCGGGTTGATTGAAGCCGTTGGGGGACCCTACGGCGGCATTCGCGAAATCAGATTCCAGGAACGCTTCAGCGCAAACTCGGGCTTCTTCCGGTGACGAGGAACTGAGGGGCGTAGGAAACGGAATGAGCTCGCCGGTCATGAGGGCGCTGACGAAGATCGGATCTGATTGAGAAGGGCGACGGCGATTTCCTCCGGGGGTCGGGGCAGCTGGGGTGGCAGCCCGTCCGAAACGCTAGCGGCGAGAAGTCTTGCGGATTGGAACGCACCCGCATATTTGCAAGCGACAAAGATCAGCTGATCTCGGAGTTCGGCGGATTTTCGGATCCCGCCACCAGCTCGACGCGTGACACGGTGAAACCAGAGCGCGAGTGTCTCCTTAAACGCGTCCGCTTCCTCTTCGTTGAATCCGTAATACCCGGTCAATGCGGCATGAATGACAGGCAGACTGTCGTCGAGCACGAGAAAGACATCGTCTCGATTCGGGGGCTGTTTCATCTAAGTTGGTCTGGGTAACTGCAAGGGGCACACCATGGGCTCATCGCAGGATACCCCCAGGTAACGGAGCGACTTACGATTAAGTCGGGACCGGCGAGAGCAGTTTGATGACAAATTTGTGCTCTCTGTCACCCACGTAGAGACGATCCTTGCGCTCCGCTGTAGTCTCTTCGTTCTGTGTCTGAGGGACCTGCGCCGGGGCGTTCGTCGTGGTCATGGACGGATCTCCTTTCAAAAAAAGAATCGTGAAACTTGACAAAGTTAATCACAAGTGTGTTGTAGAGATCTGTCCGCTCATGGATAGGGTTCGTGAACGGGCCTCCCCGCGATAAGATCCGGGCCGCTAACTCGTTATGAATTAGGAGGTTACGATGCGAGCCCGCGCCCTGTCCGTGGTGTTGATGGCGTCCAGCGGCTGTGTTGCCTCCGCGCAGGCCCCGGTTTCGACCGCCGAAAGGCCCCCGGCTAGCTCAGCCTCGGACCGCGCCTCCGATCGCATCGTCCCGATCTCCGATCGCGCGAAGGATCTGAAGCGCCAGGAGGGCTTCCTTCCGTACTACTGGGACGCGCGGCGCGGACAGCTCCTTCTCGAAATCTCCCGCTGGAACGAGGAGCTTCTCTATGGCTCCGGACTCGCCGGCGGCGCGGGGACTCTCGAGATCTCGCTCGACCGCGGCCAGCTCGGAGAACTCGCGCTTTGCCGGTTCGAACGCGTGGGCCCGCGCGTGCTGCTTCACCAGCGGCAGGTCTCGCATCGCAGCGGCGTCCCCGACGCGGAGCGCTCGCGCGTGGTCAGCGAATCTTTCCCGTCGGCGATCCTGGCGTCGCTGCCGGTCGTGGCTGAAGAGGGCGAACGCGTCCTCGTCGACGCGACCGCCTTTCTGCTCGCGGACACGCAGGTCCTTCCGCAGCTGAAAGCGCAGAAACTCGGCGACTGGCGGCAGGACGTGTCGCGCTCCGCGCTGAACTTCGAGCGAACCGGCGCGTTTCCGAAAAACACCGAGGTCGAGGTCATTGCCACGTACACCGCAGAGAACCCGCCGCGGAGCCTCGCGCCGGTCCTGCCGGACGGGCACACGATGAGCCTCCGCATCCATCACACGTTTCTGAAACTGCCGGAGCCCGGGTTCGTCCCGCGGGAGCTCGACCCGCGGATCGGATTCATCCCGCGCCGCCACCTCGACCATGCCGCGCCCTACACCGAGTCGATCGAGAAGTTCCTCGCGATGAGATGGAGGCTCGTCAAGCGTGACCCCTCGGCCGCCGTTTCCGAGCCGGTCGAGCCGATCACGTACTACCTCGACCGGGGAATTCCGGAGCCCGAGCGCACCGCGATCCGTCAGGGCGCACTCTGGTGGAACCACGCGTTCGAAGACGCGGGCTTTACGAATGCGTTCGTCCTGAAGGATCTGCCCGAGGGAGCGACATTCCTCGACGCGCGCTACTCGGGGATCGAGTGGATCAACCGGATGGACCGCGGCTGGTCCGTGGGAGGCGCGCAGACGGACCCCCGGACCGGGGAGATCGTGCACGGGGTCGCGCGCATCGACTCCCACCGGCGGCGAACCACCTCGCGGATGTGGCAGAACCTGCGCGCGCCCGCACCGGTGGCCGCCTGCGCCGCGGATGACGCTCCGGACGTCTCCTGGATCGCCGGCGATCCCGACCTCGACGAGCAGTCACTCGTCCTGCAGCGGCTCGCGTATCTCTCCGCGCACGAGGTGGGGCACACGCTCGGGCTCATGCACAACTGGGCGGCGACCACGTTCGGGTGGGGCTCCGTCATGGATTACCTCGCCCCGAACATCCAGCTGAAGGACGGCCGCTTCGATCTGTCGAACGCCTACCCGAAAGACATCGGCTCCTACGACCGGCTGGTGATCCGCTGGGGATACGCCCCGGTCTCCGATCGCGCCGCCCTCGACCGCATCGTGCGCGACGGCTACGCCAAGGGGATCGTGTATCCGCTCGACTCGGACCCCCGGTGGGCGGAGTACGACTGGGGATCGGACCCCGTGCAGTGGCTTGCGACGACGTCTTCCGTGAGGCGCGTCATCCTGGAGCGGTTCGGGACGGGGCAGTTGAAGGCGGGCGAGTGGGTCTACGACCTCCAGCGCCGCTTCAACCTCGCGTACCTGTACCACCGCTTCGGCATCCAGGCGGCGCAGCAGTTCGTCGGCGGACAGTTCCAGACCAACGCGGTCGCGGGAGACGGCCAGACCCCCGTCGCCTGGGTCCCTGCGGAGAAGCAAAGGCAGGCGCTCGACCTGCTGCTCGCCGCGATCGAACCGCAGAACCTGGACATCCCCGACCGGATCCTCGCCGCTCTCGTGCCCGCCCCTTCGGGCACGCGCGAGACGGTCGAACGTTTTGCCTCCGAGGCGGGCGACGCGTTCAGTCCGTATTCGGCGGCGAGGGCACTCGTCGGCCTCGTCGTCGATCCTCTCCTCGACTCGGAGCGCGCGGCGCGCCTGACCCTTGCCTCGACGCGCGGCGGCCTGACGCTCGACGCCGTCGCGGCCCGCCTCGTCTCGTCGACGTGGGGCGCGGCGCCGGATCGTTCGCCGCGTCTGGCGGCGATGCGCCGCATCGCCCAGCGCGGCGTCCTCGATGCTCTTCTGGATCTCGCGAGCCGAACGGACACCGCGCCGGAGGTCCGTGCCGCGGCGGGCGCGCGGCTCCGGAGCCTCGAGCGTGAATTGAAGTCGCGCCACTCGGGGGATCCGGCCGCGGAGGCCCATCTGCGGCAGGCGGAGAGAGACATCCAGGAGTTCTTCGATCAGCCCGAGACGCGAAAGACGCGTCCTAAGAAGGTGCCTGCGCCTCCAGGCCGTCCTATCGGCTCGTGAGGATCCAGATCCGTCGCCGGAACTCGATGCTGCGAGCGGCAGGCGCGCTCGTCCTGGTCGTCGCCGCGTCGAGCTTCGGGGCGCCCGCCGTACGCGGCGACGAGCTGCAGACGATCTCGCGCGACTTCTGGCGCTGGCGCGCGGCCAATCAGCCGGTGACGGGCGACGACATTCCGCGTCTGGATCGGCCGGCCGACTGGACGCCGGACTGGACCCGCGCTGCGGTCAATCGGCGGCGTGCCGAGGTCGCTGCGTTCGAATCGCGGCTCGAAAAGATCGACGCGTCCGGCCTGCCGGTCGCCTGGCAGGTGGATCGCCGGCTCCTGCGCTCCGCCTTCGCGCGCGTGCGGTGGGAGCTCGACGTCGAGCGCGGGTGGGAACGCAACGCGATGTTCTACGTGGACCAGACGATGGGCGCGCTTCTCGACGCGCTGCTCGAACCGCCTCCCTTTTCCAGGGCGCGGGCGGCGCAGATCTCCCGCCGGCTCGCGGGCATCCCGGCAACGGTCGAGAGCGCGAAGGGAAATCTCCGACTCGCGCAGGGCCCGTTCGCCCGCCTGGCGATCGCGAGCCTCGAAGGCATCCGCGAGCGGCTTGCCTCGTCCCTCCGTGAGCTGAAACCCCTCCTTCCTGCGGGCACGGGCGCTGATTTGGATCCCGCCGCGGCGCGCGCGATAGCGGCCCTCGAGAACTATCGGGAGTGGCTCGGCAACCGGCTGCCCGCTCTGCGAGAGCAGACGTCGGTCGGACGCGAGGCTTACCTCTTTTTCCTGAGGAACGTGGCTCTGCTTCCGTTCACGCCGGAGGAGCTGCTCGCGATGGGCCGCCAGGAGTGGGCCCGATCGGTCGCCCGCGAGACGTACGAGGAGGCACGCAACGCGGGGCTTCCCGCTCCCGCCCTGGAGCCCGACCAGGCCGCTCAGATGGCGAGCCTCGATCGAGCCGAGGCGCGCACGCGCCAATTTCTCGAGGATAAGAACCTGCTGACGGTTCCGGCGTCCGTCCGCCGCTATCGCGAGCTTTCCCTGCCCGGCTATCTCTCGCCGCTCGCCTCACTCGGAGAGCTGGACGATCTCACTTCCGAAACGCGCCGCGGGCAACCCGCCGTCCGCTACATTCCTCGGCCGGAGCCGTCGCTGGGATTCTTCGCCCTCTCGATGGCGCGCGATCCCAGACCGATCCTCGTGCACGAGGGCCTGCCCGGCCACGCGTTCCAGCTCGCGATGTCGTGGGCGCACGAAGACCCGGTCCGGCGCGGTTACTACGACTCCTCGGCGAACGAAGGAATCGCGTTCTATGCGGAAGAGATGATGCTCGACGCCGGCTTTTTCGACGACAGCCCGCGGACCCGCGAGACGATCGCGAGCTTCCTGCGCCTGCGCGCCCTCCGCGTGGAAGTCGACGTGCGGCTGGCGCTCGGCGATTTCTCGATCGAGCAGGCCGCCGAGTACCTGGCGCGCACCGTCCCGATGGACCCGGAGACCGCGCGCGCGGAGGCGGCGGAATTCGCCTCGACTCCCGGCCAGGCGATCAGCTACGAGATCGGAAAACTGCAGATCCTGCGTTTCCTGGCGGATGCCCGGCGGGTGCAGGGAAAGAAGTTCTCGCTCCGCGCGTTTCACGATTTCCTCTGGAAGAACGGCAATGTTCCGATCGCGCTGCAGAGGTGGGAGCTTCTGGGTCTTCGCGACGACCTCGATCTGCTCGATAAGCCGGCGGACAGGAAGCGCTGACTCGGCCGCCTCAGACCTCGGCGATCGCGGCGCGGATGTCTTCGAGACCCTGCTCCATCCGATCGAGATGGGTCCGGAAGGACAGAACGCAGATCCGGATCGCGAAGCGGCCGTTCAGTTTTGTGCCGGTCAGGTAGACGCGCCCGCG
>JBDTRB010000141.1:0-8410 GCA_039931865.1 Acidobacteriota bacterium | reverse complement strand
GAACCGTTGCCGTGTACCACCCAAAAAAGCAGTGTCCGTTTTTGGGCGCAAAGCTGCTCGCGGTCGTGAATAATGGTTTCTCAGGAGGATAAGCGAGTTCGTCCTTGATTTCCCCGACCATCTTGTTCCATGCGGGCACGGGGAAATGCAGCTGTAGCAGTTGCGCCTCACGGTCAGTGGCTAGGATCTGGGCAAGCCAGGGGCGCAACTGGTCTTCGTCTGCCGGTCCGAGGAGCACTTCCGGGTCGATCCGCTGATTCGGGATATTCAAGACGATGCTAATAGGAATGCGATCGGCGTTGAGGGCCCGGCCCAACGCATACATCGCTGGGAGGTGGGTGACATTGCGCCGGTCAAGCAGAAACTGGACGGCGATCGCCGGCATGCTTGCGTCCCCGCGTATCGCGACCAAAGTGCGGATGTTTTGGAGAACGCGCTCAAAGACGGCTGGTCGTGCCTGCATCATGCGCGCGTAATCCTCAGGGTTCGCTGCATTCAGCGAGATGAGGACCTCTCGGGCACGGTTGTTGACGAGGCGCCGCGCGACCTCCGGGCCGAGGAGTCCCGCGTTCGTGGTCAGGTTGTCCACAAGCACGTTGCGTCGCGCGAGGTGGTCGAGCACGGCCGTGATTTCTCGGTGCGCTAAGGGATCGCCGCCCCCACTGAGTCGCACGGAGCGCAACCCGGTCCTCGCGAGCTCGTCTATCAGCGACTTGACATGAGTGAGCGGAAGCTGGTCGGTGGTGCGCACATCTTGCTGATTGCAAAAATAGCAGGCGATGTTGCAACGGTCTGTGAGGTCCAACTCCAGATGGGAGGGCCCCGTGGTGGGGCCACCGTTCTCGATGGCATCAATGATGGCGCTTTTGCGCGCGTCATCTATCTCTGCCCACCCGTGGGTGCTTCTGCCTCGTGCGGGTAGCATGTGTGTTGACAATCCGGAGTTCTCCGTTTTCCGCCGAGAGCGTCGCCTATCCGGCAGCACCAGTCTACGTCCGTACGCCGAAATGCGTAGAAAAGCCTCGACCTGCGAGGTCTCTGCGATTCGATCTTGGGCGTCGACGTGTCTTCCCGCCTGCTGGACGTCGCGCGCCTCGGGCACGGGAGGAGGGCATTGACGGGCTCACCTACCTCGAGGCCGACCTCAATCAACTCAGGTTTCCAAGAGCCATCTATGACGTCGGCTTTATCCACCAATCGCTTCATCACGTCGGGTCGCTGGAGAAGCTGCTCGGAAGAGTTGCGAGGTCATTGAAACCCGACGGCCTGCTTTTCCTGGATGAACGGACGGGGCCGGCGATGACGGAATGGTCGTCGATTCGGCTGGCGCGGCCGGCGAGTCCTGTTCCTGGAATTGCCGCGGACCTGGTGACGATTGTCTGAATTCAGGCTCCCCGTGAACGGCCACGATCCTTCGAAGGACATTCGATTCGTTGACATTCTGCGCACCTTGGGTTTTCACTTCGACACCGTAGAGGTTCGCCCTTACGGAGGGCAGGTTGCGGCGCTCCTGATGTCGGAGATCGATCCCGCGGTAGATCCTGGTTCGGACCTGGATTCGTTTATCGCGAAATGGTTCGAAATCGAAGACGGTAACCTCGGTTCTTCTCCTCCTGAGAGCTATCACGACGTCGTCGTGGCGAAGCCTCGCGGCGGGATCAGTTCTGTGCCAAGACGCGTCCGAGGATTCGCCGGCCGCGCCCGTCTGGCCCGGCGCTTTCGGGTTCCGGGAGCGTTAAAGCGTTTTCGACAGCTTGTCCCTCGTCCCGAGTCCGGAGCAGACTAGATCATCGTCGCGGCGGCCCCGCAGCCGCCAGTCGGCGGAGCGTCTCGAGGTTGCTCCGATCGAAATCGAGGGCCTCATCCTTCGGCGTCTCGAGGAACTTCGGGATCGCCGAGAGCCGCGTGTCGGAGAGCAGATTTCGAAACCCGGCTTCGCCGATCGTGCCGCGTCCGATGTGCTCGTGCCGGTCGACGCGGGAGCCGCGCGGGCGCTTGGAGTCGTTCACGTGGATCGCGTGGAGGCGATCGAGCCCTACCGTGGCCGCGAGAGAAGAGACCGTCTCGTCCCAGCCGCGGCGCGACACGACGTCGTAGCCGGCGGCGTGGACGTGGCACGTGTCGAAGCAGACCGCGACGCGGCGGGGGCGCCGGACGGCTCCGAGGATGTCCCTTAGATGCTCGAACCGGTGGCCCACGGAGTTGCCCTGCCCTGCGGCGGTTTCGAGGAGCACGCGGACGCGAACTCCCGCCGTGCGTTTGAGCGCGTCGTCGAGACCGGCCGCAATCCTCTGGATACCGACGGCCTCGCCCTCTCCACCGTGGGAACCCGGGTGGAGCACCAGGGCCGGAATGCCGAGGCGGCCGCATCGAGCGATCTCGTCCGCGAGCGCCGCCGCCGACCGGGCGCGAAGCGCGGCGGCAGGGGATCCGAGGTTGATCAGGTAGGAGGCGTGCGCGACGACGTGGGAGAAGGACGCGGCCCGGGATGTCCGCCGAAACTGCCGAGCTTCTCTGTCCGTGATTTCCTTGCCCACCCAGCGGCTGTTGTTCTTGACGAAAATCTGCAGGACGCGGCAGCCGGTGGAGATCCCGCGCTCGACGGCGCGCGGCGTTCCTCCCGCGATCGAATGGTGGGCGCCAATCAGGAGATCCGCGCCCGCGGGAGAAGTCTCTTCTTTTCGCCCGGCGGTGGGTCGGAGGCTCAATGTCCGAGCGCCGCCCATCCGGGCGTCGGCTCTCCGGGTCAGGAAGGTTTCTCGGGGTCCGCGATCTTCTCGAGGAGCTCCTGCCCGATCCGGCGCGAGACGAAGATCTGTTTCAGGTAGTTGAGCGAGGTCAGCGCGAACGGGACGCCGGCGGCGGAGAACGGCGCGCCCATCGCGGCGAGCGCCAGGTGCCGGGCCTTCTCGCCCCGGGTGAACTCGGGATTGCGCCAGTCGAGCACGCTGCCGTAGTACCGGAACACCATCTGGTACACGTCCGACAGCAGGACCCGGAAACCCATCTCGCTTCCCCAGACGAAGCACTCGCCCGAGCGGATGCGCGCCAGAAACTCCCGCGGCGTCTCCGCCTCGGCCACCGTGTACACCTTCGCGAGCGGAGCCAGAGTATGGGCATCGGAGCCCGCGACGAGGGACACCGCGCCTCGTTTCTCACGGACGACCGCCATCAGGTCCTCGATCAGCCGGTTGTGCTGCGAGGCCATCGCGCCGTTCTTCACCTCGAAGACGTCGAACATCCGGAGCATTTCTTCGAAGTACTGCCGCGGAGAATTCCGCATCCTGTAGTTCTGGAACATGTGGTTCGCGGAGGCGAGGACCCCTTCCTGCTTCAACCAGGCATGCAGGTCGTAGATGTTCTCCCGCAGCCGCTGGATTTCCCGGTGCTGCCGCTCGTCGATGTCGAAGACGTTGACGTGGATGCGCTGGCGGGTGTCGGGAAACCACGTCTCGACCTCTTCCGAGATGAAGAAATCGTCGAGGTCCGGGTTTTGATTCAAGAGGTAGAGGCATCCGTCGATCGAGTCATGGTCCGTCAGCGTGACGAAATCCATGCCCCTCTCCTTGGCCACCCGGTAGACCTCTTCCGGTCGGTTGTAGGAATCGCGGGTGTTCGCAATTCGGAAGTATTTGAAGGTCGAATAGACCGAGTGGCAGTGGAGATCGGCCTTTTTGAACCGGGCGTTCGAGAACCACGCGGGAACATCGTCGTCGTCCGGCTTCGACTTCGGCTTCGGCGTCGGCGTCGGCGTCGGATAGTCCATTGAACGTCTAGGGTTGCAAATCGTGAGCCGGAGGTCAAACGCGTCAGCGGTCCGCTGAGACTACCCCCCCCTGTGCTACGTTTTCTCGATGCGCCGGGTCCTTTTTCGGGTTTTCTACGTGTTTCTGCTCGTCGTCATCTTTTTGGGCGGCGCCTGGCTCGCCTTCGAGAGCTCGATCGTGGGCCGTTCGGTGACCGTCCCGGATCTCGTTGGAAAGTCCCTTCCCGAGGCGATCCGGATTTCGCACGACGCCGGCTTGCAGGTCGACGAGCAGGCCGGACGGGCCCGGAACGACGACAAAATCCCGCGCAACCTGGTTCTAACGCAGTCGCCCGAGAGCGGCTCGCTCGCGAAGCCCTCGCAGCTGGTCCGCGTGGTCCTGTCCCTCGGGCCGCGGGAGCTGCGCGTGCCGGACCTCTCCGGGCTGCCTCCGCGCGCGGCCGCAATGCGGCTCGCGCAGGAGACCCTTCAGCTCGGCGCGCTCTCCTGGTACCGCGATCCGACCGCCCGGATCGGCATCGTCGCGCAGGACCCGGAGCCGGAATTCCCCGTCGGAAAGAACGCGCCGATCGCGGTCCTCACCAATCGGGGCCTCCCGGAGACCCGCTACGTGATGCCGGATCTCGTCGGAAAGGACGCGGAGTTGATGCGCTCGCGGCTCGAGGCCTACGGTTTCCGGGTGGGAAGCGCGCGCTTCGAGTCGTACGAAGGGGTGCCGCCCAACACGATCCTGAAGCAGTTTCCGATGGCGGGATCCCCGCTGTCCTCGAAGGAAGTCGTTTCCGTGACGGTGTCCCGTGCGTCTGACACCCCCTTCCCGCCGGCGGCCCGATGAAGGTCCGGATCGCGCCTTCACTGCTGTCCGCCGATTTCGCGCGCCTGGCGGACGCTCTTGCGATCGCCGAAGAGGGGGGAGCCGACCTCATCCACGTCGACGTCATGGACGGCCACTTCGTCCCGAACCTGACGCTCGGGCCTCCGGTCGTGAAGGCCCTGAAGCGGGCCACCCGGCTGCCTCTCGACGTGCACCTGATGATCGAGAACCCGGAAGAGACCCTCGACCGGTATCTCGACGCCGGCGCCGACTGGATTTCCGTCCACGTCGAGGCGACCCGGCATCTCCAGAGGTGCCTGGACGTGATCCGGCGGGGAGGCGCCCGGGCCGGCGCGGCGATGAACCCGGCGACTCCAGTCGGTTCGCTTTCGGAGTCGTGGGGGGACCTCGACTACGCCGTGGTCATGTCCGTGAACCCCGGCCGCGGGGGGCAGGCGTTCCTGCCGCACTCCGTCGCGAAGGTGCGGAGCCTCCGCCAGGCGGTCCTGGAATTCCGCAGCGGGGCCGAGATCGAGGTGGATGGGGGAGTCGACTCGACGAATGCCGCGGACCTCGCCGTCGCCGGGGCGGAAATTCTGGTTGCAGGCACTTCGGTTTACGGTCAGGAAGACCCGAAAGCCGCCATCGAGAGACTCCGGGCGGCTGCCCGGGGAGGAGTGAGAGTTTGAACATCCGAGGAAGACTCGCGGTGATCCTGGCGGCGGTGCTGATCGCCGCGGGTTGCGCTTCGAGCGGCAACAAAAAACCCGACAAGATCACGACCGAGCTGCTCTCGACCCCGAAGGAGGGGCTCTTCGAGAAGGGCAAGGCGCTGATCGCCAGGAAGAAATACGACGCCGGCCGCAAGTACCTGAGCTTCGTCTTCGAGACCTACCCGAACGACCCTCTCGGCCGGGAGGCCCTCCTCATGGTCGCGGACTCTTTCTTTCGTCAGGGAGGAACCACCGGCTACACCGAGGCGCGATTCCGTTACCGCGACTTCTTAAACCGCTATCCCGGGGCGAGCGAGCGCGACTACGCGCGATACCAGTTCGCAGTCTGCTACGACCGCGAACACGAGAAGCCCGACCGGGACCAGACCTCCACCCGCGAGGCGATCGAACAGTACCGGGCGCTCCTGCGGGAGTTTCCCAACACCAGCCACTCCGCGGCGGCGAATGCCCGCATCCACGCCCTTGTCGACCTGCTCGCGGAGCACGAGTTCGCGGTGGGCTATTTCTACATGCGCAAGGGAGCTCCGGGGGCCGCGCTCGCCAGGTTCACCTCGCTCGAGGAGCGGTTTCCGGAGTACGGACGCCGCGACAAGCTCTTCTTTTACGAGGGGGAGGTCCTGCGCCGCCTGGGCCGTCAGGAGGAAGCCTCGCGGTACTACGCCCGGCTCCTCGAAGAGTTTCCCGCGAGCGAATTTGTCAAGAAAGCCAGAGGGAAAGGGCCCAGGCAGCCCCCTCCGGCCACCGCTTCCGTTGACAGCGGGAGGAAGAGCGAGTAATTTACGGTACAATCCCTGTTCGACCGTAATTTTTTAGGAGCCGCCATGCGCCTCCCCTCGCGTTCTTACGTCCTGCTGTCTCTCGCCATGATCTGGTCGGCGCCCGGGTTTGCGCAGACCGCCAGACCCGCGCCGCTCGGCGGGGCGAAGCTCGGGCCCGAGGCGCAGAGCGCGACGCCGGTCGTCACGAGGGTCGAGCGCCCCCGGCATGTTCCCGTTACGACGGAGTCCGCTCCGCAGCCGATCGGCTTCGAAAGCGATGTCTACTGCTTCGGCTATATCGGCGCGCCCGGCGAGCACTTCCCGCTGCACATCCACGGCGCGGAAAATCTCTTCGAGCAGACCGACTACATCACTGGCGACGTCCTCTACGTCGACGGCGGATACGACGCGGGCCTCAAGGTCGGCGACCAGTACTGGATCGTGACGCCCGAACAGGACGTCATCCATCCCCTCACGGAACGCTCGATGGGGCAGTTCTACCAGTATCGCGGGCGCGCTGTGGTGTCGAGCGTCGAGCCTAGGACCGCGATCGTCCGCGTCACGAGCGCCTGCACCGACATCCCGATGTTCGCGTCCTTGAAAAAGTTCGAGCCGATCCCGATTCCTCTCGCCCGCAGGTCGCCCATGGCGAAATCGGGCGATCTTCCGTCCGGGAAAGCCCGTGGGCGGATTGTGTTCAGCCGCGACGGCGTCGTGGCCCTCGGCGCGGACCAGATGGTGATCGTGGACCTCGGCGCCGCCGACGGCGTGCAGCCCGGCGACTTCCTGACCCTGTACCGGTATTCCTCCGGGCGGGAGTACGGGATCAAAGCCATGGGAACCTATTGGGTCACGCTCCCCCCGCCGGCCGGAGTGTCCATTCCCCGGACATATCTCGGCGAGGGCGCCGTGCTGAACGTCGGCGATCGCTGGTCCGTGGTCCGTCTGACGGATTCGAACCGGATGATCCAGGTCGGCGACGAAGTCGAACTGAAGTAAGGCCGTCGCCTGACGTCGCCTCCGCTCACTGCGGGGGCTGCCTTCGCCGCGCGGCGGCGAAGGCACCGGCGAGCGGCTCGCCTGTTGGCTCGACCGCTCGCCTGCCCCCTTCGTTCGCTGCGGCTCCCGTCACGAGAGGCTCCTCCTTCCCTTCGGTCAGGAGACTCCTCTCGTGACGAGCTTAACCACCATCTCGCCCGAAGCGCAGCTCTGCTCCATCTCCCCGCGCGCCGGCGAGAGGGCCGGGGTGAGGGGCGGGACATCCAGCCTGACAAGCCTCGAGCCGAAGGCGATACCGACTCTCGCGTGTGAGGCCGCAGGACGAATGCTCCGTGCCTGCTGAGGTTCAAGAGGCCTTAGCGACGAGAGTGAGGCGCGAAGAGATCAGGCGCAAGGGACGACTTTTTGATGACGATTCCTGAACTCTCGATCTGTGACCCGCGATGTCCTGTGTGAGCGACATCGTGATTTTCTTCGGCGAGGGGAGGCTGATTCCTTGGGCGGGCCTTCTCAAATTTATTTTGTTTCCGATCGAGTCTTTCCAGTGAGGCGATGAGGGTCGCATCCCGAAATTGTTCGTCCAGGTCACTCGCGTTCGGCTCGCGTTTCGCATGTGCAGAGTCTCTGAACCGGACGAACGGATGGCACGAAAAATTCCTGCGCGATATTAGGATTGCGACCTATCGCCGCGCGTTCTGACTTTGCTAAGATGCGCGCCTTCTCTCCCGGCGTGAAAATTCATCGGAGGCGGACGTGAACCTGGATGGGCAGCTCCAGCAAATCATCGACGAGCTTCTCGCGCATGGGATCTCTCTCGACCTCGCGAAGAAAGAGTTCGAGAAAAAGTACATCGTCGGTGCGGTGCGCCGGTCCTCCGGAAACCTCGGCCGGGCGGCGTCCTCACTCGGGATCCACAGAAATACTCTTCGCAACAAAGTTGGAATCCTGAACATCCGGCTCCCCCGCGACAAGCAGCAGCATCGGGTCTCGCCGGACATCCAGAAGAAAAAATAACCGCGAGACGGGCCTCACCTCCTCGCCTCATCCCTCTCACCGGGGTCGGGGCGAAGCCCATGGATCAGGACCGCGGTGAATACGCGGCGCCTGCCTGCGGGTCCCCTCACCCCAACCCTCTCCCCGAGCGCGGGGCGAGGGGGCAGAGCTGCGCTTCGGCCGAGATGGTGGATAAGCTCGCACCGAGAGGAGTCTCCCGACCAGAGGGAGGGAGGAGCCTCTCGGTGCGGGAGCGAGAGCGAACGGAGGCGACGAGGCGAGCGGTCGAGCCCACAGGCGAGCCGCTCGCCGGTGCCGTTCGCGGGGCGAACGGCACGTCCCGGAG
>JBDTRB010000140.1:0-8543 GCA_039931865.1 Acidobacteriota bacterium | reverse complement strand
CGCGCCTCCACCAGGACGCAATCGAGAAGGAGCGCATCGAGCGCGAGCTCGAGCTCGCCGCCGCCATTCAGCGGGAAATCCTGCCGCGGTTCCTCCCGGCCATAGCGGGCGTCGATCTCGCGGCCGCGAACATCCCGGCGCGCCACATCGGAGGCGACTACTACGACGTCTTTCCGCTCTCGAACGGACGGGTTGCGTTTCTCGTCGCGGACGTCTCCGGAAAGGGAGTTCCCGCGGCGCTGCTGGTGTCGACGGTGCACGCCGCCGTCCACCTGCAGATCGACGAAGCCAGGACCATTGCCGATCTCGTCTCGCGCATCGACCGGCATCTTCGCCGTTTCGCCGCGACGCGGAAGTTCCTGACGCTCTTCTTCGGCCTTCTGGAGCCCGACACCGGCGTTCTGCGCTACGTCTCGGCGGGCCACAACCCCGCGCTCCTGATGCGTGCGTCCGGCGAGCGGGAGCAGCTCGACTCGACGGGCGTTCCCGTCGGGATGCTGCCGAATTCCTCGTGGCGCGAAGAAGTCCGCGACCTGAGGCCGGGCGACCTGCTCTGCGTCTATTCCGACGGGCTCACGGAGGCGGTCGATCCGGCGGACGAGGAGTTCGGATTGGAACGCCTCGGAGCGGATCTTTCTTCCCGCCGCGAGCTGCCGCTCCGGCAGATCTGTGACGAAGTTCTGGGCGAGGTCGCCGCCTTCGCGAGTGGTATGCCGCAGTACGACGACCAGACGGTCCTGCTCGTCCGCCGGACGTGAGTCCGACCCGACCATCCGGGCTAAGATCGCGCGAATGCCGCTCCTGTCCGGACTCCTCTCTCTGTTGATCGCGGGGGCGCCCGTCCCGTCGGCGGCCCCGGACACGACGGACCTGCTTCTCGAAGGCGGGACCGTTTACGATTCCGCTCGATCGTCGGGACACGCCGCGTCCGTGCTCATCCGCGGAGGGCGCATCCTCTTCGTGGGATCGCCCGCGCAAGCGCGAAAACGCGCTCCGTCGGCCAGAGCGGTGTCCGTAGCGGGCGGTTTCGTTTTCCCCGGGTGGACGGACGCGCACGGACATCTCGCAGGGCTCGGCAAGTCGCTGGAGACCGCGGACCTGAAGGGCACGCCGAATCCGTCCGAGGCGGCGAAACGCGTTGCGGCGGTCGCCGCAAAGCTTCCCCCCGCCGCCTGGGCCGAGGGCCGCGGGTGGGACCAGAACCGGTGGCCCGGAGGGGGATACCCCGACGCGCGTGATCTCGACGCGACCGTGCCCGACCGGCCGGCCGTGGCTCGCCGGGTTGACGGACATGCCATCTGGGTCAACGGAGTGGCCCTCCGGGTCGCCGGTATCGGGGCTTCGACGGCCGATCCCCCGGGCGGCCGCATCCTCAGGAGGCCCGACGGCTCCCCATCCGGGGTGCTGGTGGACAACGCGATGGCCCTGGTGGATCGCGCGATGCCCGCTCCGTCTCCCGGCGACTTCGAGCGGCAGATCGTCGCGGCGTCCCGGGCCTGTGCGCGTCTCGGGCTCACGTCCGTGCAGGACGCGTCGGGTTACGGTCCTTCGGAGATCGAGTCGTTGCGGAAGCTCGCCGACCGCGGAGAGCTTCCGTTGCGGATCTACGCGACCGTGTCGCCCGCCGCCGCGACGCTGCCGGCCGAGCTGGCCCGCGGCGTGCGAACCGGCGGCGGGAACGATTTTCTGACGGTCCGCGCGATCAAGGCGTACGCGGACGGGGCTCTCGGCAGCCGCGGCGCGGCCCTCCTCGGCGACTACTCCGACGAGCCCGGAAACCGCGGCCTCCTGGTGACGCCCCCCGAGCGGCTCGCGGCGGTCGCGCTCGAGGCCCGGCGAGCCGGATGGCAGCTCTGGATCCATGCGATCGGCGACCGTGGCAACCGCGTCGCTCTCGACGCATTCACCTCCGCTCGGGAAGCGGAACCGAAGGCGCCGCTGGGCGCCGGGAGACCGCGCATCGAGCACGCGCAGGTGATCGCTCGCGAGGACATCCCGCGGTTCGCGCGGGAAGGGGTGATCGCTTCGGTGCAGCCGACCCATGCGACGTCCGACATGGAGTGGGCGGAAAAGCGCCTCGGAGCGGACCGTATCGCCGGCGCGTACGCCTGGCGGCGGTTGCTCGCGGCGGGCGCGCGCCTGGCCGGCGGCAGCGATTTCCCGGTCGAATCGGAAAACCCGCTGCTCGGCTTTTACGCGGCGATCACCCGGCAGGACGCTGCGGGCCGGCCGGCGGGCGGCTGGCGTCCCGAAGAGCGGCTGTCGAGAGCGAAAGCGCTCGCGCTTTTCACGTCGGACGCCGCGTTCGCCGCATTCGAGGAGGACCGCCGCGGGCGGATCGCCCCGGGATTCGAAGCGGACCTGACCGTGTTCGCTTCCGACCCGATGCGCGTCGCGGCCTCCGAGATCCCTTCGATTCGCACTCTGATGACGGTCGTGGGCGGGCGCATCGCGCACGGCCCCGACGGCGCCCTCTCCGTTCCCGCCGGAGCGGGGCATTGAGGCGGCGTGGTTCGGCCCGATCCCCGCTCCCGGCGCTCGGCCTCTTTTGCCTGCTCGCAGGGTCGTGCCGTCCCGCCCCCGAGGCAAGGCGCACCGTGACGCCCGGCCCGGTCGACGACCCCGCGCGCCAGCGCGCTCAGATGGTCGAGACGCAGATCGTCGCCCGCGGCGTGCGCGATCCCCGCGTCCTGTCCGCGATGCGGGAAGTGCCCCGGCACGAGTTCGTCGACGCCTCTCAGCGGGCGCACGCGCACGACGACGGGCCGGTCGCGATCGGCGGAAGCCGGCAGACCGTCTCGCAGCCCTACATCGTCGCGCTGATGACGGAGTTGCTCGAGCTCGGCCCGAACGAAAAGGTCCTCGAGATCGGGACGGGGTCGGGGTATCAGAGCGCGGTGCTCGCCAGGGTGGCCGGACACGTCTATTCGATTGAGATCATTCCAGAGCTCGCGCTGGCGTCGGAGCAGCGGCTGACGCGCCTCGGGTATCGGAACGTGACGGTTCGCGAGGGGGACGGGTATCGGGGCTGGCCCGAGCACGCGCCCTTCGACGGCATCATCGTGACGGCCGCCCCGGAGAGAATCCCGCAGCCGCTCTTAGACCAGCTCGCTCCGAACGGCCGCATGGTCATCCCGGTCGGCGGGTTCTTCCAGGAGCTGAAGGTCTTCAAGAAAGACGCGAACGGCCGGGTGACCGAGAAGGACATCATTCCGGTGCGCTTCGTTCCCATGACCGGCGAGATCGAGAAGACTCCGCCCGTTCCGCCTCAGAATTGAGCAACGAGGCGCGGCTTCCCGCGGCGGCGCCGTTTCCGGCGCTGAACCGCACGTTCAAGGCCTTCACGTACCGCGACTACCGGCTGCTGTGGGCCGGGGCGTTCACCTCGAGCATCGGCACGTGGATGCAGCAGTTCGCTCAGGCCTGGCTGATCTTCACGATGACGGGGTCGGCGTCGCTCCTCGCGCTCGACGCGTTTCTCGGCGCGGCCCCGTTTCTCGTCTTTTCCCTCTTCGGCGGCGTCTTTGCCGACCGCTTCGACCGGCGGAAGATCCTGCTGTCCTCACAGCTCGTTCAGCTGACCTCCGCGTTCCTCCTCGCGGGGCTGATCGCGACGAATCACGTGGCGGTCTGGATGATCATGACCCTATCGTTCGTGGTCGGATTTGCGCAATCCTTCGGAGGGCCCGCCTACCAGGCTCTCGTCCCGACCCTGGTGGATCGCGAGGACCTCCCGAATGCGGTCGCGTTGAATTCGATCCAGTTCAACCTCGCGCGCGTAATCGGGCCGGTGCTGGCCGGGATCGCCTTCTACAAACTGGGCGCGGCCGCGTGCTTCGCGTTGAACGGCGTCTCCTTCATCGCGGTGATCGCGGCGATTCTTCTCTTGAAGCGCGGAGCTCCCGTCGCCCCGGCCGCCGAGCGCGTCTGGCGGAGCCTGAAGACCGGGGTCAAGGCGGTGCGGGACGGCGGCCCGCTCCTGGGGCTCGTGGTGATGGCGTTTGCGGGAAGCTTCTGTTCGGTCGCGCTGATCACGTACCTCCCCGTCTTCGCGAAGGAGATCTTCCACCGGGACGCCAAGGGGTTCAGCGGTCTTCTCGCCGCGTTCGGGATCGGCGCGGTGATCGGCGCGATCGGCGTCGCCGCCTTCGGGAACGTCCGCCGAAAAGGGTTCGTTGCCGTCGTGACCCAGATGCTCTTCGGGGCGCTGATGGTGAGCTTCGCGCTGTCGCGAAGCGTCGCCCTCTCCTACGCAATCCTGCTCGTCGCCGGCGCCGCCCTCATGATCATCTTCGCGATGTTCATGACCCTCGTTCAGACGCACGTCGAGGACCACCTGCGGGGGCGCGTCGTCAGCATCTACTCGCTCGCGTTCCGCGGCGCGATGCCGCTGTCGAATCTCCTCGGGGTCTTTCTGGCCTCGTTCCTCTCGGTGCCCATGATTGTCGTTGCAAACGGCGTCGTCCTGTTCGCGCTCGGCGCGGGGGTTCTGCTCCAGCGCAACACGAAGGGCGTCACCTCGCTGTGACGGAACCGGCGGCCGGACGCAGGCTTTTCCTCTCCGCGGCCTCTGCATTTGTTTTCGCCGGCGTCCTGACGGCTGGCGCGGCCGAAGCCGCCGACCACACCTGGACGCCCGCGGCGTGCACAGCGGCGGACGCGGCGTCCCGGGACGACACGGCACTTCTTCGATGCTTCGCGCCGGTGTTCGTCGTCGAAGAGGGGAATCGCTCTTTCAATCGCATCGGAACGCCGGCTCTCTACCGGACGGGAGGTCGCGACAGGGCGCGAATCGACACGGAGACGCCGGCGGTCTTCACCGAGGCGCGCCGGGACGCCATCGGCGGGACGAGAGTTTTGCATCTCGTTTACCGTGTCCACTTCGAGAAACTGGCTTTCAAGCCCTCCGTTTTTTTCGAGCGGCACCGCAACGTGGGCGTGCTCGCGATCGTCACGCTGCGCGAGGCGGACTCCGCGCCGATTCTTCTCACGACCGTGTACACCTGCGGCTGCTACCGCATCATCCTCGCGACCGATCTCCTGGACGATGCCGCCCTTCCGCCCGGGTGGCGGAGAGGGAAAAGGTCCGCCGGCCACGACCTCCCGGCGCGGCTGACGGCTCCGCGGCCCGGGGAGTCGCGGTACGTGATCCGCCTGACGTCGAAGGCCCATCGCCTCGCGGGCGTCGAGACCTCTCCCGTGTCCGCCGGCGCCGAGGAAAGCTCCGCAAGGACACCGCTTCCGCTGCGCGAGATGAAGGACCTCCACCGGCTGCCCGTCGAAGGGACCACTGCCGAGATCGGTTCGTTTTTCTACACGCGCGGGTGGAAGCGGGGCCACGTGCGGGGTGCGTGGAGCCCGATCGAAGGCGTGACGGCGGGGCTTCTTCTGCTCGATCCGATGCTCGGGATGGACAAGGAGTTCGGCGATCCGGAGGAGACGGGAACACGTTTCTACACCTCGCTCCTGCCGTGGCGGCGGGACGCCTCGCGCCTCGACCGGTACGAGCCCCTGCTCCGGTTGCTGAAGTTCCGGACCGATCGATTCGGCCCCGGAGCGCTGACGCCGTCCGGATCCGAGCGGTAAGGTCCCGGACCGGGCGCGGATCCCGGCTCAGAAACGGCTCGCCCGCCGAGCCTCTACTTTTCGGCCGGACTGTGACTGTCCCGCTCGCGCCGCACAGGGACTTTCTTCCCCTTGATCGTGCTCGCGCGCAGCGCCGACACGATGGAGTTCGCGAGGCGCTCGGGGACCTCGACGAGCGAAAAGCGGTCCGCGATCTCGATCGCGCCGATCTCCCGCGAGCCGATCCCGGCCTCCCCGGTGATCGCGCCGACGAGATCGCCTGGACGAACTCCCGCGGAACGCCCCGCCCCGACGTGGATCCGCGTCAGGGGCTCTCCCGCGGGGCGCCGGCCGCCGGGACGAAACGGCGGCCGGGCGCCGCCTCCCTTGAGGGGAAACCGGTCGCTTCTCCCGGTCGGGCGGGGTCTGTCGAACACGGGCGGAGAAGGGATCTCGCGCTCCGAATCTCCGTCGCCTCCTCCATCGAGCGTCGCCGCATGCGCGAGCTTCACTCCGGCGGCGGCGATGTCGAGGATGTCGAACTCCTCCGCGAGCGCCTCGACGACGACGCGCACGTCATCGAGCCCCCCGCCCAGAAGCTGTTCCCGGAGCGAGGCCTTCGTCAGATCCAGGCGCCGGGCGCGCAGGTCCGCGACGGTCGGGACCGTGGCCACTTCGATCTTCTGTTTGGTGAAGCCCTCGATGATGCGGAGGAGCCGGTGCTCGCGCGGCTCCGCGAGCGTGATCGCGACGCCGGCGCGGCCGACGCGGCCCGTGCGCCCGATCCGGTGGACGTACGCTTCCGGGGTTGGCGGGACGTCGTAGTTGAAGACGTGCGAGAGGTGCTCGATGTCGAGTCCCCGCGCGGCGACGTCCGTCGCCACGATCAGATCGACCTTCGCCGCCCGGAGGGCCGTCATCACCCGGTCGCGCTGCCGCTGGATCAATCCGCCGTGCAACGCCTCCGCGCGAAAGCCATGGGCGTTCAGCGACTCGACCAGGGTCTCGACCTCCAGTCGGGTGCGGCAGAAAACGATCGCGGACGCGGGACTCTCCATGTCGAGCACCCGCGCCAGCGCTGCCGCCTTGTGCGCGCGTGAGACGACGTAGGCGACCTGCCGCACGCGCGGAAGCTTGCCCGCCGCCGTCTTCGCGCGGCCGAGTGTGACCCGGACCGGGTTTCGCAGGTGCCGCTCCGCGATCGAGACGATCCGCGAGGGAAGTGTCGCGGAGAACAGAGCCGTCTGCCGCTCCGACGGAGTCGCCTCGAGGATCGCTTCGAGCTCCTCCGCGAATCCCATGTCGAGCATCTCGTCGGCTTCATCGAGGACGAGGAACCGGAGGCTTTCGAGCGCCAGCGTTTTTCGGCGGATGTGATCGAGCGCGCGGCCGGGCGTGGCGACGACGACTTCGGCGCCGTGCTTCAGCGCCCGGATCTGCTGGTCCATCGAAGCTCCGCCGTAGACCGGGACGACGCGGCTTCCGAGCTTCTTCGCGTATTTGTGTACCGCCTCCGAGACCTGCATCGCGAGCTCGCGCGTGGGAACGAGAACGAGCCCCAGGGTCTGGCCGCGCGCGGCGGGCTCTTTGGAGACCCGCTGCAGCATCGGAAGAGCGAACGCGGCCGTCTTCCCGGTCCCGGTCTCCGCCTGCCCGAGCACGTCGCGGCCGGAGAGAAGGATCGGGATCGCTTCGCGCTGGATCGGCGTCGGCTCCTCGTACCCGAGCGCCGTCACCGCAGCGACGAGCTCGTCGGACAATCCGAGAGATGCGAAACCGGCGGGAGGAGGATCGGTCTGCTCGGCCATGCGACGAGACTACAACGGAGCCCATGGGCGCTGTCGCTCGCTGGAACATCGTGTTCGGGTTGGCCGAGCCCGTAGGAACCGTCTCCAGCACGTCGCAGTGCTCAATCGTTTCCCGCAGTACCTGACCACCACCGAGCAGCCCGGCCGGGCGATGATCGAGGTCGCGAGGTACGGAGCGCCGGAACGGATTCTCGAGTCGCTCGAGATCAACCGCATCTCCGATCGCGCGACCCGAGCCTCTGTAGCCTCATTCATCGCCTAAGATTGTCCTGAAGTCTTACCGGCCTCCGCTGTCTTGCAAATGAAACATGTGTGGAACTACCAGGAACCAGGAACCAGGAACCAGGAACCAGGAACCAGGACGAGAACATGAAAAAGTCGGGCTCGAGTCAGGGCGAGTCGGCGTCGGAGCTCATCTCGAAGAGAATCGCCGAACTCGGGGACTGGCGCGGGAAAACCCTCAGCAGAATGCGCACGCTCATCAAGGAAGCAGACCCGGACGTCGTCGAGGAGTGGAAGTGGATGGGCACTCCGATCTGGTCGCACGACGGCATCCTCTGCACCGGCGAGTCCTACAAGAACGTCGTAAAGCTCACCTTCGCCAGGGGCGCGTCTCTGAAGGATCCGGCGCATCTCTTCAACTCGAGTCTCGACGGGAAAGTCCGCCGCGCGATTGACATCCACGAAGGGGAAAAAGTTGACGAGTCCGCCTTCAAGGCGCTCGTTCGCCAGGCAATCGCGCTCAACAGTTCTGGCAAGTCGAAACCTTCAAAGAAGAAAGCGAAGTCCTAGGGACCTCCGGCCGTGAGGCTCCGACGGGCGGAGCTGACCGGGCGGAGTTCGACCAACAAGAAAGTTGGTGGAGCTGATCAGGATCGAACTGACCCGCTTTTGCGGGTCCTGACGCGCTCCATGAGCGGGGGGTCGGCTGGGCCGCCCCCCCGAGCCCCCCGGAGGTCGTCAGTTCGATGAGGCTTCGATGGGCAGAGCTGACTGGGCGCGATTCAATCGGTAAGAAAAGTTGGTGGAGCTGATCAGGATCGAACTGACCCGCTTTGCGGGTCGTGACGCGCTCCGTGAGCGGGGGGCCGGCTGGGCCGCCCCCCCGGGCCCCCCGGAGGTCGTCAGTTCGATGAGGCTTCGACGGGCGGCGGTGGCTGGACGCGATTC
>JBDTRB010000139.1:0-8563 GCA_039931865.1 Acidobacteriota bacterium | reverse complement strand
ACCGCGGCCTATGACCCGGGCGCGTCGCAGCCGCCCGCGCCTCCCGGAATCGGGCAGGCCGTCTTTCTCGACGGACGTCCCTTTCCGGAGCGGCCGGTTTTCTCGAGCGCGCTGGCGCCCGCGGCGCGCACGCTGCACGTCTCTCGTCAGGCGCCCCCCGCAGGAGGCGACGGGAGCCGGGAGCGCCCGTGGAACGACCTTCAGGCCGCCGTTCGATCGCTCTCCCCCGGGGACCGCCTTCTGGTCGGTCCGGGCGAATACCGGGGCCCGCTCCGGATCGACGCGAGCTGCCGCAATGGAATGCCGCAGGCCCCGATCCAGGTCGTCTTCGAAAAGGCCACGTTCGCGGGATCGGGAAGCGAGCCGGTCGTAACCGCCGGGAGGGCATTCTGGCGGTTCGAGGGGTTCTCGGCGGGCCTCGAAGAGGGGCCCGAGCCCGCGTTCGCGGTGGAAGGACCGGACGCCCGCGGAATCGTGTTCGACCGGGCGCGGATTTCCGGAGGAGCCGGGCCGGGCGCGAGGATCGGCGCGGGAGCGTCGGACGTCGTCCTCGCGAACTCGTCGTTCTCGCGCTCCGGTCGGGGCGTCTCGCCAGTCGGGGCGATAGGAATCTCGATCGAGCCGGGGTCTACCGGCGTCCGGGTCGTTGGAAATCGCGTGTTCGACCGTCCGTCCGGCGCCGTCCGGATCGGCCCCCCCATCGCCGTTTCCGGGACCGGGCCGCCTCCGAGAGACATCGTCGTGGAGGGAAATACGTTCGTCGGATCGCGGTCTCCGGCCGTTCTGGTCACGGCAGGGGAGGGGCTTCGTATCTCCGGAAACACGATCCTTTCGACGGAGTGGGCCGGCGGGCTCGAGGGCCGGGGGATCGTCATCGAGGGCGGAACCGGCGTGCGGATCGAAGGAAACCACGTGGTGGACGCGCCCGTCTCGGTGCAGGTCGGGTGGGTCGAGCCGGACGGTCCCGGGCAATCGCAGCCGGCTGACGTCCTCGTTGCCAGAAACTACTTCGAGCGGCGCGGGGCGCCGGACCCATCCGGGGTGGACGTCGAGGCGGGCGACAACGTTCGGATCGCGAACAACGTCTTCGACGGCGTGTTCGATGGGGTCCTTCTCTTCGGCGGTCCTCCGCGGACCAGGCATGTGGTCATCGCCAACAACCTGCTCCTCGGCGTGTCGCGCCTGGCGTTCCGCGTCGATGATCTTTCCTGCGCGTCGCTCTTCGACGGCAATCTTTTCAGCCCGAGAACCTCGTCGGTGCCGATTGAAATCGGGGGAGAGATCCGGGATCTGCGTCGGTATCTCTTCGACGGACACATGCGCCGCAGCCGGCTGGTGCCGGGAGTTCGCATCCTGCATAAGGACCTCGGCCGCGTCGACGGCGTCGAGATCCGGGACTCCGGGATCCCGGTCGAGGGAGTCCGTTTCGAAGGCCGCGCTCCGGACCTGGGCCTCTCGGAGCACTAAACTCGTTGAAAACAGGGTCTTGACGACAGTTTCCTATATATTAGTCGGCAACATTCCCCGGACTCTTCCACGGCGGGTTCATTCCCGGAGGTTGCCTCTCGCGGTCCTTAGGAGGAGCAGATGCGAATTCACCGGAACTCTCTCCGCAATTTCCTTCTCGCAGCCGTCGCGCTTCTCGTCGCGGCCATTTTCGTGAGCTCGTCGCTCGCGGCTCCGGGACGGGGCCCGGCGCGGGAAGGGGAAAAGCCGTCGGGAAAAATCGCCGGGGGACCTCAGCAACGCAGGACGCTGATGGAGGCCTGGAAGCAATCCCAGCGGGCAAAGGGCGGCCGCGCGGTGAAGGGCGCTCAGGCCTTCGGCGGTTCGCCGTCGGTGGGCCGCCCGTCGATGGTGATCAACGGCGCCGGCTCCGTTCTGTACACGAAGCAGTTCGCGGGCTCCGCGTGCGATCTGGATCCGGCGAGCGCCACGTTCTGGTTTCCTTCGACCGCGTATCTCGTCAATGACATTGCGAGGCCGGTCACGGGCGGCGCGAATTTCTTCTACCGCGCGACGAATTCCGGGACGAGCGCAGCGACGGAGCCCGTGTGGCCGGCCGTGAATGGCGCCACCGTCGTGGACGGGACGATTACCTGGCAGGCGGAGTTCCGGCAGTGGACCGCGTCCCAGGCTTTCCCGGCGGGCGCCGTCATCCTTCCCGGCGGAGGTTTTTTCAACAACTTCGGCTTCCAGTTCCTGGCGGTCACCGGAGGAACGACGGGGGCGACGGTGCCCCAGTGGCCGACGGCGATCGGGGCGACGGTCGGTGACGGGACCGTCATCTGGAAGGCGATCGGCTTCTTCCCCGGGACCACGCGCGGCTGCGATCCGATGCAGCTCGTGACCCGCGCCTCGGGAGGCGCGGAGACGGTCAACGGAAGCGAGGGAGATCCGGTCGGAGGAGCGGGGTCGCAGCTCTTGGGCTGGGCCGAGTTTTACGCCATGAACAGCGTCGGGCAAGCCGCCCTGCGCACGGCGGTGATCGGCCGCCTGACGGACGAGGACGAGAGCGGCACGGGCATCCTGATGATCGGCCCCGGTCCCGCGATTAACGAGGCCGCGGCGTCGAATACGATCATCGGAGGGCGCGGGGTCTGTGGATTCGGAGGGATGACCGCGATCAACGACGCGGGACAGATCCTTTTCGACGGAATTCTCAACAAGCTCCCGCGCTGGCAGGCGAACACTCCTTTCCCGGCGAGCTCACGGATCATCCCGACTTCCGGAATCGGCGTTTCGTTCCGCACGGTTGCGGGAGGGACGACGGGTCCGACGGAGCCCGTGTGGCCGCAGACCATCGGAACCACCGTCAACGACAACGACTCGGTGACGTGGGTCGCGGAGGCGCCGCGCAACTACTGCAACGAGAATCAGCACGGGATGTACCGCTTCACTCCCGGGGGCGGAAATCAGCTCCTGATCGCCGTGGGCACCGACGTCGGTGGAGGGACGACCGTCGTTGGCTTCGGAAACGACGTGAACACCTCCGTTTCGTTGTGCTCCGGCTGCAACTACGAGGATCTCGACGGGTACCTGACGCCTTCGGGCCATGCGTCGGTGACGGTGAGGCTCTCGACCGACGACACGGCCGCGTACCTCCTGACCGGACCGCTCACCTTCACTCAGGTGGCGCGCACCGGCGCCCCCGGGCCTGGCGGGGCTTTTGGGCGCGTCTATCCCCGGACCGAGGTGAACGCCGCGGACCAGGTCCTGTTCAAGGCGCAGGTCGGAGGCGTCGACAAGCTGATTCGGTGGACCGGACCCTCGACGTTTGCCGTAGTCGCCTCGGTGGGCGACGACATCGGGACTCGAAGCGGCGGGGCCGCTTCCGGCACCACTTTGACGGCTCTCGGTTTCTACGGGGACATCAACGGGCCTGGAAACGTCGTCTTTCAAGGGACGTTGTCCTCGGGACCGAAGGCGTACTTCTTCTGGGACGGCGCGACGGGCCTGTTGACCGAGATCGCCCGCGAGGGAGGAGCTATTCTCGCAAATCTCGCGTCCGAGATGGTCACGATCAACGATCTCAACGTGGTCGCGTTCACGAGCGGCGCAGGATTGCCCGAGCAGCCCGAGGAACCGTCTGAGCTCGACGAAAAAGGGCTGCACCTCTGGACCAAGGTCGGAGGCATCGTGAATGTCGTCCGTGTGGGCGACGTGATCGGCGGCCTCACGGTGTCCTCCGTCAACGCGCAGCATCCCTCGTTCCGGCAGCGTCAACTGAGCTCGGCCGGATGCACCGCGGTGCAGTACTTCGTGAACGGGGTCACGGGGGGCGCGACCGAAGATGCGTCGGAGGGCTCCGGCGCCTCGCCGAGGTTTCAGGGTGTGCCTCCGGCGGGTCAGCTGATCGTCCAGTGCGCCGGGATCGTGCCGGTCCCGACGCCGACGCCGACGCCCACTGTCACCGCGCCGGGTCCGACGCCCACGGTGACACGGACCCCGACGGTGACCCCGGTCCCGCCGCCCGGATCGGCCCCGGCTTCCCCGATCCCGACTCTCTCTCCTGGCATGCTGGTGCTCTTCGGGCTGGCGCTCGCCGCCGCGTCGCTTCTGTTCGTGATGCGGAAGCACTGATCGAATCTCGACTCTCTTCGCGGTCCGGGCTCGCGCCCGGGCCGCGATTTTTTTTCTCCCGGGCGGCGGCGGGGCTTTGATTCTGCGTGGTACGATTCGCCGCGAAAAAATAAAACAGTTGCGGCCGCCGCGAGGCGTTTGTTCCGGCGCATCGGAGACGGAGCCGAAGCGGGCGACGTCGAGGAATCGAGCCGTTCCGCAATCGGAGGACCATCGATGAGTTCCGTCACAATGGCTCCCGGAGTGCCCGCCGTGAGCGACGAGTTCACCGGCATGCCAGCCGTCGCGCTTCCGCGCACTCCGAGCGCGGGTCTCCTCTGGCCCCGGGCGCTCGTCGTGATTTCGGTCCTCGTGACGCTGTTCACGATCGACCGGATCACTTTCCTCTTCTTCGATTACTGGCTTTTCGAGAGCCTGGGTCTCAAATCGGTCTTCTGGACGAATTTCCGAATGGGCGCGGAGCTTTACCTCGCCGCGCTCGTCCTCTTCGGCGTGGCGATCGCGGTTCCGGCGCTGGCCCACGACGTGAGCCGCCGCGTTCGGACGTTCGTTCTGAACACGGCCTTCCTCGTCGCGTCGGTGGCGGCGTATTTCGGGGCCACCAACTATTCCGAGTTCCTGCTCTACAGCAACGGCTCGGATTTCGGGAAGCAGGACCCGATCTTCGGCCTCGACTACGGCTTCTTTACCTTCGACCTGCCGAACATCTGGATCGCCTGGAAGTACGTGATGTGGGCCGCGTTCCTGATGCTCTGTTTCTCGATCGGATGCGCGACGCTCGCCAGGCGCCGGACGGGACCGGAAGGCTCGCTTTCGCGCCTGGCGCGGCGGGTCAGCATCAGCTCATCTCTCTGCACGAGGTTTGCGTGGGTCCTCTGCGGAATCGTCGCCGCGGCGGGGATGTGGCTGACTCGTTATGACCTTCTTCTTCGCGACAATTCGCAGGCCGCGAGCATCAAGCGCGGGGCACAGTACCTGGACGTGACCGGCGTCTTCTCGACTCTGAACTACATCTGGGTGACGACCTTTGTGATTCTCGGCGTGACCGCGGCAGGCTACGCGATGCTTTCCGCGCTCCGGCGTCGCGCCGAGGGCGTGAATACGCCGGTCTGGACCCGCCGGTTCCGGCAGGCCGGCAAAATCGCGCTTCTTCTGGTCGTCCTCGATTTCTCGTTCCGCTGCGCCGTGGTCGTCCGCAACTGGCTGTTCGTCAAGCCGAACGAGCCCGTCATCCAGCTGCCTTACATTGCCCGGCACGTCAACGCGACCCGGGAAGCCTACGGGCTCGAAAAGATCCAGGAGGTCAGCTACCAGCCGAACCGCCCGGGAGATCCTCTGCCGACGGCCGAGGATCTCCTCTCGAGCCCGACGCTCAAGAACGCCCCGCTCTGGCCCGGATACGTGAGCTACGTCGAGAGATGGCTCGACAGGCAGCACTCGCAGCGGATCCTGCAGACGCAGGGCAGCTCGATGGTTTACGGCCCGACGCTCGAGCTCCTGCAGCAGCAGCAGAAGCTCCGGACCTATTACAACTTCGTCAATGTCGACAACGTGCGGTACACGATCAACGGGGAAGAACGCATGTTCGTCTCCGCCGCGCGGGAAACGCCTCTGTACGAGCCTGTTCCCTGGCTCGCGTACTGGGGCCAGCGCTTCATGATGTTCACACACGGCTTCGGTCTCGTCATGGCGCCGGTCGGCGAAGTCAACGGCCGCGGCGAAATGAACTACGTCTCGTACGACATCCCCGCGAAGGTGAAGTACCCGCAGCTCGCGTTGACGGAGCCCCGGATTTATTACGGCGAAGGCTCGGCGACGATGGCGTTTTCGAACGTCCACGGCATGAAGGAGCTCGATTACCCGACCGATCAGGACCGCGCCGAGATCTTCCTCCCGCAGAGCGAGAAGACCGGCGTGCACATCGACTCGCTTTGGAAGCGCATGGTCTTCGGCTGGCGCAGCGGCAAGTTCTGGGAGCTCGTGTTCTCCGATCTGATCAAGGACGACACGCGCGCGCATTACTTCCGAACGCCGGTCGATCGCCTCAATCGCGTGGCGCCTTTCATCTTCTACGACTCGAACCCGTACGCGGTCAACGTGGACGGCCGGATCGTCTGGATCGCGAACGGCATGACGACGACGGACCGCTACCCGTACAGCTACCCCGAGGAGCTCGGCGACAAATCGGACGAGCGCTCGCCTTTCCCGCGCCCGACCCGAATGGTCAACTACATCGAGGACTCGGTCAAGGCGACGGTGGATGCGGCGACGGGAAAGGTGACGTTCTACAAGATCTCGGACTCGCCGGTGGTCCGGACGTGGGCCCGGATCTACCCGGACCTTTTCACCGCCGCCGACAAGATGCCGGCGGGCGTCAAATCTCAGCTCACGTACCCGATCCAGATGCTCCACATCCAGTTCGACGATCTCTACATCTACTACCACATGAAAGACCCCATGTATTTCTTCAACATGGAGGACATGTGGGACGACGCGGACGAAGTGCTCGGGCCGATTCTGGACACCGGCAAAGCGATCACGTTCTCGATCGAGCCGTACCAGCTGATGCTCGATACGGGGAAAGGCCCGCTTCCGGCGGCGACCCCCCGGGTCCAGTACTCGATGGCGATGGTTTTCACGCCGGAGAAGGCGCTGAATCTTCGCGGCATCCCGATCGTGTACCAGGACGGCGCCGACTACGGGAAGATCACCGTGCTTCAGATCCCGAAGGGCCAGTACGTCATCGGACCGGAACAGGCGGACGCCGCGATCGACCAGGAGCCGGTCATCTCGCAGAACTTCTCCTGGTGGAATCGGAGGGGCACCGAGGTCATCCGCGGCCACACGAGCCTGCTTCTCGTCGGGAACGAATGTCTCTACGTGGAACCGATCTTCCTGCGCTCGCAGCAGAACAACGTCCCGCAGCTGCAGAAGGTGATCGTCGTGATGCGTGGGAAGCCATTCATGTCGGACACGCTCGAGGGGGCGGTCAAGAACGCGCTGGCATGGCATTCGACGCACTCCCCCTCGGAAGTGCCCTCGCCGACGGACCGCTCCTCCGCGCGCCCGGCCGCCGTCGCAAGCGCTGCCGCCGGTGGCGGGACCGCGCCAACCCGCTGATCCATCGCAGACTTCGAAAAGAGGACAAAACATGGAAGCAGAACCCGGAGCGTTGGACCCGTCGGTCGCCCTGACGCCGATCGAAGACTCCGGACCCGGAGGCGAAGCTCGTCAGCTCGACCGGGCTTGGGCCTACCTCTTCTCCTACGTTCTGGCTGCCGTTCTGCTCGGATCACTCATCTACTTCTCGGGTGTCTGGAACTTCCTCGCCAATACGCGACTGCTCTCCGTGATGATCAACACGGGTATCGTCAGCTACCACGACGCCCAGTCGGGTTTCATCAAGGGCGTTCCGGATCTGAAGTACTTCCTGAAGTCCCAGGACCCGATCAAGTGGGGGCTGGTCGAGCTCGCCGCGTTCATCTTCCTCGTCTTCTGGCTGTTGAAGGCGTTTCAGTTCCACGTCTTTGCGCGCTTCTCGGGAATCCAGGGAACGTTTACCCAGCACGCGCGGGCCTACATGGAAGGGATCGGAATCAACCGGTTGGTGCCGTTCAATCTCGGCAACGTCTGGACGGCGAAGATGTTGCGCGGGCAGGGCGTACCCGTTGAGAGGTCCGCCCAGGCGATTTTTCTCGCCGAGATCTTCGTCATCTTCGAGATCGTTGTTTACGCGCTCTACGGCCCGTACGGCCTCGGCTGGTCCGTGTGGCTGGCTCAAATGTTCTGGGCGCTCGTGATCCTCGGCGTCTGTTATTGGATCGCCCGCCCGAGCCCTCTCTACCCGGGCGCGACCATTACTCCCGGCACCCGCGGTGAAGTGGCCGAAGCGCTTCGCGCGCTCGCCCGCAGACCGGTCACGCTCGCAGGAATGGCGGCTCTTTCCCTGCTGGCTTTCGGCCTGGAGGATATCGGTGCCTACGTGATCGCCATGGCGTTCACTTCGACCCACGTTATTCTGAACGTCAACTTCTCGATCCTCCTGATGGCCATCGTCGCTTCGTACATCGCACGGCTGATTCCGATCACGCCGGGGGGGATCGGGCAATTCGAGTGGGGCTTCGCGGCGGCCCTCTACCTCGGGGGGCTCGGATTCCCCGAGTGCGTGACGATCGCGATCCTCGACAACGTCGTGCGGTACGTCTCCGGGACGCTCCTCCTCGCCTGGGTCTATATCCTGCGGGTGGACTATTCGTTCGAGGTCTTGAAGCGCGTCGAGCCGAAGACCCCGAACATCTAGCAGCCCGTGGAAAAATGGATGCGGGTGTCGCGTCCGGGCTTTTGCAATGGGCTACAGGCACAACGGAGGCTTTTCTCGTGTCTGTCAACCAAGGTCTCTTCCTCGCGTAGACGCCGAGCAAAAGCCCGTCCGCCCTGCGGGTTGCGGCGGCGCGGGGCCGTCTGCATCGTTGCCGCTCCT
>JBDTRB010000138.1:0-8637 GCA_039931865.1 Acidobacteriota bacterium | reverse complement strand
GGTCAGACCCGACCCAAAATCCTCATTTCGGTCGGAACCCTTTCGCCTCTTCCGACCAGCCCGGTTTTTCGGAGGTGGGAGATGGCCGTCATCCTCCTCCGATAAGACTGGTGTGAAACAAGGCTTCGCCCGTTCGTTTAGAAATTCCCACGATCCAGTATTCTCCGTCGAGAGACCCTTGGATTCGCCCGGGAGGAACAGAGCCCTCGGACGCTCTGCAGCTGGTGTCATCGGGTGCGCATGCCGAACTCCGAGTGGGTCGACCTGGAAACGGGCATCGCGCGCCTCGAGTTGTTCGGCGAGGATTCGCCGGGTGCCTCGTTTTCGAGTCAGTAAGACGTGCGCGGCTTCCAATCGCGCGGGCATAGACTTCACGCAATCGGATGGCTCTCACTCCCGGTGCTCGCCTCGGTCAACGGCCGGCCGTGTATGACGAAGATCGACGCTTCCGAGTCGATGACAAAAACGATCGCGCCGCGAAATCAGGATTTCGGGTCTGACCCCGAAAAAGACCGTTGGCAAAAAAAAGGTCCCTTGCGGGACCTCTATAGAACGAACGATTTTGATCGTCCGTACGAACCTTAGGCGCGAGCGTAGCTCGACACGGTCTCGTAGGTCTCGACCCTGGGCATTCCGTCGATCAACGTGGTGAGCTTCGCGAGGACCTGCGGATAGGTCGCGGTCTCATACGTCTCGGCGTTCTTGCGATTGTCCCAGAGGCTGATAAAGTGCGCGCCCTTCGGGTTGACGAGCGTCACTTCCTCCTGGAACCCGTTCTGCTTGCGAAGCATCGGAAGGACTTCTTTCTCGAAGAGATTGTTGAACTCAACCTCTTTGCCACCCTTGATCTGGAAATGGACGTTACGTGCGAATTTCATGAGACTTCTCCTGAGCCCTTGAACAGGTGTTCTTCATCGGGATATCCGAAACGGAGGGCCAACTTCGACAAGGTACCGAAACCGGCTTGGACCTCTGAAGAACCTCCAACATATCATGGATCAACGCGATACTGCCGCTGCGGCACAATCGTTTCAGATTCATTGTCCCAGCGATTCCATGCCAGGCAGATTGCATCGAAAGTGAACATAAGAATCACATTTTGTTCGAATGCGAATGGAAGCCCAGTCGGACGCCGTCGACGAATATGCGTTCCGGGCGCTCGCTTTCTCGCGCGCCCGTCCTGCCTGAGGGCGAAGCAGGGAGGAATGGCGGAGGAATGGGGTCAATCTTAATTTGATGTCTTGACTGAGAGCAGGACGGGGAAGAAAGGAACAGTCTTCCTATCTGACGGCAGAGATGGGGTCAACGCTGAATTGCTGAATTCAGTGTTTCAGCGTTGACCCTTCCTCGGCGTTCTTCCTGAATTCAGTGTTTCAGCGTTGACCCTTCCTCGGCGCCCTTCCTCGGCGCCTTCACCTCCCTGACGCTCCAAGCGCGCCAGCCGGTGGGGGTCGCAGGTCCGCTCCTCCGGCTCAGTCGCGGTCGCCCAGCGCTTTGAGCAGCCCGTCGCGATACTTGCGGCCGACGGCAAGGCGTTCGCCGGATTTTAAGACCACGTTGTAATCGCCGTGGAACAGCGACTCGACTTCACGGATCGCGTCGATCCGGACGATCGTCGAGCGGTGGATCCGGATGAAGCAGTCGGCGTCGAGACGCCTTTCGAGGTCGTTGAGCGCCTCTCGGATCCAGTGCACGGATTTTCCGGCATGGACTTTCAGGTAGTTGTCCGCCGCCTCGAAGAACGAGACCTCCTCGATCGGCAGCGACTGGATGCGGCCGCTCGACTTAATCGCGAGCCGGCGCAGCGGCCGCGCAGCGCCCGGATCGGCCGAGGCCGCTACGAGGCGCCGCAGCTTGTCCAGGAGCACGCCCCGGTCGTCCCCGAGCTGCCGCCGGACGCGATCGAGGGTCTGCTTCAGGCGCAAGCGGTCGAAGGGCTTCAAAAGGTAGTCGATCGCTTCGACTTCGAACGCCCGGATCGCGTACTCGTCGTGAGCCGTGACGAACACGATCGCCGGAAGGTCTTCGGCCGGCAGCTTCTCGATCACCGCGAAGCCGTCCATCCCGGGCATCTGGACGTCGAGGAAAACCAGGTCCGGACGCTCCCGCCGGATTCTCTCGACCGCCTCATGGCCATTGGCCGCCTCGCCAACGACCACGAAGGGTCCTGCGCCCGGTTCCTCGAGGAGGCGGCGCAGCTTTTCGCGCGCGAGCCGCTCGTCGTCGACGATCAGCGCTCGAAGCGTGCCAGAGTTCTCGCGGGGCTCGCGCGTCATGAGTGCACCCGCTCCAGCGTGCGCCAGGGAATGTCGAGCTGCACGAAGAACCCGCCTCCATCCGCGTTTCCCGTGCGGAGAGTCGCCGCGGCCCCGTAGAGGTGTTCGAGCCTCGAGCGCGTGTTCGCGAGTCCGACGCCTTCGCGAAGCGGCGCGGCCGGCGCGCCGACTCCGCCGTCGCTGATCCTCACGACGAGGTAACCGTCGACCCGGCGTCCGGCGATCTCGAGCGAGGAACCGCGCTCGAGCGGCGCGATCCCGTGCTTGAGCGCGTTCTCGACCAGCGGCTGCAGGGAGAAAGTGGGAACGAGCCCGTCCAGCGCTTCCTCCTCCACCCCGAGAGAGATTCGCAGGCGTTCTTCGAACCGGATTTTCTCGATCTCAAGATACCGGCCGACGAACTCGAGCTCCTCCCGGAGCGTCACTTCCTGGGCGCCGTTGTTGTGGATCGTCGAGCGAAGGAGCTCCGACAGACGGGCCATCATGCGGTCCGCGGCCTCAATGTCCGTGTACATGAGCGACGAGATGGAGTTCAGCGTATTGAAGAGGAAGTGCGGGTTGAGCTGGCTCTTCAACGCGTCGAGCCGCGCCTGCGCGAGGCTCGCCTTCAGCCGCGCGGCACGGCCCGCGTAGTCCCACGCCCAGTAGACGAAGAGGATCAGCCAGTAGGTCGGAAGGCTCGAGTGGAAATTCAGCCGGAAGAACCGCGGCAGGCCATCCCAGAGAAGCGGATCGCGAACCAGGAGCGTGAGGACCGCTACGCCCGCGACGAGCTGGACCGCGGTGACCACCACGCTCGCGATCGCGTGGATCGGGATTGCCCGCCAGCCCCGGTTTTCGAAGCTCGCCCGGCGCGCCAGCCATACGACGAACGGGACGAGCGCTCCCCAGATCCAGTAGTGGACCAGATTCAGGAGAAGCGCCTTGCCCCACGGTTGTCTCAACGACTCCGGGTAGGCGAGGCGGAGCTGGGTCGCGAAGTAGAGACCTGCGAGCGTCGAGGCGAAGGCGACGAGGAGGACCGCGAGCGTGCGCCGGTGGGGAGGCATCCCGGGATGATAGCGACCAAACCGCCGAGCGGCGGCTAGCCGCCCGGTTCCGGATTGCGTTCGGTCCCCAGAAACGAGGAGTGCGAGTTGACGAACCTCCACTCCGAGCGGCTCCCGCCCCGCTCGAGAATGTACGTCACGCGGAACCGGGAGAGGAACCGGTCTCCCTCCGCCGTCCGTCCGTGAAGCGCGATCTTCTCCGTGACGACCGCGAAGGCGTCGCGCAGCAGAACCGTCTGCTCCGACGTCTGCTGGGAGGAAATCGTCATTTTCGGATCAGTGCGATAGGACGCGAGCACGTCCGCCAGCTTCATGACAGACCCGTCGGGGTTCGTGTGGAAGTAGTCCGGCGCGTACAGCTTCTCCACGGCGGCGGCATCGCGGCGCAGGCCGGCCTCGTGCAGACGCGCGACCGTGGCGACGACTCTTCCGGTCTCATCGGGGGCGGGCGCCGCCGCGAACGCGAGCGGCAGGACGATCGAGGCGGAAATCGAGGCCGAAAGGGCCCTTGAGATTCTGCCTGGCATGCCCGGATGTTCCTCCCGCCGCGCCCGCGCTCCTCGTGCCCGTCCGCCAGTGGCGCTCCCGGGCGGCGGCGCGCGGCCCGCGAGGGGCGAATCCCGCGGCGTCCAGGCCGCGATCCGCCCCATCGAGGCGGCGCTCGCCACAGAGCTTTCGGCTCCGCCGCCGTCTCGTCTTCAGACTTGCCCGCGTGAACGGCGGCATCGCGGCACCACGGCAAGCGACATGGTTCGGGCACCCTCGCGCCCTCTCCGTGCTCTTCCTGACGGAAACCTGGGAGCGCTTCAGCTATTACGGCATGCGCGCGCTGCTCATCCTCTACATGGTCGCGCCCGCCGCAACGGGCGGGCTCGGCTTCTCGACGGCGCGCGCGGCGGCAATCTACGGCTGGTACACGATGGCGGTCTACGCGGCCGCCATCCCCGGCGGCTTCATTGCGGACCGCTGGCTCGGCCACTCGCGCGCGGTCCTCGCCGGCGGCGTCGCGATCGCTTGCGGCCATTTCTCAATGGCTCTCCACGGACTGTCCTTCTTCTTCGCCGGTCTCGCCTTCATCGTCGTCGGCACGGGACTCTTGAAGCCCAACGTCAGCACGCTCGTCGGCACCCTTTACGGCCCCGGTGATCCCAGGCGCGACAGCGGGTTTTCGATCTTCTACATGGGGATCAACATCGGCGCCATGCTCGCGCCGCTCGTCTGCGGCTACCTCGGCCAGAGGATCGACTGGCATCTCGGATTCGGCTTCGCGGGGATCGCGATGTGCCTCGGGGTCGCCGTGTTCCTGGCCGGCCGCCAGTGGCTGCCGGCTTCCATCGACGCGAAGCGATCAGCGGCCGCGCCTGCCGCCCCCCTGACCTCCGCCGAGCGCCGCCGTCTCTCGGTGATCGGGCTTCTGTTCGTCTTTGCGGTTCTCTTCTGGGGCGCGTTCGAGCAGGCAGGCTCCTCCCTCACGCTTTTCGCGGATCGATTCACCCGGCTCTCTGTCTTCGGGTTCTCGTTTCCTTCGAGCTGGTTCCAGGTGGAGCAGCCGCTCTTCGTGCTGGTCTTCGCGCCCGTCTTTGCGTGGATGTGGATCAAGCTCGGGAGGCGCCAGCCGTCGAGCCCGGCCAAGTTCGCTATCGGGCTCTTTTTCGTCGGCGTGGGGTTCCTCATCATCGTGCCGGCCGCCGCGGCGGCGCAGTCCCGCGGGATTCGCGTGAGCCCGATGTGGCTCACGGCGCTGTACCTCGTGCATACGTTCGGCGAGCTGTGCCTCTCTCCGGTCGGCCTTTCGCTCGTGACGAAGCTCGCGCCGGGGAGGTTGGTCGGTTTGATGATGGGCGTGTGGTTTCTCGCGACCTCCTTCGGCAACAAGCTCGCCGGCTGGGTGGCCGGATTCTTCGACGTCGTTCCCGTCGCGAGGCTGTTCCTCTTGGTGGCGGCCACCGCCGTCGCCGCAGCCGCGCTTCTGGGCGGCTTCATCGGTCCCATCCGACGTCTCGCGGGCGAAGAGAGGGAGCCCGAAGGCCCGGCGCTCACGCCGGCCGCCGCCGAGACGCGGGGAAGCATGAACTCTAAAACAGACGCGTGACAAAAGAAGGGAGGCGTTTCATGCATGCCTTGACCGTCGCCGCAGCCGTGTTCCTGCTCGCAGGTCCATCATCCAATGCAGTGGCTTCGCAGGCGCGATCGCCGCTGTGGGGCGATCTCGAGCCCGGCCCTCATGCGGTCGGCTTTCGGCAGCTCGAGCGCTACGACTACTCACGTGTCCACCGTCTCGCGCGCGATCTCGACGGACGGCCCCGCGCAGGCGAACGCGCGCGGCCGATCCGCGTCAGCATCTGGTACCCCGCCGAGCCTTCGAGTCGCGCCCCCCTGACCTGGGGAGATTACGCTGCCATGGCCGCCGGCGAAGAACGCTTCGGCTCCCTGACGCCCGAGCGGGTCCGGCTCGGCCAGGACACTGTGTTCGGATTTCCGCTCTTCCGCGATCTCCACCCCGACCAGCGCCGGCGCCTCGCGGCGATTCCCGCGGCCGCGGTGCGCGACGCGGTCCCGCTCCGCGGTCCGTTTCCGCTCGTTCTCTACAGCCTCGGCTCGACGTTCCTGGCGCACGTCACCCCGGAGCACCTCGCCAGCCACGGTTACGTCGTCGTGCAATCGCCGCGGGTCGGCGCGACTGCGGGGCTTCCCCCCGAGAACCGCGACCGTGAAGACCTCGTCACGAAGATCCGCGACATTGATTTCTTGATCGACGTCATGCACGAGTTCCCGGCGGCCGACGTCCACCGGCTGGGCGCCGTCGGGTTCTCGGCGGGAGGGCGCTGGGCGCTCTCCGAGGCAATGCAGAACCCCGACGTGCGCGCCGTCGTCTCGCTCGACTCCGTCATGCTGTTCAAGGACCCGACTCTCGATGCGTGGAAACAGCTTCCGCTCTTCAACCTCGAGGCCGTGCGGGTTCCGGTACTGCACTGCATCCGGCGCGCGTGGGTCCCGCTCGAGGATGCGACACTCTGGGAGTCGCTGAAATACGCCGAGCGGACGTATGCCGTCTTCGAGCAAGCCGGACTCGATCATCTGGACTTCCAGTCTGCGGGGTGGGCGCTGGAGCTCGCCGGAGCGCGCCCCGAGCTGCGGCCGAAGGTCGGCTCCGCGTTTACCCTCTGGAGCCGCTGGACGCTCGCCTTCCTCGATCTCCATGTCAAGGGCGACGGGAAGGCGCGCGAGGTGCTGGCCCGGATGGGCACGCCGCAGGACGCGCCCGCCGGATTCGTGACGGTTTCGCGAAAGGCCGCTGCGGTCCCGCCTCCCACGATCGCCGAGGTAATGAACGCGATCGCCGACGACAACATGGATTCGGTGGAGCGCGTCTGCCGCGCGGGCCTGCGGGAGACCGGCAAGCCGCCGGTCCCGGAAAACGTCCTGAACCTCGCCGGCTACAACCTCCTGTTCTCCGGCCGCCGCCCCGAAGCCTTGCGGCTGCTCTCGTTGAATGCCGAGATGTTTCCGCACTCTGGAAACGCGCTGGACAGCCTGGCCGACGCCTACCAGGCCGCCGGCGATCGTGCCCGGGCGCGCGAGCTCGCGGTCGAGGCGAAGGCTCTCGTAGAAAAGGACACCTCGCTCGACCCCGACCGGAAGAAACGGATTCTCGAGAACATCGAGACAAAGCTTCACAGCGACTGAGGGTCCAGAGTGTCGCAAGGATCTCGATTTTTCGGAGAGCGAGTGCCGTGCGCGGATCGGTCTCTGCTCCTTCCTTCGTCGGTCAGGCGGTCGATTTCGGGGTTGGCGACGTAGCAGCCCAGCGCGCCTGGTCGAATGCGGGACTCCGTAGACGAACGAGTCTGCGTCGGGGGATAGTCCGCGCCCAGCGGCCGATCACCAGGTCCGCTTCGGCCTTGCGGTTCATGTTCAGGTATTCCGCCATCGTCCTCGGCGTGGCTGCTCGTCCGCTCTGCGAGTTGCGGGGCCGGGCGTTGCGGTGTTCACCGGCGGACCCACCGCCGCCACCAGGTCCCGCGACGCATCCGCAAGCGGCACCCGCCCCGCAACGTGCGGATGCCAGATCCGCACGAATGCATCCCGCCACCATTCTCCGCGCGAGAAAACGCCGGCTCGCTCGCCCACTACCACGTACCCCGGAATGTGACGGGCGGCGAGCTCTCCCGTGGTGTCGAACACAATCGCGTGCTCGAGGTTTCCCGGAATGCTCCGCCCCTGCCGGCTAACGGAGGCAGGGGGTCAACGCTGAATCGCTGCGTGGACCCCTTTCTACTCCACAGCGATCTAACTGGGGTCAGTCCAGAAATCCTGAATTCGGGAAGGAGAACCCGTTGATTACTTATGGGAACCTGACGCGGACCTCCTCGCGAGCCGCTCGCCGGAACTCGAGACGGTTCCAGGCTGGAAATATCAGTTCGCACTCCGAGACCGTCGTCTCGCGACGACTCGGATGTGATGCCGGACGAGACGTTGGGTTTCGGGGCGTTCCAGACGCGCCCGGTTGGAAGGCGCCGACGACGCAGCGTCGGGTCACCGCGCCGCGCGCGTCGAGCGGCTTCGCGCGGCGAAATCAGGATTTCTGGACTGACCCCCATCCTCCGGGCGGGCGTAGACTTCCCCCAAAACGGATGGCCCTCACTCCAGGTTTCCGTCTCGGTACGTACGAGATCCTCGGCCGATCGGCGCGGGAGGAATGGGAGAGGTGTCTCGCGCCCGAGAAGGACCGATGAACCGATTCCAGTCCGCGCGCGACACCTCGTTTGCCCTCACGGAGGCTTCGGAAATCGCGGGAAGCGGAGGCGCGCGCTCGCCCACGGGCTGGCCGCGCAGGGCGATCGCTACCTCCGCGATTCTCGCGATTCTGGCGCTCGGCGCGGCGGCCCTGCTCTTGCGGAATCGACACCCGCTCAGCGCCGCGGCCGGCACAACGGGACTCACACGACTGGCCGTTCTTCCATTCGAAAACATCGAGAGTGGACAGTGCGAGGGTGGAACGTCTGGATCCTCGATCGGGGGACGCGGGATTCGGCTGGCTGAAGATCGATCCGAGCTACGGTCCCCTGCGCAAGAACCCGCGGTTTCAGAAGCTGCTCGCCGGCGCGGAGCGATCTTGAATCTCGTATCCGCAGTGCAGGGGCGCGCTCGCAGGGTCAGGATCCTGGAAAACGAGAACCTCGCCCCGACCGTGCCGGCGGGAGAGCATCGCTGGCGTGAACGCGCCGCTGCGCGCGCAGTCCAGCCTGCAGGGGCGTGGCACGCACGTCCACTTCCAGGCCGCCTTGTCTAGGAAAAAGGCGCGGAGCTTC
>JBDTRB010000137.1:0-8650 GCA_039931865.1 Acidobacteriota bacterium | reverse complement strand
GGCGTGTCTCTCGCTGCGAGCGGAATGCTCGGTCTTACTCTCCGCAGGGGACTTTGCAGTCCCATGGACAACTGGTGGCTTGTGCGGCGGAGCCGGGCTACGCCTCCGTGCCGCCAGCGGCAGGGGGTTCGAGGGACCGTCGGGTCCCCCACTCAAGGGCAGCCTGCGCGCCCGCTCTCGCTTCGGCTCGACCGCGCTCGCAACGGACATGACTCGGAACAGGCTCCTACCTTCCGGCCGCCGCCGGCTGGAACGGATTTTCCATCCGCGCCCGGATCGCCCGCCGAGCACGCCGCAGTCGGGACTTCAGCGTCGGCAGCGGGATGCGCAGCGAGCGCGAGAGCAACGCCGCGGGAACCTCGCCAGCGTCGTGCAGACGCAGGGCGCGCGACTGATCGCTCGGAAGCTCGCGGACCATGGCCCGTGCCCGCCCCGCGAGCTGGCGAAGAGCGAGGCTCCGCTCAACCCCGGATTCGACCGCCGGCTCGCGGAGAGGCATCGGAGCGAAGCGGCGCGCGTGCGTTCGCCGGCGGCGCAGCAGCGAGAAGCTCTCGTGGATCGCGATCCGGCAGATCCAGGGCGAGAAGGGACGCCGCTCGTCGTAGGTCGTGATCTTCCGGAAGACTCTCCAGAAGACTTCCGACGCGACGTCCTCGGCGTCTTCGCGGCTTTGAACGATCCGAAGCGCGGCCGAGAGCACGAGCGGGCGATACCGATGATAGAGGCGCTCGAACGCTCCCTCGTCCCCCGCGACGAACCGGGATACCGCCTCCGCGTCCTCGCGATACCGCCCGTCCACGCCCTCTTCCGCGATGACTTTTCTCACCATGCCGCGTTGGATGCCGGCCGAAGGGAGTGGTTTCCCGGCGGGAATTCCTTTCGCGGCGGAAATGTAATCGGGCCATGACACGCCCGGGCGCATGCAGAACGTAACCGGCGGCCCTCCCCGGAATCGAATCCGGCGGTGAGAGCATGAACGGCAGCGCCTCAGCGGCAGGGGACGAACGCGGCCAGATCGAGCGGGAGTGGCTGGAGACGGACGGCGCCGGCGGCTTCGCCTCGGGCACAGCGCGCCTTTTTCGGACGCGCCGGTACCACGCGCTCCTCCTCTCCGCGCCGGCGCCGCCGGGCGGGCGCTTCGTCCTCGTCAACGGCATCGAAGCGACGGTGGAGACGGGGGATGGCCTCTACGCCATCTCGGACCAGCTCTACCGGGGCGAGATCGCCTCGCCGGGCGGGAGCGGCCGAATCGAGGCGTTCGAGGACGACCCCTGGCCCCGCTGGACCTTTCTCCTCGAAAACGGCGTGCGCATCGAGCAGGAGATCTTCGTGTCGCGCCGCACGGGCGCCGTCGTGCTCTCCTGGCGCGCGCGCGGCGCGAAGGGGCGGGTGACCCTCGAGGTGCGGCCCCTTCTCTCCGGGCGAGACGCGCATGACCTCCATCATGAGAACCCGGTGTTCCGATTCGAGCCCGAACCGGGGACCTCCGGCGACACCCGGCGATGGCATCCCTATCCGGGGGTTCCGGAAGTTTCGATGCAGTCCAATGGCGAGTACATCCACGAGCCGGTCTGGTATCGGCACTTTCTCTACACGGAGGAGCGGTCGCGCGGTCTCGACTGTTTCGAAGATCTCGCGTCGCCCGGCGTATTCCGCTTCGACCTTTCCCGCGGACATGCGGTTTTGATCCTCGAAGCGAATCCGTCGGACGAGCGCGAGCGCGCGCCCGGCCCGCCGGCGCTTTCCCGCGCCGCTTCGCTCGCCCGGGCAGAGAGCGGGCGGAGGCGGACTTTCGCCTCCCGCATCGAGCGCGCGGGAGACGACTACATCGTGCGGCGCGGGGCCGGGAAGACGATAATCGCGGGCTATCCGTGGTTCCTCGATTGGGGCCGCGACACGTTCATTTCCGTCAGAGGCCTCTGCGTCGCGACCCGGAGGCTGAGCGACTTGCGGGAGATCCTGGTCGAATGGGCGAACTCCGTCTCGGAGGGGATGATCCCGAACCGGTTTTCGGACAAAGGGGAAGCCGAGGGCGGGACTCCCGAGTACAACGCGGTGGACGCATCCCTCTGGTACGTGATCGTCGTTCACGAATTTCTGGCGGCCGCCGCACGCCTCGGGAAGCGAGTGCCGTCGGGCGACCGCGCGGCGCTTCTCCTCGCGACGGACCGGATCCTCGAGGGCTATGCGGGCGGCACACGGTACGGGATCCGCGCGGACTCGGACGGGCTCCTGGCCGCGGGAGCGCCGGGTTTGCAGCTGACATGGATGGATGCGAAGGTGGACGGCCGAGTGATCACGCCCCGTTCCGGAAAACCGGTCGAGGTCCAGGCGCTGTGGATCAACGCGCTCACTCTCGCCGGTAACAGCAGCTCCCGATGGCGAGAGCTCGCCGCCGTGGCGACGGAATCATTCTCGTTGCGGTTCTGGAGGGAGGAGGCCGGATTCCTTCATGACGTGGTCGATTGCGATCACATCGCCGGAACGGCCGATGCGACGTTTCGCCCGAACCAGATCTTCGCGGTCGGCGGACTCCCCCTCATGCTCCTCCCGCCGGACCGCGCGCGCCGGATCGTGGACGCAGTGGAAGAGAGGCTCTGGACACCGATGGGCCTGCGGTCGCTGGCCCCGGGAGAGCCGGGCTATATCGGACGCTATGAAGGCAGAATCGAGGAGCGAGACGCTGCCTACCACCAGGGAACGGTGTGGCCGTGGCTCGCCGGGCCGTTCATCGAGGCGTGGGTGCGGGTCCGCGGCGGCGGCGCCGACGCCAGAACGGAGGCGCGGCGCCGCTTCCTCGAGCCCCTCCGGGAGCAACTCTTCGCTGCGGGCCTCGGGCATCTCTCAGAGATCGCAGACGGAGATCCTCCGCACCGGCCGCGAGGGTGCCCGTTCCAGGCGTGGTCCCTGGGCGAGCTTCTGAGGCTCGAGCTCGAGGTGCTGTGATTCACTGCGATCCCCGGAGGTGAAGCGATGAGCCCGCCCGAGTCGAGGGAACGCCCCTCTTCATCCCCGTCATCCTCGGCACGCCGCGCCAGGGCAGGATCAGCGAGCACGCGGCGAACTTCGTCCTCGCACGGCTCGCCGCCTGGAAAGACGTGGAGACGACGCTCGTCGACGTGCGCGAAGTTCCTGCGCCGACCCGGGGAGCGGGCGAAGACATCAAGATTCCCTCATTCTCGGAGCTCTGCATGAGAGCCGTTGCCTTCGTGATCGTCGCCCCCGAGTACAACCACGGGTACCCGGGACTTCTGAAGCATGTGCTCGATACGAACCTGAAGGAGTACGTCCACAAAGCCGTGGGCGTCTGTGGCGTGTCCGCAGGGCCGTTTGGCGCCACGCGGATGATCGAAAACCTCCTTCCGGTCCTGCGAGAGCTCGGCCTCGTGACGATCTTCTGGGACGTCAATTTTTCTTCCGCGCGAAAGCTCTTCGACGAAAGAGGGGCAATCCTCGATCCTGCCTACGGGGGCCGCTTCGACAAGTTTGCGCGCGAGCTCGTGTGGATGGCGAAGGTCCTCCGACATGGACGCGAGCGCGTCCCCCTGGAGGCCTGACATGCCCGAAAACACCCGGAAGCCTCTGGATTGCCCCCGGTGCGGTCTTGAAATGAACCGGCATGCGGAAAAGATCGCCGCTCACGCGGTGGGAGAGGACGGCCGCGAGGACTCCTCCGACGCCGTTCTCTACGAATTCCATACGTGCGCCGCGTGCCGATTCGTTCTGGAACGGCCGTCCGCCTGAGCGGCCCGCCGCCTCGCCGGAGGATGGCGGGGTTTGAATCGGCGCCGCCCGGCCGACCGTAATTTGCAAGCATGAAGTTCGCGGTTCTCGGCGCCGGAGCGGTCGGGGGGTATTTCGGCGCGTGCCTCGCCCGCGCCGGGCATGAGGTCCACTTCCTGGCCCGTGGAGAGCACGGAGAAGCGATCCGGACGGCCGGGATTCGGATTCGTGAGCCCGAAGGAGATTGGACGGAGCGCATCCCGGTTGCTCCCCGTGCCGAAGAGCTCCCGCCGGTCGATTTTGCGATCCTGGCAGTCAAGAGCTATTCGCTCCGCGAAATCGCGCCGTCGGCCCGGCGCGTCGCCGGGGACGGGGCGGTAATTCTTCCGCTGTTAAACGGCGTCGAAGCCTTCGACTTTCTCGTCGCCGAAAAGATCCCGCGGGGCGCCGTGCTCCCCGGTCTCGCGGTCATCAGCGCCGAACGGACCGCCCCGGGCGAGGTCACACGGTGGAGCGCGTTTCGGTCGGTCGTCCTCGGCGAGCAGGGCGGCGGCCGGTCCAACCGCGCGGAGAGCGTCGTGGCCGCTTTCGCGGAGACCGGCTGCGAAGCGCGCGTGTCGGAGGACATCTCGGTCGATCTCTGGAGGAAGTTCCTGTTCCTCGCGGCGATGGCCGGTGCGTGCGGTCTCGCGAGGACTTCCATCGGGCCGGTGAGAACTGCCCCGCTCGGCGCCAGCCTCCTGAAAGAGGCGATCGGAGAGATCGCCGCCGTCGGGCGCGCCCGCGGCATCCGCATTCCTGAGGGAGAGCAGGATCGCGTTCTCGAGAGAATGCTCGCTCTGCCCGCCGGCATGAAGCCGAGCTTCCTTCTCGACCTCGAGCGGGGAGGGCCGACCGAGCTCGACGTGCTCTCCGGCGCCGTCGCCCGCTACGGGAGGGAGTCCGGAGTGCCGACGCCGGTTCACGACACCTTCACGGCGGCACTGTCCGCGTCTCTCGGACTCCAGGGTCCGGAGGAGGGTACGCAGATCCCTCCGGCCAGAGACCCGACTTTCGCTTAGGCGCGCGCATTCCCGAGACATCCCGTCGCGCCGATTCGTTCGTAACCTTCCTGCGGGATCGGAATCAAATCTGCGTCGTTGAAGTTGTGTCTGTCATCACAGGAGGTCACCTTGGGGATTCGTCTCTTCCTTTTCATGGCGCTCGCGGCGGGTCTGGCCGCTTCATTCGTGCCGGCAGCCCCGAGGCCGGAGCCCGCGAAGGCGATCTTTGCCGGCGGCTGCTTCTGGTGCGAGGAAACCGCTTTCGAGGGCGTCCCCGGCGTTCTCTCGGTCACGTCGGGCTACACGGGCGGTCAGAAGAAAAACCCGACGTACGAGGAGGTTTCCTCGGGCGGGACCGGTCACGCGGAATCCGTCGAGGTCGCCTACGACTCGTCGAAGATCACGTACGAACGGCTCCTCGAGATCTTCTGGCACAACGTCGACCCACTGCAGGCGAACGCCCAGTTCTGCGATCACGGGTCTCAATACCGGTCGGCAATCTTTTACATGGACGACGCGCAGAAGAAGGCGGCCGAGGAGTCGAAGCGCCGGCTCGAGCAGGAGCCCCGCTTTGCCGGGAAGATCGTCACCCAGATCGTGGCGGCAACGACGTTCTACCCGGCGGAGGAATACCACCAGGATTTCTACAAAAAGAGCCCCGTGCGGTACAACTCGTACCGGCAGGGATGCGGCCGCGATGCCCGGTTGAAACAGCTCTGGGGAGATGCGGCAGGAGGTCATAAATGAATCAGGCCTGGTTTCTCGCGGCAGCGGTTCTCGTGGCGATGGTCGTCCCGGTCGAGGGACAACAGCCTCCGGCGTCCGGCGCGGGCTGGACCGGTAAATTTCAAAAGCCTTCGGACGACGAGCTCAAGAAACGTCTGACTCCGATCCAGTACCAGGTGACGCAGCACGAAGGGACGGAGCGGCCGTTCGCCAACGAGTACGCGGACAATCACCAGGCCGGGATCTACGTCGACGTGGTGTCCGGCGAGCCGCTCTTCTCCTCACTCGACAAGTTCGAGTCGGGGACCGGCTGGCCGAGCTTCACAAAGCCGCTCGAGAAGGGGAACGTGAAGACGAAGACCGACTACAAGCTCGGCCTCCCGCGGACGGAGGTGCGCTCCGCTCACGCCGATTCGCATCTCGGACACATCTTCGACGACGGCCCGGCACCCACGCGGCAGCGCTACTGCATGAACTCCGCGGCAATGCGCTTCATCCCCGCGGAACGTCTCGCGCAGGAGGGCTACCCCCAGTACGCCGCACTCTTCGGCAAGTCCGCCGACAAGAGCGGGGGCAAGTAGAACTCGTTTCCGGCACGGCTGGCGGCCTCATGCGGTCCGCCAGCCGTCCATTTTCTCCAGTTTCTCCACCGCATAGCGGTACCCGATCTCCTCCGCCCGATCGAGCGCCGAGAACTCCAGGAGGTCCACGGCGGACAGATCCGGCTCGAGATACAGATCCACCTTGCGGCGCACGTCCCGCTCCCCCGCCTCGCGCCCGAGGGTCCCGGTGCGGGCGAGGATCGAGAGGATCGTCGGGACCTGGAGCTTTCGCCGCCCCCGCCCGAAGCGGCTCCGCAGGATGTCGAGGGCCGACGGATAGAGCTCGTACGCGGGATCGACCGCGAGATCGATCTCGGGGCTGACGCTCACCGCGATCAGGCGGCCCTCGCAGAACGTCTTCATCGGAGCCACCGGAAGATTCATCAGCACGCCGCCGTCGATGAGAAGCTCGCCGCGCTCGCACACCGGCGGACCGATGCCGGGAAGCGCCATGCTCGCCCCCACGCGCCGCCAGAGCGGCCCGCTCCGCAGCACTCGCGGTTCTCCGTGGGTCAGGCTGCAGGCGACCGAGAAAAAGCGCGTCCAGAGGTCCTCGATCCGCCGGTCGCCGTACATGTCCCGCACGAGGTTCAGGAACCGGTTCGCGGCGATGAACGAGACCACCGGGATCGTGAAATCGAGGAGCGACCCGCCCGCGAGGAAGCCTCGCCGCGTGGCTTCGAGCATCGCCTTGCGGTCCCATCCGCAGGCGAACTGCGCGCCGATGATCGCCCCCGCCGAAGTTCCACCGATCGAGTCGATCGGAATCCGGGCTTCCTCGAGAGCGCGAATCACGCCGATGTGGGCGAAGCCCCTGGCGCCCCCGCCGCCGAGGACGAGCCCGGTCGCGTTTCCGGTCAGGAGCCGCGCCAGCCGGGCGAAGTCTTCCGGTGTCGAGAGGGCCACGTGATGCGTCGAGCCCTCCAGCTCGGGCGCCGCTTCGAGCCACTTCGCCGTGCCGGCCGGCTGGCGGTCCCGGTCCGCGTGCGCGAAGACGAGGTCCTTCCTGACGCCGAGCGCGCTCGCGAAGTGGTCGGGCATCGAAAGGCCCGGAGCGCGCGCGGGATCTCCCGGGTCCGCGATCCAAACGATGCGATCGGCCTGGCGGAGACACCGGCGCGTCCATCCGGGGTGCGCGGGGTCCGCTTCGTAGAGCACGTATCGGTATCTGGATTCTTCGTCGCTCAACCACCGGCCGAGCTGAGACTCGTGGGAGCCGTCGTCTTCCTCGAGCGTGCGGTGGCTCGTCACCGTTACGGCGAAGCTGCGGTCGACGTGCCGCGTCGGCCCGATCGCCGAGAGCGCGGCCGCGAGCGCGCGGGCGAACTCGGTGGTACGCGCGCCCGGAGTCACCGCCAGGACCGCGAGCGTCATCGGCCGCCGGCCGGTGTTCGGCGCTCCGAGGCCACGCGCGACCCGTGTCACGAGCTCGTTCGCGACGGCCCGCAGAACCTGCGGCCGCTTCTCCGTCAACTTGTCGAAATCCGCGCGCGTGATGCGAAGCACCAGGCTGTCGCGGATCGCACGGACGGTGGCCGATCGAGGATCGCCGCTCAACAGCGCCATTTCCCCGACCGACTCGCCGCGGGCAATTTCCGCGACGATCCGTTCGGAGCCGTCCGATTGACTGACGGTGATCTGAAGTCTGCCGTGCGCAACGATGTAGAGAGATCCTCCGCGCTGCCCCTGACGGAAGAGCACGGAACCGCCGGTCAGGACCCGGCGTTCGATCGTCAACGAAAGCGAGGCGAGGTCGTCGTGGTCGAGTCCCTCGAACAACGGGCACGCGGCGAGCAGCGGATCGACGCCCGGGGTGAAGGAGCGGGTCATCGGGCTCTCCGCCGCCGCGGCCTCGGAGCGGAGAGCGAGCGCGAATCGAGCGCGGACATGGCCGCGGGAGTATCGGCCAGGCATTCCCCGCCGGCAAGCGGCGGCGTTCGATTCGGGGAATTGCCCCGGGACACGCGAACAGCCCCGCCACGCCGGGAAGGGAGGTCGTCGCTTCCCCACGACGTCTCCAGCGCAGCGGTGATCCTTTCGACGCCGAGAAGGGTGAGCGGGATTCCGGTCGAGAGCACGGGATCGACGGACGCGACGGCGGAGGGCAGCATCACCCAGCCCGCACCGCGGCCAACTCCTCGCGGAACGGGACCGCGCCCGCATGCGCGGACGGGCGGATGGCGGAAGAACCGGCGAACTGCCCGGCCACTCCGGGAATCCTGCAGGGCCGTGCGGTCGGCCGGGTTCGCGTTCGACGCGGGGGCCACCGCGGTTGGATCATCGAGCCCTCCGTGAGCCCGGGATCTTAGCGCCGGCGGGATGAGGATCGACGGAAAGGCGATAAGCTTCGCCCCACCCCCACCACAGGCGGAACGGAACTCGAGCCCCGGTTTCGAAGCGAGCATCCCGTATCGAGCCGCCGGCCGAGTTGGCCGGGCGCGCAACCAAAGGAGCGGCCATGGACAACACCACTCTCCTGATCGTGATCATCGTCCTCGTGGTTCTATTCGGCGGCGGCGGGTACTGGTACCGAGGACGGCGCCGGTAAACGGCTCA
>JBDTRB010000136.1:0-8668 GCA_039931865.1 Acidobacteriota bacterium | reverse complement strand
CCAGATCCACAGTCTGGCGCTCTAACCGGCTGAGCTACACCCACCGTCGGGCCGGCGAGTGTATGGGATGGAAGGCCGAGGGGTCAACCGCGCGCCCCGGCGAATGGCGTTCAACCTTCTCTTGACCGCCGCCGCTCGCGAGACTAGCCTTCTCAAAGTTCATACGTCCGTTCGTACAATTCGAGGAGGCCAGAAATGGTGTCGAGGTGGATGTCCGCAGGTGTACTTCGTACGCTTCTGTTCCTATCGCTCGTGTCGTGCGCCGTGCCGCTATGCGCCCAGCAGACGGGCGCGATCGTCGGAAAAGTGACGGCGTCGGACGGCTCCGCTTTGCCGGGGGTGACGATCGAGGCACGTTCGAACGTGCTTCCGACTCCCCGCGTCGCCGTCAGCGGCGCGAAGGGTGAATACCGGTTGCTCGCGCTGCCGCCGGGGACCTATACCGTCAGGTTCGACCTCTCCGGCATGCAGAACGTGACCCGCACCGCCGAGGTCCAGCTGGCGAAGGACACCCCCTTGGAGGTCGTGTTGGGATTGCAGTCGGCGACCGCGGAGGTCTCCGTGACCGCGACTGTGTCTCTCGTCGACAAGGAGTCGGCGACCATCAGCAGCGGTCTGTCTACGCAGGAGCTCCGGTCGCTTCCAATTGCACAGGACTACCGCGACCTGCAGAAGTACATCCCGACCGTTCAATACACCGAGGAGACGGTCCGCGGACCGAGCGCGGGTGGCAGCGGACAGGACAACGTGTACCTATTCGACGGCGCGAACGTGAGCCTGCCGCTCTTCGGCAACCTCTCCGCCGAGCCGGCGTCCCATGACATCGCCCAGGTCACCGTCATCACGGGCGGCGCGCGTGCGATCGACTTCGACCGTTCGGGCGGTTTTCTGATCGACTCGGTCAGTAAATCCGGCACCAGCACCTACCACGGCGAGGGGAGCTACCAGTTCCAGAAGTCCGGTATGTCCGCGAAACTGAACAGCGGCATTCAGTCCCGCTACGATCAGGACCGAAGCTGGTGGAACGCCAGCATCGGCGGGCCGATCTTCAAGGACTACCTCTACTTCTACGGCTCTTACTACCGGCCCGAGCAACAGAGGCAGAACCGGGCGAACCTCTACGGGCAGCTTCCCGAATACGTGAGCACGCGCAACGAGGGTTTCGGCAAGCTGACGATCACGCCGAACCAGTCCGTGCTCGTCAACCTGAGCTATCGCGACTCCAAGCGCGTGGACAAGAGCGACCTCTTCGACGCCAACGCCGCCCCGACGACGGGCTCGGGCAATGAGGGGAAGCTGCGGATCGGAACGGGGGAGGCCTCCTGGATCATCAATAACAGAAGCTTCGCGACGCTGAAGTTCTCGCACTTCGAGAACCTGACGCAGGGCCGCCCCGACAACGTTTCCGGCGCCGTGCCCTCCTTCGCGGTCGGCACCCGTCTCGACATCGCGAGCCTGGACACGCAGGGGCGGCTGACGGTGCCGGTCCCGATCGCCGGAGCCACAGCTTTCAACACCTTCATTCAGCCGCTCATCGACCGCTACGGCTACACGCAGAACGGCGTGAAGGTCGGCGGAGGCTTGGTAGGCTTCGGTCAACAGTTCGACGACGACAACTTCTTCCGGAACTCGGGACAGGTCGCGTACAACCTGACTCTGGGCAACAACATCACGCATGAGATCCACGCGGCGTATCAGCTCTATCGGGACGAAGAGGACCTGATCCGCAGTTCGAACGGGTGGGGTCTGTTGAGCGTACCGGGCGGACGGAGTGCTCCCATCCCGGGGACCGGGGGCCAGGTGGCCTTCTTCACGGCGACGTTCCAGCAGCAGTCGACGGGTCAGGCGGCGCCCATCCACTCCGAGTACCGTTCACAGAGCTTCGAGTTAAACGACGCGATCAAGTGGGGAAACGTGTCAGTCAATGTCGGCGTGCTCGCGAGCAATGACACCCTGTACGGCCAGGGGCTCCGCCAGGACTTCTCGACGATCTCCGGATACGTCGCGGCGCCGGGTCACCGATACGAGATGTACAACATCCCGTTCAAGAAGATGATCCAGCCGCGCGTCGGCGTGACGTGGGCCTACGACGGCACGAACACGGTCTACGGGAGTTACGCGAAATACACCCCGGCGGCCAGCTCTCTCCCGCGCGCCGCCTCCTGGGACCGGGCCCTGACGGGGACATTCATCGACGCGTCGTTCGACCAGAACGGCGTGCTCTTCGCCGCTGTCCCCCGCGGGTCCTCCTCCGGCAAGCTGTTCGTCCAGGACATGACGCCGCACACGGTTAACGAGTTCCTCGTCGGCACGAGCAAGCAGTTCGGGCCGCGGCTTTCCGCTCGCCTCTACGGCCGCTATCGGAAGGGCACCCACTTCTGGGAGGACACGAACAACGACGCGCGCGTTCTCTTCAACCCGCCGGCAGGCATACCCCGAGATCTCTACATTGCGGACCTCACCGCGAGAAGGGCTCAGATCCTCGCCACCTGCACCGGTCTATGCACAAATGGATCGAGCTACGTCATCGCCGACCTCGACGGGTCGTACAGCAAATACTACGAGGGTTCGCTTGAGACGGAGTGGCGGGGCGACAAGACGTTCATCCGCGGGTCTTATACGTACAGTCGCTACCGGGGCAACTTCGACCAGGACAACACGACGGGCGGCGTCAACGACATGAATACGTTCATCGGCTCGTCGAACATCGCCGACGGAGCCGGACGGCAACTGTGGAACCTGAAGGATGGCACGCTCCGCGGCGACCGGCCTCACCTTCTGAAGCTCTACGGAGCTCGCCAGCTGCCCTGGAACGCGAGCACCGGTTTCTTCTTCGTCTTCCAGTCCGGGCAGCCGTGGGAGATCCAGAGCTACGAGCCCTATCGCTCGCTGACGACGAGCACGAGCGATTCCGATCGCTTCGCGGAGCAGGCAGGCTCGCGGCGCACGAGCTCTCACTGGCAGCTCGATCTGAATTACACGCAGAGCATCAATCTCACGTCGCTGTTCACGTTCCAGGTCGTTGCGGATGTGTTCAACGTCTTCGACCAGCAGACCGGATACAACATCGATCCGGCGTTCCACAGCTCCACGTTCGCGCAGCCGCGCAATTACTTCAATCCGCGCCGCCTCCAGCTGGCCGCCCGCTTCCTGTTCTAGACGTTTCTCGAGATTGGTCCGGGCCCGGTGGATTTTCCGCTGGGCCCTTCCATTTCCGGGCCGCGTCCGTCAGCGGGCGGCGCCCTGGAACAGACGCTCAGAGGCGATGAGGTTACGGGTCGTGTCGTCGGCGCCCCGCCGCGCGGCTTCGATCCGCGCCGCCTGATCGGTCTCATGCAGGAGCACGCTGACCTGGGCCCGCTTGAAGAGCACCATCGGGTAGTCGGGATCCGACGACGGAACGCGGTCGAGCGCCTCTCTCGCTTCGGGGAAACGCCCGGCCGCGAGATAGAGGATGCCCAGATCGACGTCATGTCGGAAGGTGCCGGCCTGGGCGACTCGCGCCCTTTCGAACGACTCGATCGCGAGCGCGGTCTCGCCGGTCGCCATGGCGAGCTCCCCGAGCCGGACCGACTCCGTCGGGGTGGGCTGACGCATTCCGTAGATCTTCCGGCGCAGGACGACGGCCTCGGTGAGGCGTCTCTGCCGCTCCCGGACGACGGCCAGCGCCTCGAGAGCCGGGAGGCGATCGGGCGTCTCGGCCACGATGCGCTCGAGCAGGGGCGCGGCGCGCTCCCACTCCCTGCCGCGCGCGTAATGCAGCGCGAGGTACGTGCGCACATCGGACGACTCGGGGGCGATTTTCGCGGCTCGGTCGAAGGCCGTGATGGCCTGCGCCTCGTGTCCGAGGGCGGAGTGCGCCGACGCCAGGCGAAGCTGCGCGTCGAGGTTTCCGGGATCCTCCGCCGCGATCTTTTCCAGCAGCGGAATCGCCTTCGCGTACTCCCCGGCGACGAAGAGGCTGGACGCCTTCTCGATCACGTCGAACAGTCGGCTCATGTCCGCCGGGCGCGGCGCATCCCGGCGCATCGGAGAGGGAGCCGTCGCGCTGATGTAGCCGAGGCTCGCGAGCTTGCGAAGGGCTTCGCCGTCGAGAAGGTCCGGCGGCTGGGCCGCAAGGGATGGAACGGGATAGCCGGCCAGAGCGACTCGGACCGGGCGAAGGACACTGGCAGCCCCGAGATCGCGAGATTCTGCGGGATCGGCGGCCACGTCGAAGACCTCCAGCCGTCCGGCGAGGATCGCCTTGCGCGTTCCGGCGACGGCCATCACTTGCGGCTGCCATCCGTAGGAGAGAAAGGGCTTCATGGCCTCCGCGAGGACGATCTCCTCTTTCGGACTCCGAAGGCTGTCCGTTTTGTCGACGCCGGCCCAGTCCAGGATCGTGTGGAAGACCCGTCGCGTCGTGACCGGCGCGTCGCTCATGGCCGTCGCGACCCCGGGCCCGACGAGCAGCAGGGGAACTCGCATCGTGGCCTCGTACAGAAGATTTCCATGCTGGGACTCCCCGTGCTCTCCGAGTCCCTCGCCGTGATCGCCCACGATGACGATCGCTTTGGTCCCCGCAACCTGCCGCTCGAAATCCTCCACGATGCGCCCGAGTTGCTCGTCCATCGCGGCGACTTCGCCGAGATAGGGATTCGACCGGTAGCGGCTGCGGAACGGCTCGGGCGGTTCGTAGGGAGCGTGCGGGTCGTAGTAGTGGACCCAGAGGAAGACGGGTTGATTGGGAGCGTCACGGAGATGAGCAAGCGCGCGATCCGTCGTGTCCCGCGATCCGCGTTCGGCGCGCCCCGCCGGGAGCTCGTCGTCGTACACATCGAATCCTCGCGCGAGCCCGAAGCGTCGGGCCAGGGTGAATGCGGAGACGAATGCCTCCGTGCGGTAGCCCGCCTGACGAAGCCGTTCCGCGAGCAGGGGGCGGTCGCCCGGTACGTAGCGGGCATTCTCATGGACGCCATGCCCCGCCGGATAGAGGCCGGTCATTATCGAGGTGTGCGAAGGAAGAGTCTCCGGCACGGTCGTGTAGGCATGCCGGAAACGGCATCCGCGCGCCGCGAGTCCGTTGAACGCGGGAGTCTCGACTCCGTTCGCGTCCGGCCCAATCGAATCAGCGCGCGTCGTGTCGAGCGTGACGAGGAGGATCGACGGCCTTTCCGGGGGGGGACCGGACACCCGGGATTCCGTTCCGGGCCTCCTGCCGCAGGCGGCGGCGACAAGCAGAGAGCCCATCAGAGTGACGGCGAGCGCGGCCACCCCGTTCCGAGCGGGCGTGGTGCTACGGATCCTGGTCCTCCCTTTCGAGTCGGACGAGATCCTCGTACGTCTCCCGGCGGCGGATGATGCGAAACGTGCCGTCCTCGACGAGCACTTCGGCGGCGCGGCCCCGGAAGTTATAGTTCGAAGACATGGCAAACGCGTAGGCTCCCGCGTCCAGGATCGCCAGGAGGTCGCCCTCTTCGGGCGCGGGGAGCGTCCGATCGCGCGCGAAGAAGTCGGTCGACTCGCAGATCGGCCCGACGACGTCGGCGACGAGAGGGGCGCCGGTCGGAGGATCGACCGGTTCAATCGGATGGACGGCGCCGTACAGGGGCGGGCGGATCAGATCGTTCATCCCCGCGTCGACCACGACGAACTCCTTTCCCCCGTTCGTTTTTCGATACAGGACCCGGGTTACGAGCGCGCCGGCGGGGCCCACGATCGCGCGGCCCGGCTCGATCAGGATCTTCAGAGGCAGTCCGGCGAGCGGTGGAAGCACCACGGCGGCGTACTCCTCGGGAGACAGGGCCGGCGTGCCGCTTTCCCCGATCCCGATTCCGCCGCCGACGTCGAGCGTCTCCAGGTCAAAGCCCCTCTCCAGAAGCCGCGAAGCGAGCACGGCGAGCTCCCGGGCGGTTTCCGCGAGCGGTCCGGGATCGACGATCTGGCTCCCGATGTGGGCCTGGATGCCGGTCATTCGCACATGGGAGAGCCGGCGCGCGCCCTCGTAGATCTCGAGAGCCCGCCCGATGTCGATGCCGAACTTGTTGTGCTTCAGGCCGGTCGAGATGTACGGATGGGACTTCGGGTCGATGTCGGGATTGACGCGAAGCGCCACGCGGACGGTCCTGCCGATCGCGGCTCCCGCGGCCTCGATCTTCTCGACCTCTCGCGGCGACTCCGCGTTGAACGCCAGGATCCCGAGGCCGACTCCGTAACGGATCTCCTCGTCGGTCTTTCCGACCCCCGAGAACACGATGCGCTCGGGCGGGATGCCGCTTTCGATCGCGGCCCGCAGCTCGCCGCCGGAGACCACGTCCGCTCCGGCTCCGAGAGCGGCGAGCACGCGCAGCAGCGCCAGGTTCGAGTTGGCCTTCGTCGCGTAGCAGACGAGGTGGGGAACCCGCGAGAGCGCCTGATCGAAGCGGCGGAAATTCTCTTCGACGAGCGCCTGGCTGTAGACGTACACGGGAGTGCCGACCGCCCGCGCGATGGCATCCAGGGAAACGCCGTCGCAGGTGAGTTGTCCGTCGGCGCGGGAAAAACCGGTCACGGGCGGCGACGATAGCATCCGCGAGAGCGAAGATCTCGAGGTCCGACGACCGCGGGCCTTTTCCCCTCTCTCCCGCGGACGGGGAGAGGGTCGGGGTGAGGGGGACATCCCGGCCGCAGCGCTTCCGCCTCGGCGAAGGACTCGTGCCGGGCTGAACAATCCCGCCGAGAGAGAGTGCGTGCAGCTCAGGCCCGTCTCAAGGGGTCGACCGGCCGAGGAGCGTCCGGCTTTGCCCCGTCGCGGGATCAAATCGCACGAGCGCTGCCTTCCTCCAGAAGAGCTTCGTCGCCTCCGAGCCCGGTTCGACAGACGTTGGCTGCGGCCATGCGAGAGGAGCGGTCACGGGCCAGAGGCCTTCGGCCAGCCGTGCGACCTCTCCGCGCTCGACGTCGACCCGATAGAGCACGGGGACGGACTCGTGCGAGCCTGGCCGTTTCGTTCCGAGCGCGACGAGGAGCTTCCCTGGCGCGAGCTCTAGCCCGAATCGGACCGTTCCGGCGGCGGGGAGCGTGATGCGACGGCGGAAAGCTCCCGACGCGGAGTAAGAGTCCACGACCGCGGGCTGATCGAAAGCGCGGCTCCCGAGCGCAGTGCCTCCGTCCGCCAGGAAGACGGGGAGCGTCCAGCCCGAGGCGTGCCCTCCCGCGAGCGGGCCTTCGCGAAGCGTGGCCGTCAGCGCAGCGGTGCGGCCGTCGCGAAGCGTCACGCGAGACCCGCCTCTTTCCCGGATCAGCAGGCGATCCGCGGAGGGGCTCACTCGGATGAAGGGAAGTTGCAGGGTCTCCGTCGGTCCCGACACGACGAGGCGGCGCGTGCGAAGGTCGTACTCGGAGATCTCGAGCCGGGATCCCGCCGCGGGCCCCTCCGGCGCCGCGGGAATGACTCGAAGGACGCGCACGATATCCGGGCCGGCGAAGTAGACGGCTTCGACGCCTTTCGCCGCCATGCGGAGCGAGCCCAGGGAATGGCCGCGCGGAAGCTCGAACACCGAGAGGAGCCCCTCTCCCAGCGAGGCTCCTCGCGAGCCATCCGGCGAAAGAGCGAGTGAGATCGGCTGCCGCGAAGTGACCCGCGTCTCGACGGGCCGCTCCCCGGGACGGTCCAGCCGGAACAGCGCGAGCGTAAAGGCGAGATCGCGTCCGGGCAGATCGAACCGGGCCGCGACTCGCCCGTCGCGGGACGCGGCGACGAGGCTCGGCGCGTAGGGATTTGTCGCGGGCGGTGTCGCGAAGTAGCGGCCGCTTACCGAGTCGAAGAGAAACCGCCGCAGGACCCCGCGCCCTTGCCCGAGCACGTTGACCCACCCGCTCGAGCCGACGAATTCGCCGTCATCGAAGCTGGTCAGCGCCGAGGGTGGCGTCCCGAGGGCCCAGCCGGAGTAGGCGGCGAAACCGAGGACGCCCGTCCCCAGGATCGCCCAAAGCGTCGACGAGAGCGCGCGATGCGCCGTCTGAAGATCCGTCCGGCCGCGCGCCGTGGCGCGGTGCGCCGCCGCCGCGAAGCCGCTCAGCGCCAAGAAGAGTATGCCGACCGCGCACCATTGCGCCGCCTGAGTGCGGTCGACCGAGACCCGGACGAGAGCCTCCGCGAAACGCGCGACGAGAACCCCGAGCCCCGCGAGCAGGACGAGATCGACCGCAGCGAGCGCCGAACGGGAGCGAAGTGCGATGCCTGCCGCATTTGAGGCCAGGAGCAGCAGAAGCAGTACCGGAAGGGCCAGCAGCACCTGACCTGTGGTCGTGCCGGAGGCGAGCTCCCGAAGGGGTCCGGAAGGGCCCGAGAAGCGAAACGTCGGGACGAAAAGGATTGCCGAGGCCACCAGGACCACGGCTGCGGCCCCGCAGATCTTTCCCGTCCAAAGAGAGACGGCAGGAATCGGCCGCGAGAAGTAGAAGGAGAGCCGTCGGGCCGAAAGCTCTCCCGCGAGCGTCGAGCCTCCGAAGAGCGCCACGAGCGCGGCGACGAATGTGCCGCCGAGAATCAATGCCGTGAACTGGCGGGCTTCGTTCGCCGCCGTGCCCGCAAGCCCGCGGATCACCGGAACCGCGAAAGGCAACAGGCTCGCCGCAAACGCCGCGGCGAAAACGAACTTCTTTTCCGAGATCATTTTCGACAAACTCTTTGAGCCGCTGCGCA
>JBDTRB010000135.1:0-8670 GCA_039931865.1 Acidobacteriota bacterium | reverse complement strand
GCCGGCCCCGCGGCGCTCGCAACGCCATCCCACACCCTTTTTCCACGGGCTGCTAAGCCCTAAGATAGCGGGCAACCTTCATTTTCAGCTCCCAGCCGGGAACCGGCGGGCACCTCCGGTGTCCCACCCTTCCGAGGAGGCTTGGAACAATGAAGCTCGACGGTGAAAAAATGCTCGCTTCCGCGGGTCTCGCGCTCGCCCTGACGGTGGCGGCCAGCCGGCCCGCCGCCGCGTCCGGGTACAGCCCTTATTCGGTCTCGGTTCTGGTCGATGGGAGCCCCGCGCCGGAGTACTCCGCCCGCGGCCGGATCTATATCGAAGCGCTCAAGGGGAAGAACTTTTCGGTGCACCTCTCGAACCCCACCGCCGAACGCGTGGCGGTCGCGCTGTCCGTCGATGGGCGCAACGTGATCGACGCGAAGCGCTCGAGCGCCGGGCGTGCCACGAAGTGGATCCTCATGCCCGGCCAAACCGCGGAGATTCCCGGATGGCAGATCTCGGGCGAAACCTCCCGGCGTTTCTTCTTCACAGAGACGCGGCGCTCGTACGCGCAGTGGCTGGGAGACACATCGAACGTCGGGACGATCGAAGCCGTGTTCTTCCGCGAGCGCCGCCCGCTCGTCGCCGCTCCGGTCGCTCCCTGGCGCCGGCAGCGCAACGGCGTGGATCTCGAGTCCCGCAAAGACGAGGCCGAGGGCTCCCTCGAAAGCGATGCGCCGGCGAGCCCGAGCCAGGAGAGCGGATCGGCCGCCGGCTCCGGCTCGACCACGGTCCGCGGGGAAGCACCGATGATCGACTCGCGCTCGTACGGAGCGAAAGAGAAGTCCGCCCGAGGCGGCGAGGCCCTGAAGAAGAGCCGGGAATCCAATTCGTTCGCGGCCACGGGGATCGGCGACCGGACGCCGTTCGCCGTGCAATGGATGTCCTTCGACGAGGACCCGGTCCCCGCGGCCCGTGTCGCCGTGAGGTACGAGTTCCGCGCCGAGCTCGTTCGGCTCGGAGTGTTTCCACGCGAGGATGAGCTGTATGCCAGAGATCGGGGACGTGGTTTCGAGCGGGAGTACGCTCCCGACCCGCACCGCGACCGCTGAGACCCTTTCGAGTCTCTCGGACGAACGACTGATCCTCCTCGCCCAATCGGGCGGGGAGGCCGCTTTTTCCGAGTTCGTCGTCCGGCATACGGCGACCGTGCACCGCTGGATGGCGCGCGCGGTCGGCGAACAGGAGGCCGACGACATGACGCAGGAGGTGTTGCTCAAGGCTTACCGGGGGCTGTCCCGCTTTCGCAACGAGGCGCCTCCTCGCGCCTGGCTCGCTTCGATCGCCGACAACGCGGTGAAGAATCGGTATCGCGCAAAAGGACGCTTCCGACGCATCTTTGCCGGCAGCTCCGACGAGGACTCTTCGCCGGCGGCGACGGCGACGGCCGCGGGACCGGAAGAGAACGCCCGCGCGAGTGAATCGAAAGCGTTCGTTACCGAGGCGCTGTCGAGGCTGGCGGCGGATTTCCGTATGCCCGTCGTCCTGCGCGATCTGGAAGAGTGGAGTTATGAGGAGATTGCCGTGTCTCTCGATCTGCCCCTGGGGACCGTGAAGTCGAGAATCGCCCGCGGCCGCGCACAGCTGAAGACCCTGCTCATGCCGCAACTCGCTTCGAGGGGCTCGCGATGAACGCCGGGTCGCATCCGTCGCGCTCCCCCGAGTTTTTGTCGCGGCTGCACGACGGCGAGCTTTCGCCGGCGGAACGCGCGCACTTCGAATCGCACCGGGCGCACTGCGTCGAATGCCGCGGCGCGGCGGCGGAATTCGAAGCCGCGCTCGCGCTGTACCGCTCGAGCCGCCCGAACCCGGCGTCTCCGGATCTCGCCGCGCGCATCCTGAGGAAGCTCCAGGTGGGTCGCAACCGCCGGCCCTCCTTCGGACCCACGTTTGGCATCGACCTTCGGTGGGCGGGCGCCTTTGCGGCGGCCGTCATCGCGACGATCGTGGGTTCCGCGATCGTGGCGAAGAACGAAGCCGGAGAGCGGCGTCTCGCGCGGGAGGCCCCTATCCGCGTCTCCGTCGTGCAGGAAGAGAAAAAACAGACATCGGAGCGGGAGCCGTCGCGTCCGAATCCGGCTCCTCCGGCCCCGATCGCGCAGAATGGCGCGACCGGCGCGACCGGCACTCTCGGGAAGGAGAGCCGCCGCATGCGGGCGCTCCCTCCGGAAACCCGCCAGGAAAAAGGGTCGAGCCGAGTCGCCGAAGCGCCTCGCGAGAGCGCGAAGAAGGATGAGCTGTCGGCAGCAGACTCCAGCCGCGAGAAAAGCAAGACCGTCGAGGCGGACGCTCCGGCTTCCCCGCCTTCGCGGCTCGCCATGAAGAACGCAGCTCCTTCGCCGCCACAAGCCCAGGCCGCGGCCCAGGCGACGTCGCTCGATGCGGCGGCCCCCGGATCCTCGCGAGCTTCCGAGCGCGGAGGCGGCGAGGGTACAGTCGCCGGATTCGCCGAAGTGCCCGGCCGTCCCGTCAGGCTGCTGGTCCTCCAGGCCGACGGGGCGGGCTCGCCTCCCGATCTGCTGAGGTCCCGCGACGGAGACATCCCGACGACTCTCCGGGGCCGCAGCTTCATTCTGGTCGTCGACGCCGCGGGACGGGTCCGAAACGCGGTGCCTGCCGGGGAGCAGCCCCGGGAAGACGAGGCCGCAAACAACGCGCGGAAGGACGAAGCCTTGCCTCTCCTCTCTCTCCGCTTCGCGCCCGGGGATCACCAGCGGAGGCTGCTTCTCCGGGTCGAGTAGGGCTCTATAATCCGCGCCGTCGCATGAAACGCGTCGACGCCCTTCTGGCGGATTACGGGTCGTACCATCGGACGCGCGGGAACTTCGCGTGTCACGCGGTGGGTGTCCCGCTGATCGTGTTCGGGATCCTTTCCTTCCTGGGCCTGCTTCGGCTTCCAATCGAAGGTGTGACGGCGGCGGAAGCGCTCATTGCGGCAGCGTTCGTTTTCTACGCTGCGCTCGACCTCCCGCTCGCGCTCGCGCTGCTCGTCCCGGAAGTACTCCTCGATCTCGCCGCCCGCGCCGCGGACAGCTGGATGATCGGGCTCGCCGCGTTCGTCGTCGGCTGGATCTTCCAGGGCATCGGCCACGCGCGATTCGAAAAGAAGGCCCCGGCGTTCCTGCGGAACCTGGTCCACCTCCTGATCGGGCCTCTCTTCCTGGTAAACGAGCTGCTCGGGGTCCGACCGGTTCTTTCGGCGCAGGCGGCGGAGAAATAGCGGCCGCCACGGGAGGCACCTTCCCTCCCCCGACCTTCGACGATGTTCCCGATCCGCGACAACATCCCGAGCCGACACGTCCCAGTGGCGACCTGGGCAATCATCGCCATCAACTTCTTCTTGTTCTTCCGCGAGCTCTCGATGCCGGCGGGCGCAACCGATCAGATGATCGCTCTGTTCGGGATCATTCCCGCGCGGTTCACGGACCCGTCCTGGGCGGCGGGGGTCGGGTTTCCTCGCAGCTACGTTCCATTCATCACCACCATGTTCCTGCACGGCGGGTGGCTGCACATCATCGGCAACATGTGGGCGCTGTGGATTTTCGGCGACAACGTCGAAGACCGCATGGGACCCCTGAAATTCGGCGTCTTCTATCTCGGATGCGGCATCGCGGCGGGCCTCATCCACGTCCTCACGAACCCCATCTCCCGGGTTCCGGCGGTGGGCGCGTCCGGGGCGATCGCCGGAGTCATGGGGGCGTACTTCGTGCTCTACCCCCGCGCCAGGATCCACGCGCTTTTTCTGATCGTGTTCTGGCCCGTGTTTTTGGAGATTCCGGCGTGGGTGTACCTCGGGTTCTGGTTCCTGATCCAGTTCTTCAGCGGGACGATGGCGGCCGCCACTGCAGGACAGATCTCCGGAATCGCCTGGTGGGCGCACATCGGCGGGTTCGCGGCCGGCATCCTGACCTTCTGGGCGTTCCTCCGGCGGGAGCCGGCCGTTCGCCGCGCGGTGTTTCCGTAGGCGGCGGGGGGGCGGGGGGCGGATTGGCGGGAATCGGCAATCGGGAATCGGGAATCGGAGGAAACGCGCGGTTCGGGCGGGCGCTCTGTCTGACTGGTGTTTTCGCCTTCGCCAACTTCGCACACGCAGCTCCGCAGCCTTTTCGCTGGGGCGGTGACGCGGAAGGGGGCGCTCCGTTCGTCGAAGCCGATCCGAGAGATCCTTCGGTCGTCCGGGGGATGGACGTTGAGATTGCCGGTCTCATTGCGGGCGCCCTCGGCCGGACTCCGCTTTTCGTCCAGGTCGCGTTCACCTCGATCGACGCATCAGTCGAGAGAGGGGATTTCGTCGTCGGCCTTTCGGGGGTCGAGGACCTGCCCGCCCGCCGCGCCGCGCACGCGGTGACGGTTCCCTACTTCGAATTCCGGGAAGTCCTGACGGTCCGCACGGGCGACCGACGGCGGTTCCGAACGCTCTCCGACCTTCGCGGGCGGCGGATCGGAACCCTCTCGGGCACGCTCGCCTACGACCTGCTCGCCGCCGGACGCGCGACTGGCGGTTTCGAGCTCGTGAGCTACGACGACGACGTGCATCCGTACGGCGACCTCGCGGAGGGGCGTCTCGACGCCGTCCTGCTCGACCACATCATCGCCCAGCGGGCGCTCCGGCACATCGCGGGGCTGACGATGCAGCCGGACGCCGTGGCGACCGGAAGGTATGTGGGCGTTCTCGCGAAGCGGAACGCCGCGCTGCGCGACCGAATCGACCAGGTGCTCCGGCGCGCGATGACCGACGGGACCCTCGAGGGGATCCTGCGCCGCTGGAACGTCTGGGACGACGCGCAGCCGAAGCTGTTTTCCCGCGTCCTCGCGGAGAGGCCGGCGTCGGCGGCGCCGGCCCCCGCCCCGGCCACCCGTCCGGCGTCTTCCGCGGGTACCCGCGCGCTCGCGTACCTTCCCGCCCTCCTCCGCGCCGCTTTGATCACCCTGCTGCTGTCCTGTCTCGCCATGGCGCTGGCGGTGGCCGCCGGTGTGGTGCTGGCGAGCGGACGGATCTACGGGGGGCCGGTCGTTCGCGCGCTCTTCACGGTCTACGTCGAGGTCGTCCGCGGGACGCCCGTCCTCCTCCAGCTCTTCGTCCTGTACTACGGCCTGTCTTCGGTCATCCGGCTGCCCGCGTTCGCGGCCGCGCTGCTCGGCCTCGGTCTCAACTACGCCGCGTATGAGAGCGAGATCTACCGGGGCGCTCTCGAAGCCGTGTCGCGGGCGCAGCTCGAGGCGGCTAGAACACTGGGCCTTTCCGAGTGGCAGATCCTGCGGCTCGTTCGCGGCCCCCAGGCGTTCCGGCTCGCGCTCGCCCCGATGACGAACGACTTCGTCGCGCTCTTGAAAGATTCCTCGCTGGTCTCCGTCATCACCGTCGTCGAGCTGACGAAGCAAACTTCGATCTTCGCCGCGAACATCGGAAGCTGGGTCCTGCCGGGAGCGCTCTGCGCCGCGCTCTATCTTCTCCTCTCGCTCCCGCTCTCGCGGCTCGCCCGGTCGCTCGAGCGGCGCTGGAGCGCACCCTCGTGAACGCGGCCTCACTGCTCGATGTGCGGGGCCTTCGTCTGGTGCGCGGGGCGCGCGCCGTTCTGGACGGAGTGAATCTGAGCGTCCGCCGGGGCGAGATTTGCGCGTTGATGGGGCTTTCCGGCTCCGGCAAGACGACGCTTCTCCGCGCGGCCGTTGCCCTCGAGGCGTTTGACGGCGGGACGATCTCGATCGAAGGCTTCGAACGGGGTCCCGGGCCGGTCCCTCCGGAGTCGCGGCTGAAGGATCTGCGCCGCCGCGCGGGAATGGTGTTCCAGTCGCACGCGCTCTTCGAGCATCTGACGGCGCTCGGCAACACGACCCTGGCCGCCGTATACGCGCACGGGAGAAGCGACGCGGAGGCGCGTACGCGCGGGCTCGCGCTCCTCGAGTCGCTCGGCGTCGGCGGGCGGGCCTCGGCGTACCCCCGCGAGCTGTCCGGCGGCGAAGCCCAGCGGGTCGCGATCGCGCGGGCGCTCGCGGTTGATCCTCCCCTGCTCCTGATGGACGAGCCGACCGCGTCGCTCGATCCGGCTCGCCGGGGGTCGCTCGGCGAAGTCCTGCGGAGTCTCGCCGCCGAGGGTCGCGGGCTGCTGGTCACGACTCATGACGCGGACTTCGCGAAGACGTTCGCGGATCGCGTCGTGGTCCTCGCCGAGGGGAAGGTCGCGGACGAGGGCCGCGCGGCGAACGTGCTGACGAATCCGCAGCATGCGGCGACGAAAGAGCTGTTGCGGGGCTAAAAGTTATAGAAAGACTGCCCCTCACCCCGGCCTTCTCCCCGGGCGCGGGGAGAGGGAGTTCGCCTTTTCAGCAAAAGGTCGTCATCACCGCTTCGGGATGGTCCAGCCTGTATCCATCGCCAGCCGGGTCCGGGTCGAGCTCCAACACGGCTCCGCGCAGACGCGTGAAGGACACGTCGTCCATGACGACCGGGATGCCCTCGGCGACGAAGCGGTGGCCTTCGTCGGGCTCGTTCTCCTCGACCGAGATCCGGTACCCGTTTCCCCCGCAGCCGAGGACCTGGCGCACCGACAGGACCGCGCGCGAAAAATCGGCCTCTTCGCGCAGCTTTTCGGCGGCGTCGGGACGGATGGTCAGGGGCGGCTCGGGCATAGGATGCCGATTGTATGGCGACCGCCTCCCGCCGGCCGCGCCCCCCCGTCGCCCTGGCGATCGCGGCCTCCGACTCGGGCGGCGGGGCCGGCATCCAGGCCGACCTCGCCACCTTCGCGGCCCACGGCGTCTATGGCGTGTCCGTCCTGACCGGCGGCACCGCGCAGAACACGCGGGGGATCTTCGGCGTCGAACCGTTCTCTGCCGCGTTCGTCGCCCGGCAGATGGATGCCGTGTTTTCCGATTTCCGTTGCGGGGCCGTCAAGATCGGCGCGATCCTCGACTCGAAGCGCCTGCGCGCCGTCGTCGCCGGATTGCGGCGGCACTCTCCTTCGAATGTCGTACTCGATCCGGTGCTCGCGGCGAAAGACGGCTCTCCCCTGCTGGAGCCCGCCGCCGTGCCGCTTCTGATCCGAGCCCTGCTCCCGCTGTGCGACCTCGCCACGCCCAACATCCCGGAGGCCGAGACCCTGAGCGGGCTTCCGATCCGCGATGAAAGCGATCGCCGGCTTGCGGCTGGTCTTATCGCCGATCTCGGGCCCCGGGCGGTCCTGATCAAGGGCGGCCACGCGCCGGGCGCAACCGTCACGGACCTTCTTTTCGACGGCCGGCGTTTCATCGAGCTCCAGCATCCGAGGCTCGCGAGCCGGGCCCGCCACGGAACGGGATGCACCCTCTCGGCCGCGATCGCCGCAAACCTCGCGCTCGGAAATGGGCTCGAGGCCTCCGTGCGCGAAGCGGTCGATTACGTCGAACGGGCGATTGCGGCGGGAGTCTTCCCGGGGAAGGGCTGGGGAGTTCCGGACCGGTTCGCGGCGGGGGCGGCGTCTACTCCCAGTAAGGGAACGCGTACCCGAGCGAGCCGTACGCCGTCTCGGAAATCGCGGTGACGTCCGGATCGAGGTTCCGGTCCATGTCTTTCAACTGCCCGACGATCCGGTGCCGCGCGCCGCGGATGAAGACACGCGCGAGCCGCACCTCCTCCGCGGACTTTTCGGCCCCTTTCGCCTCGATGGCCGAGGTGGCCCGCGAGAGGACTGCTACCGATGCATAGAGGTCGATGCCCACGTTGGCGAGGCGTTCGTGGTGGTATTCCTTCGTCAGGACCCCCTTGCCGTATTTGCGCAAAATCGTTTCGACCGCGCCTCCGGCCGCCATCGCATAGCGCGCGACGGCCTCCGCTTCGGGGGCGAGGACCGGGGCCACCCGGCTGATCCGGGTCGGCGGCAGCGTCCGCCGCACACGGCGCACCGCGTAGTCCGACAGGATGCCGAACGAGGACAACGGCGCCTTCAGGGCCCGGCCGACTTCCTGGAGACCCTCGCCGATCTCCTTCATCCCGGAGAGCGCGATCAAGACCCGGAGGATCTCGTTGGTTCCCTCGAAGATCATGTTGACCCGGGAATCCCGCAGAGCGCGCTCGTAGGGATACTCCTCCATGAAGCCGTTGCCGCCCGCGATCTGCAGCGCGTCATTGATCGTCTGCCAGACGCTCTCGGTGCCGAAGATCTTGCAGCAGGCGCCCTCGACCGAGTAGTCGGTGAGACCGCGGTCGATGAGCCCGGCCGTGAGGTAAACCATCGATTCGAGCGCGTATGTGTTCACCACCATCCGCGAGAACTTCGCCCGGATGATCTCGAAATCCGCGATGCGCGTCTGGAACTGCCGCCGGGACGTGGCCTGGCGCGCGGCGAGCTCGATCATCCGCTTGGAACCGCCGACGCAGCCCGCGCCGAGAGACGTGCGGCCGGTGTTCAGGATCTCGACGGCAATCCGGAATCCGTGGCCTCGCTCGCCGAGGACGTGAGACGCGGGAACCCGGACGTTCCGCAGCTCCAGCGGGACGGTCGAAGAGCCCTTCAGACCCAGCTTCTTCTCCTCCGGCCCGGGCTCGACGCCTTCGAGGTCCTTCGTGACGACGAAAGCGGTGATGCGCCGGTGCTCGTCTTTCGCGTCGAGCTTGACGTCCTTCGCGAATACCGTGAAGAACCCGGCGAACCC
>JBDTRB010000134.1:0-8671 GCA_039931865.1 Acidobacteriota bacterium | reverse complement strand
CGACCTCGTTGCGCGAGCCCGTCTGGACCGGGATCTGCAGCGAGACGATGTTCGGGAAACCGGTCGGCACGACGATGACCTTCAGGCCGTTCGGCAGCGTCGTCTCGACGGCCGCGAACGGAAGCACGTCGGCGGCGCCGGGTTTCCCGGCGGCGGCGCCGGACTTGCGCGCGGGAGACGCGTTGGTCGCCATGAGGGCCAGCAGAATAAGGGCAAGGGCGCGGAAACGCGGCATGAAAGCTCCTGTCGGAAGGGGAGAAGTTATCAGGTGGGGCGGTGTCGGGTGGATCTGAATTGCGTGCTCCCCACCGACCGCCTGCGCTAACTGCTAGCTCGCGGCCGAAGGCGTGATCGGCGGAACGACCGGGTCGCACTTTTCGATGAGCTTCACGCAGCAGCGCGCCGAGATCCGGAAGAGCGCGATCCCGCCGCTCGCGCGAGCCGTCGACGAGGTGCGGCCCGACGCTGTGGTCCTGACCGGAGTGTGACGGCTGTGAGACCGCACGGTCGTGTCGGTCCAGCGTGCGATAGAGATGATCGGAATCCCGACCGTCGTCATCGCGGTCGAGCCCGAGGAAAGCCGGCGGCACGGCCCCCGCGCGCGCGCTCGCCGGTGTTCCGAATGGAGGTCGATTCGGGCTTCTCGGTGGGCCGCACTTTCGGCCGACCGAACCACGCGGAGCTCCACCGCTCGATCCTGAAGGACGCGCTCCTCGTTCTGCCTTCCGCGGGCGAACCGGGAAGAATTGAAGTCCGGGGAGTACGAATAGGCATCCAGGACAGTGGTTTCACACCTGTGATCCAATATTCCCGATTCGATTTGGCCCCGGTATCCCCGGGTCTTTTGGCGAAACAAGGAGATGCATCATGTCGTCCAACCCCACCCCTGTGCGCGTTCCCGAGCGGCAGCCTGAATCTCAGACCAACGCCCCCAGCCCGGCGTGGACTCCGGAGAAGAAGCCGACCCGCTTTGTCATCAAGCTGGGCGGCATCATCCCCACGTAATCGGCCCGAGCGGTCCGGTTCGCTTTACGAAAACCGGAAGAACGTATAGCCTCTGAAGGAACTCTCCCGATCGCGGGAATACGAGGCCCAATGGCTGGTCGGTTAATTTCTTTTCCCATTCGGCTTTCGCCGGACACTGGGGATATGAGTGCCCAGAAGGTGCTCGCCGTCCCCGTGGAAAACCGGATTTTGCGTGCCATTGAACTCGCTCTCGAGGAGCCGGAGGTCCTGCTGTCGCTTTGTGGGGCCGTACGAGAGTTCCTCGACAGCGCTCCCGCTACAGCTCATTCCGAAGCGACCTTTTTCTACAGCTACGTCAAGTCTCCGCCTCGATCGGTAGGGCTCTTCGATGAGCGCGAGTATTTCCTCGGCGAGTTCGCCCTCATCGCTGGCACAGCTTGCAGGCAGCTGTCCTTCCGCGACGAGGCGCGTCTATGGTTCGACCGCTCCGAAGCCGCATTTCGCGCTTCTGTAAATTCGGTCGCAGACCTTTCGCGACTCTCGTATCAAAGGCTGGCGCTGCGCCTTGAAGAACGTCAGCTCGAGGCTGTCCTGGAACTGGTGCCCGGTCTGGTGGATAGCTTCAACCGGCTCGGGATGCGTCAGGACGAGCTCAAGGCACGTTTTCTTGAAGGGCTCGCGCTTATGGAGAGCGAACGGCTGACCGAGTCCATCGAAACATTCGAGGAGATCTGCCGGATCGCTGCCGAAATCAAGGCCGAGCGGCTCCTCGCTTCAGCTTACGGAAATTTGACCCACATCTACGGAATTTTGGGCGATCCAGCGAAGGCGATCTCAGCGTCTCAGCAAGCGATCCCCACTCTCACGCGGCTTAACGACCGGGTCGCTCTTGCGAAAGTGCAGTGGGGCCTGGCGGTTCTTCTACGGGAATGCGGACAGATTAATGACTCGATTGAGGCGTACCTTGCTTCTCAGCGCGAATTTGCCTCGATCGGTATGCGAGCTGACGTCGCGGCTCTCAATCTCGTTCTCGCCGACCTGTACCTGGAGCAAGGGCGCGAAGAAATTGCGCTCCGCTGCGTCCTTTCGGCCTTGCCGATCATTGACGAACTCGGAATGGTCCCGGAAGGCATGGCGGCCATGGCACTCCTCCGGGAATCGGTAAGGCAGCAAAGGGTTAATCGGACCGCCCTGCGCGATCTCCACGGATTTTTTGACGGCCTAACAGATCGCCAATAGCCCTCTGGTCAGTCACTTAGGACGGTCATCGGCTGAGCGCGGTAATGCTGAGGAGTTTCGCGACAATTGAGTAGTCAGAGATGCCTCTGACAACCGCAACACCTAGGCGAAAGCTCAGGCCCTTAGCGCCTGTCTCCGTTCCTCTCTCACAGTCAGCAAGCGTTTTGATCGCCTCCTCTATCTCGACACGCCTGATGATTGCCGATCTCCTACTCGAAGTCGGGCAGGAGGATCGTGCAGCAAGCGCAGTTCTGGCGTCGCTACCTATGATTGAGCGTTATCACCTGGTGCCCGAGGGATTGGCAGCGCTTACGCTGCTCCGCGATTCGGCTCGTCGCAATGAGGTAAATCGGCGCGCACTTCTCGACGTTCGCGGCCATTTCGATTTGATTCGACCGAATCACGAGTCTTCGCCGGACCCTACTCGAGATCCCGGGCGACGGCGAGCCTAGTTCCGAACTTCAAGCGGGCACTACAAATTATTGAGCCGTCAGGCCGGCTTCTCCGCCCGCCGCACGATCTCCCGCAGCATCCCCGCGAACATCCGCCGGTGGATCGGGTACAGGCCCCACCAGTACGCGAGGCCCGGAAGGCCGAAGGGATCGAAGATTGCGGTCTGCCGGATTTCCGTTCCGCCCGCCGCGGGGCTCGTTTCGAACTGGAGCCAGGCGCGGCCCGGCAGCCTCATCTCCGCGGTCAGTCTGAGAAGCCGCCCGGGCTCGACCGCTTCGACGCGCCAGAAGTCGAGAGGGTCGCCGGGGTAGAGCGCATCCGGATCGCGGCGGCCGCGGCGTAGCCCGACTCCGCCGACGAGCAAATCCAGGAAGCCGCGGATTTTCCAGAGAAAATTCGCGTAGTACCAGCCCGCGTCTCCGCCGATCCGGCGGATGGCCGTGAACGCGGCTTCCAGGCTCACCGGCGCGATCACGGCACGGCTGTCGACGAGCCGGGTGCCGACTCGCCGGTTTCCGCCGCGCCCCTCCCTCAGCCCCGACGCCGAGAACGCGTCGCTCCACCGCGTCTGCGCCAGCTCTTTCTCTTCCCGGACGAGTGCGCGGGCGATCGCTTCGCGGATGCCGCGCGGCTTGACGGCAAACGCCGCGGCGGCGGCTTCCGGGTGCTCGACGACCGTGCGATTGCGGAGGCTGTCGATCAGCGTGCGACCGACGCGCGCGTAGAGCGGCGTCACGAGTCCCAGCCAGAGGCTCGAGAGCCGTGGCGTGAGAAGAGGAACGGGAACGAAGCCGCGGCGGAGTCCCCGTTGGCGGGCGTACTCGCGCATGAGGTCGCCATACGTGACGCGATCAGGCCCCCCGATCTCGTAAACGCCAGCGGTGCCCGGGGGAAGATCGAGAGCGCCGAGCAGGTACGCGATGACGTCCTCGATGGCGATCGGCTGGGTGGAGACCGAAACCCACTTCGGACAGATCATGACGGGCAGGCGCTCGACGAGCGCACGGATCATCTCGAACGACAGGCTGCCGGAGCCGATCACGACGGATGCCCGGAATTCGACGACCGGGACCCCGGATTCCCGAAGTGTGTCGCCCGTAGCCTGCCGGCTGCGCAGGTGCTCCGAGAGTGACGCGGACGGATCGCCGAGCCCGCCGAGGTACACGATGCGCCCGACCCCCGCCGCCTTCGCCGCGGCTCCGAAGTTGGCCGCCGCTTCCCGATCCCTTCGCGCGAAGTCGTCGCCCGAGCCCATCGAGTGCACGAGGTAGTAGGCGGTTTCGACGCCTTCGAGCGCGGCGGACAGGGACGCGGGCTCCAGCAGGTCGCCGGGGACGACCTCGGTCGAAGAGGGAACGCGTCCGCGCAGCTCCTGCGGCCTGCGGACCAGGCATCGCAGTGCGACGCCTCGCGCTTCGAGCGCCGGACGCAACCGTCCGCCGACGTAGCCGGTGGCCCCTGTCAGAAGTACGCGAGTCATCTCCGCATCGTACGTGCGGAACCGGGATCCCCGCCCCGGCGTCCAGGGGGGAAGGCGCTCCTGTCCGCGGATACGATCCCCTCGTGGCACCGCGCGTCCTCCTCCTGCTTCCGACCACGACCTACCGCTCGGGCGACTTCCTCGACGCCGCCTCGCGGATTGGCGCCGACGTCGTCGTCGCGAGTGAAGAAGCGAGCGCCGTCACGCCTGTCAATCCGGGAGGGCTCTGGACACTCGATTTCCGGGATCCGGAAGCGTCGGCACGGCGCGCGGTCGAGCTTTCCGCCGGAAGTCCGCCCATCGACGCGGTCGTCGGCGTGGACGACGACACCGCGGTGGCGGCGGCCGCGATCGCTCAGGCGCTGGGTCTCCCGCACGTGTCCGTCCAGGCCGCCGAGGCGGCACGCCACAAGGGACGCATGCGCGAGCTTCTCTCGGCCGCGGGCGTCGCGGTTCCGAGGCACCGGGTCTTCCCTCGCACGTCCGATCCGTCCGCCGCCGCCGCGGAGGTTCGATACCCGTGCGTTCTGAAGCCCACGTTTCTGGCGGCCAGCCGCGGCGTCATTCTCGCGAAACGCCCGGCCGAATTTCTGGCGGCGTGGGAGCGCATCGGAAAAATCCTCGACGAGCCCGACGCCAGGACGCGCGGGGGAGCAGCGGCCGGCGAGATCCTCGCGGAAGATTTCGTCTCGGGTCCCGAAGTCGCGCTCGAAGGACTGCTCTCCGTCGGCGAGCTCCGGGTCCTGGCCCTGTTCGACAAGCCGGACCCGCTCGAGGGGCCTTTCTTCGAAGAGACGCTCTACGTCACGCCGTCGCGGCTCCCCGGGGAAACGCGCGACGCGGTCGCGGATCTCGTCCTCCGCGCCTCGCGGGCGCTCGGGCTCACCGAAGGGCCGGTCCACGCGGAGGTGCGGATCGGCAGCGCGGGCCCCGTGCTCATCGAGACCGCGGCGCGTTCGATCGGCGGCCTCTGCTCGCGTACGCTCCGGTTCGGGACGGGCATGTCGCTGGAGGAAGTGATCCTGCGCCACGCGTTGCGGATGCCGGCGCCCGCGCCGCGCGAAGACGTCGCGGCGGGGGTCCTCATGATTCCGATTCCCCGCCCGGGCACGTTCGAGCGCGTCTCGGGCCTCGAAGCGGCGCGGCAGGTTCCCGGCATTGTCGAGGCGACGATCACGCTGCGTCCTGGCCAGAAGCTCGTCCCGCTCCCCGAAGGATCGCGATACCTCGGGTTCCTGTTCAGCCGCGCGGCCACTCCGGCTGAAGCGGAACGAGCGCTGCGTGAGGCGCACGCAAAGCTTCAGATCGTGACGCAGGAAGAAAGATCCGGCCCGTAAAGACCGGGAGGGAACCGAACCGGAAATCAGGCGGCGGCCGCCGCGTTCACTTTCCGGGCGAGAAGTACGGGTTCCGTCCGGCGCCGTGGTCGGTGGTGTCGAGGATCTCGCCGACGCGGGGCACCAGCTCGCGGATCGCTTTTTCGATGCCCTGTTTGAGGGTGACGTCGGCCGCCCCGCAGCCCTGGCACCCTCCGCCGAGCCGCAGGTAGACGTTGTTCTTCTTGACGTCGATCAGCTCGACGAATCCCCCGTGCGAAGCGACGGCGGGGTTGATCTGGCGCTCCAGCAGGTCGCTGATCGCCCACTTCAGATCGCCCTCGGAGGGGAGGTCCCGAAAATAGTGGTCGGCGACGATCGCGCCGCCCGCGCGGAGATGTTTCCGGATGACGTTTCCGATCGCCAGGGCCGGCCAGTCCACCGGGTGGACCGCGGACACCGTCACGACGTTTTCGGCCAGGAGCACGGACTCGATGCTGTCCAGAGCGAGAATTTCCTCCGCGAGGGGAGAAATCCCGGCCTGCAGGGGCGCTGAAAGGAAGGCGGATTCGCCCGGCACCAGGGGCCGGTCGACCGTGTACTTGCAGCGGTCTCCGCGTTCCGAGGGCTCTCCGGTGATCTTGATGTCGTCCGGCACGAGGCGAAGTATACGTGCCACGGCGCCGTGGGTGCCCGCGTGAAGGGCGACCCGGAGGGCTCTCGGCGCCGAAAAACCCGGGAAATGGGATAAAATGATCAAAACTCAACTTAGGAGACCTGATGACCTGGCGTGTTCCCACCCAAGCGTCGGCCTCGGTTCCACGCTCAAGGCGCCGCCGTTTGGAGCGCGGATTCACGATGGCCGAGTTAATCGGCGTCATCGGGATCATGACCATGGTCGCCGGCATCGGGATTCCGATTCTCATCCGGTTCGTAAAACGGGAAAACCTGAGGGCGCCGGTCCGGGAGGTGCACTCGATCGTCCTCGCCGCGCGGATGCAGGCCGCGAGGCGTAACCAGCAGGTCATCGTCTCCGTCGACCTTCCGAATCATCGCGTTTTCTCGTGGGTGGACAACCTTCCCTACAACTACACCTACACGGTCGGCGAAACCGTGCTCGCCGACTACCACGTGCCCGACAAGGTCGTTTTTCGCATGGCCCCGAGCGGCGGGGCGGTGGACGACGCGGACGCGGTGGCCTTCGACACCTATCTCGGGATCAATACGCGGGTCGATCTGATCGTCTTCCGGCCGGATGGCACCATCCTCCCTCCGGAGGCGGGAAACTCGATCCGTCCCGTTCTCCCGGGAAGCCCGCCGGGCTCCTCGTACACGGCTTACGTGCCCGCGGGGTCGGTGAACTGCGTGGCCGGCTGCCGCGGCATCTACATGGCGGACAACGACGCGACAGGCGACTTCCCGAACCGGAACGTCTTCCGGATCAGCGTGGACGACACCGGCTCCACGGGGAAAGTGACTCTCCTGAAGTGGTTGCCGAGCTCCGAAGGCGCAAACGCCGGCGAGGTCAACTTCGTGCCCAGCCCATGGCGCTGGAACAACGGAAGCTGATCGCGAGCCGAACCTCGTAACTTCCGAGCCACCTCGAGGTCGGCCCGCCTCCTGGCGCCCGGCGCGCACCCCGCCTTGAACCCCCGCACCCCCTCGGACATAATCGCCCGCTGGAGATTTCATGACCCAAAGAATCGACCGCAGGGCCTTGAAGCGCAACGACCTCGCCGACTCGATGGGAAAGACGGTCGACTACGTCTCGCACCACCGGCGGGGCGTCGTCGAGGGCGCGGCGATCTTCGGCGGCATCGTCGTGCTGGCGGCCGCCTTCGTGACGTTTCGAAGCTACCGCGAAAACGAAGCCGGGCGGGAGCTCTCCGCGGGCCTGGCCGCTCTGGCCGCCCCGGTCGCCGGGCAGCCCGCCGCGGCCGGCGCTGTCCGGACGTTCGCCACGGCCGCGGAGCGCGACCGCGAAGCGGAGGACCACCTGAAGAAGGCCGCGAAGAGCAGCGGGACCTCGGCCGGACGCGCGGCGGGGGTCGTGCTGGCGGCGCGTGACTCGAAGTCTTCGGAAGCAGTCGAACGGTTGTCGCGCGCGGCACGCTCCGGAAAGGGCGAGGTCGCGGCCGCCGCGGAGCTCGACCAGGCGAGGCTTCTCGCCGCCGCGGGAAAGACGACGGAGGCGATCGACCGCCTGAAGCGCGCGATCGAATCGTCGGATTCCGCTGCGCCCAAAGACGCGATGATGTTCGCGCTCGGAGAGATTTACGAGAAGTCGGGCGCCGCGGCCGACGCGCGCGCGACGTACCAGCGGCTCGTGAGCGACTACCCGAACTCGCCCTATCGCGCGGACGCCCGGCAGAAGCTCTGAGGAGACCGAGGCACTCCCGGTGACCCGCCGCCGGATCGTCGTCCTGGTCTGCGACGGTCTGGGGATCGGAGCGGCGCCTGATGCGGATGCTTATGGCGACGCGGGGAGCGACACCCTGGGGCACGCGCTCGCGGCCCATCCCACTCCGCTCCCGAATCTGGAGCGGCTCGGCCTCCTCGCGCTCGTGGGCCTCGGCGCGCCCGCCGGCGCCCGCGGGCGGCTCTCAGAGCTTTCGGCCGGCAAAGATACGACGACGGGGCACTGGGAAATGATGGGACTGGTCACCGAGCGGCCGTTCCCTCTCTATCCCGACGGATTTCCCTCCGAAGTCGTCCTGCCGTTCGAGGCATACGCGGGAAAGAAAGTTCTCGGGAACAGGGCAGCTTCCGGGACAGAGATTTTAAAAGAGCTCGGGCCCGAGCATCAGGCAACGGGACGGCCGATCCTCTACACGTCGGGAGACTCCGTTTTCCAGGTGGCGTGCCACGAGGACCTGTGGCCGGCCGAGCGCCTGTGGGACATCTGCCGCCACGCCAGAACGATCCTGACCGGGGACCACAACGTCGGCCGCGTGATCGCGAGACCCTTCACCGGAAGCTCCGGCGCCTATACCCGGACCGCGAACCGCCGGGACTTCACCGTCCCACCTTCGGGCGAGACCTGGCTCGACCGGCTCGTCGCGGCGGGACGGCACGTCTATGGCGTCGGAAAGATCGTCGACATCTTCTCGGGGCGCGGCATCTCCGACTCGGTCCATACGGGATCCGACGCCGAGGGCATTTCCAAAACCCGAGAGGCGCTGCGCGCGGGCCGCGCCGACTGCATCTTCACGAACCT
>JBDTRB010000133.1:0-8763 GCA_039931865.1 Acidobacteriota bacterium | reverse complement strand
GAAGCGAACGGAGTGAGCGGAGGCGACGTGGGCGACGTGGGCGACGTGAGCGACGGTTATCCTTTGACGCGCACCTGAGCGCTCTCCACCTTCTTCGCCTCCAGAATCGAGGAGAGCTTCGAGAAATCGATCGGCTTTGCGACGTGCGCGTCGAATCCGTTCTCCAGGGCGTGCGCGCGCTCGCGGGCATCCGCGTAGCCGGTGATCGCGACCAGGAAGATGTCCGTGCTTCCGAGCGCCTCCCGGATCCGCGATGCGACCTGGTAACCGTCGAGCTCGGGCAGCCCGATGTCGATCAGCGCGACGCGCGGCCGATGGAGTATCGCCTGCTCGATGCCGTCCTTTCCGTTCCCGGCCACGTCGACCGCGTGCCCCCACATCTCCAGCAGGTTCTTTAGCCCTTCCCGGGCGTCCAGATCGTCCTCGACGACGAGAACGCGCATAAGCGCTCCGCTGCCCACCTCGGTGGCCGCCCGGGGGGTGTCCGCGTTCGCGGCGGGATCCGGCCGGGTCCTTTTGGCGGACGCGGCCGCGACCACGCGCCTCACCCTCCCCAGGGCTGAGTCCGTATGGCGCTGCCGTTGCGGCCGTTTTCGTCGGGACTACCGGAAGGCGTCTTCATCGGCATTCCTTTCCCGAAAGATCTCCCGGCAACTGTCGACTCTTCTCGCATAGCGGCGAGCTTTTACAAGCTTCCACGGGGAGTTCGGGTTTCGTCAAGGGAATTTCGGTTGTGCAGCGGCTGCCCAAAATTCTACGCAAAATTCGTACCGCGCGAGCAATGGAAAGGGCGAGTTGGGCCGATTTCCGTGCGAGGAGAAACCGGGACCGGTTCTGGTGCAGCTTTTGCTTTTCGGAAGCGTGGAGGTTCCCGATGAGCGAGAGGGATGACAGCGACTCCGGCGGCTTCGGCCCGGAAGATATGGACGACACCGCCGAGTTCGGAATCGGCAAATCCCACAACCGCGAGCTCGAGACGGACGGACCAGTCATGGGCGGGCCCGGGATGGTTCGCACCGGCGGCGATCGCGCCGTCTCGACGGGAACGGGCGGCCTGGCCGCGGGAGAAGACCTGGACCCGGTGGCGGAAGGCGACTACTGGCGCGAAAACTTCCGGCGGCGCCCCTACTACGAAGCGCAGAAGGAGTACTCGGACTACGAGCCCTCCTATCGATACGGATGGGAGCGCGCGGGGCAGTCGGAGTACCGCAACCGCGGTTTCGAAGAAGTCGAGCTCGACTTGAAGCGCGACTGGGAAGCATCGAACACCGAAAGCCTCGCGAACTGGGACCAGGCCCGGGATCCCGCTCGAGATGCATTCGAGCGCGCGCGCGGCGGACGCGGTGGTCCGGGCGACAAGGATCGGGACGACGACGACTCGTAACGCTGAGCCCGCGGTGACGCGGGAGAGCGAAGCACGGGAAACACTCACAAGAGGAGGTCTCATGGACGACGACAAACGGATGGATCGCAACGACCGGGGTGACGCGAATCGGGATCCGCTGACGGGCGAGCCCGGCTCGCATCCGGTCGGCACCGGCGTCGGGTCGGCCGGCGGAGCGGCGGCAGGGGCGGCGGTCGGTGGTGTCGTCGGCGGGCCGATTGGCGCCGTCGTGGGCGGCGCGATCGGAGCGGTCGCGGGCGGCGCGGCGGGTCATGCCGCCGGCGAAGCGATCGATCCCACCCGGGAGACCAGCTACTGGCGCGAGAACTACAAGAATCGGCCGTACTACAAGCAGGACCGGAGCTTCGACGACTACGAGCCCGCCTACCGTTACGGGTGGGAGAGCGCGTCGCGGCCGGAGAACAAGAACCGGAAGTTCGACGAAGCCGAGTCCGAGCTCGAGCGCGGATGGGATAAGTCGAAGGGCAACACGAAGCAGGCGTGGTACGAAGTCCGCGAAGCCACGCGCGATGCGTGGGACCGCGTTCGTTCCTGATTCGGATTCGCATTTTTCGAAAGCCGCCGGTCCTTCGGGGCCGGCGGCTTTCTTGTTTCGGGGCCGCGAGGTGACGGGTTCACGGGTTCACGGAAGCCCCCGCCGGGTTCGCACTCGGAAGATGGGGCGGACTCGCTGTGGAAGCGCCGACGCGGGTGCGGGTCGATCGCCGCTCCGGGTTCTCCGTCAGTCCCGGGCGACCAGGACTCCGACGCCGAACCCGACCACAAACCCGACCGCGAGCGCTCCGAGCAGCGCCCTTCCGGGATTCCGCGACGCGAGGCGATTGAGGTCTCGAGCCGGCGATCCGTAGTCGACCAGTTCGTCGAACACGCGGTCGTTCTGCTCGCTCCGGGGATCGGGCCGGGAAGGCTCCTCGACACTGCGCCCGCCCGCCGTCGCGCGCGAAGACTCGGGAACGCCGGGGCTCAGGGCGGTCTTCACAGCCTCGAGCTCGCGAGGGGTCGCCGCTGCCTCGCGATCCGGCGTCGAAGCCGCCGGCTTGCGTCGCGGGGACCGGCGGCGGGGAGCCGGCCGGGTCGGGGAGTCGGGGGAGTCGGAGGATCTGTCTTCGGGCATTGACGCTCCTTGGTGAAGACCGGATAGGACGCAAGCGGCGTGCCGCGAGGCCTTCGCGGCGGCCATGGGAGCTCCCGTGGCCCGATGTTCGCACTTCGCCGAGACAAGAGAGCCGGCGGCGAAAAAAAATATGGAGCCGTGCTCCTCGATCTGGACGGCTGTCTGGTCGATTCCAACGATGCGCACGCCGAGGCGTGGAGCCGCGCTCTCTCGAGATTTGGCCGCGACATCCCGGCGTCGATTCGCCCGCACGTCGGCAAGGCGGAAAGGAGCTGCTCCGCGACTTCGTGACTCCGGCCGAGCATTCGATCCTTTCGAGCGCTATGGGGGCGGTCCAGACGGAGCTCTATCTGGAACGGTTCCGGAAGGATGTCCGGCCCTTTCCCGGCGCCGCGGCCGCGATCCGGGCGATGCGGAGAGAGGGCATCCCGGTGGTCCTCGCGAGCTCCGCCCGGAAAGAAGTCATCCGCCGTTCGCTCGCGCTGCTCGGGTTGAACGGCGTGCTCTCCGGTGAGACCCGGCGCAGGACATCGACTCTCTTCGTATGAAGCAATTCGTCTGAAGCAGCGACCCACGCCGCTCGGATTTCATGGACTGACGCTGCGTTCGCGCGATCCGGAGGCACTCGCGAAAGAATGCGGCGCGCTTTCGGGCTGGGCCGTGCTCCGTCGCGGGCAGAACGAGCTCGTACTCGGCGACGGCCCCGAGCTCTTTATCGCAATCCGGCGCGCCGCCCGGGGCGAGGCGGAGGGTGTGGGCGAAGTGCATCGCGCCGTGAAGGCCATCTCGAATTCGCGCCGGCGTCGGGCGTCCGACGATCTCGGGGGCGATTCCTGGACCCGTCCCCTCGCAGAAGGCGTGGCGCTCACGATGAGAGAGTTCCAACGCGCACCCGCCGCGAGGTGGCGAAAGAAGCGAAAGAAAATCTAGTGGCGGCGAGTCTGGAACCGAGAGGCAACGGGGGAAATTCCGAGCGCTGAACGCTGAGCTTCCGCTCGACCCTCCCGGTTTCAGGCTCGACCCTGCCGGTTTTCAGGCCGCGCCGCGCTTCGACACCGCTTTCTTAGCCTTCGGACGCGCGCCTGCTTTCGCGACGCTCTGCCGGAGAGCCTCCATCAGATCCACCACGTTTTCTTCGCCCTTCTTCTTTCCGCGCGCCGGTTGCGCCACCGCGAACTTCTTTTTCGACGCGAGGAGTTTCTGGAGCGCCTGGCGGTATTCGTTCGGATGGGCCGTGGGATCCCAATCTTCGGTCGAGAGGTGGTCGATCAGGAGACGCGCCATCTTGACCTCGCTGGATTTCATCGTCGACGCCGGGATCGGAAGCGAGCCGGGGTCGCGGAGTTCGTCGAAGGATCTGAGCACCTCGAGCGACAGAGCCTTCTTGCCGGGGATGAGTGCGGCGAGAAGCGGCTTGGACCGGAGATGGAATCGCGTGATTCCCACTCGGTTGGCGTCGAGGAGAGCGTCCCGCAGGACGCCGTAGGCCTTTTCTCCCCCCTTCATCGGGGCGAGGTAGTACGGCTTTTCGAATGAGAGCGGGTTCAACGCGCCGAACTCCACGAACTGGAGAACGTCGATGCTCCGGTCCCCTTCGCCGAGCTTCCCCTGGGCCTCCTCGAGCTCCTCTTTTTCGACGACCGAGTACTTGTTCTTCGAGATCTCGTAGCCTTTGACGATCTCGTCGTTCGGGACCTCGATGCCTTCCTCGCTGCAAACCTTGCGGTACTGGATGGGAGCCATGTCCTTGCGATGCAGAAGGCGGAACGAGACGCGTTCCGACGTCTCGACGGCGGAATAGACGCCGACCGGAATCGAGATCAGTCCGAAGGTGAGGTGGCCGCTCCAGATGGCGCGCATGACGACTCCTTTTCCCGGGCGAAGAGCAAGAAGAGCAATGTGCTTGCCACGCAGGAATGCCGAAGGGGGCACGGTTCCTGCACTTTTTTGAGCGGGATAATGTTATTCCCCGGGGTTGCCCGGGAAGAGGAAGTCGGGTCTTGAGAAATCCGGTCACTTGAGCCTCAGCGGTGGTTCGCGGTCTGATAAGCCTTCGTGTGCATCAAAGCGCTTTCGTATGCAAGGAGGAACGTGATGGCGACACCCAAATCGGGCGCGAAGAAGTCGAGCGGGTCGAAGACGCGATCGAAGGCCAAATCCGGCGGGAAGAAGGCGGGATCCAAAACCGGGTCGAAAACCAAGGCAAAATCCCGGTCCAAGTCGACGGCCCGTTCGAAATCCACCGGCGCCTCGAAAGGCACGAAGACCTCCGCGAAGAAGCGCGGTTCCGGGAAGCGAGACCTGGTGAAGACACCCACGGGGAGCTTTTTCGCTCACCGCGACGGAGAAGGCCAGTTCCTCGAGATGGACGAAGTGGGCCGCTCGCTCGCCGCGGACCGGCGAAAGAAGGCGCGCACGAAAGTCGAATCCGGGTATGGAGACCGGGGCGACCGCTAGGTCCAGAGACCGCGGGCGAGTTCATCGCCCGCGGTTCTCTTCCCCGCGGGCTACTTAGCGCCCCCGCCCTTTCCGCCAGCCGCGGGCTTGGCGAGCTTCAGAGTCCGCTTGGCGTCTATCGCCTGCTTCTTCCCGTCGTTGCGCTTCTCGTTGAGCTCCTGCTGCTTGTCGTCCAGCGCCTGCTGCGCCTCCTCGATGGAGTGGGAAGTCCTGTAGTCCCCCTCTGTCTTCGCGATCTGTTTGATCTCACCAAAATGCTCCTGCAGCTTGGAGATCTCGGCCTCCGAGAGGCTCTCGACGTCGATCAGACGGTTGCTCGCGCCCTGCACGGCCGCGATGATTTCGTTCAATTTCAGCTGCACCGCCCGGGATTCCTTGTTCTGGGCGCGCTGAATGAGGAACACCATGAGGAAGGTGACGATCGTGGTGCCGGTGTTGATCACGAGCTGCCAGGTGTCCGAATAATGAAACATCGGCCCGGTCACACCCCACGCGAGGATGACCACGCAGGCGATCGCGAACGCCCAGCTGCTGCCGGCCCAGCTCGTGACCTTGTACGAAAACGTTTCCAGGAAAAGAGCGACCGAGCCCTTTTTTTTTCTCACTCTCGCGAGTTGACATCTCCGTGAACCTCCGGCCGGCGTACAGCAACCGGGATGCCAGAACGGTACCGGACCTCAGTTCACGATTTCTATGCGGGGATCGAGAGTGATCCCGTCAAGACTCCCGGAATAGGGGAAGCTGGTGTCGCCCGCCTTGAAGTGTTTTATCGAGCAGACGGCTTTTTTGCATTTGACGTCTCTTAAGAGTCCATCCGGGTCGATGATCAGCTTGCCTCCGTCCGGCGAGTACCAGACGATGGCGTGGACACCTGCCTTCACATAGACATTCTTCGGACTCAGTCGGATGGTCGTGGGTGAAGTGGTGGTATCCCTATAAACGGCGATCACCGTGACATCAGGCGAAGGGTCCTTGGCGTCCTTTTTGAGGTCCCGAATTTCGTCTCTTACGTCGCCGGCCACGTCGAAGGCGATCTTGAAGCGGTGCTCACCCTCTGGTCGCATCTCGGCGCAACCCGCCGGGATGATCAGCGCCGCCGAAACGAGCAGTGCCTTCCCAAGATTACGAAAATCAGACACGAGACCTCCCTTCTTTCTTGTCGAAGCGGTTATCCCCGGCCCTTTACGGCGTTTCGAAAAGCGGGGAGATCCCGCAAGGTTTGAAATTCCGGCTCGTGCTCGACTTGTGCGGCGCCGAGACCCTTCGACCGAGCCTTCTCGATCCACTGGAGCGCCTCTTTCGTTTTCCCGTCGAGTTGCGCGACCACGCCCGCTTCCATGAGGGAATCGGGGTCGTCCGGCCCCAGAAGGAGCGCCTGCTTCATGTGTTCGCGCGCCTGTTGGATTCTGCCGGTTTTTGCGAGTGTATTCGCGGCCGTCAAATGCGCAGACACGTCCTTGGAGTTCACATCGAGGGTCTGATTCGCCAGCGAAAGTGCCCGGCTGTAGGCGTCAGCGGCCGAGCCGCGGAGCTCAGGAGTCCAGCGGCGGGCGTCACCGAGATTGTTCCAGTAGAGATGATTTGCGGGCGTGAGCTTCGTCGCCTCTTCGAAGGCTTGCGCCGCCTCCCGATAGTGGCCGAGAAAAAACTCCAAAGTGCCGAGATTGCTGCTCGCTCCGTCGTTCGGCTTCACTGCGAGGGATTTTTGAAACGCGTCCCGCGCCTTGTCGAAGTTGCCGGCCTGGTACCAGGCGCCGCCCAGGTTGTTCCAGCCGCGAACGTTGTCTGGCGTGAGAGCCACGACTCGTTCGTACTGCGCGGCGGCCTCGGCGAACCGGCCCGCGTTGTACTGATAAGTGCCGAGCTGGTTGTAGCTCGCCCAGTACGCGGGCTGAAGCGCGATCGCCCGACGGACGGCGGCCTCGGCTTCCGCGGCGCGTCCCCCGCGCTCGAGCGCGTTCCCGAGCCCCAGCAGTGCCTCCACCGAGTCGGGCTGCAGCGCCAGTGCGCTTTGAAATTCCGCTACGGCGTCCGCCGGGCGTCCGGTGCGGGTGAGCAGCTGCCCGAGGGTGACGTGCACTTCCGGAAGGTTCGCGTCGAGCTGACGCGCCCTCTGGCAGTCGTCCCTGGCGCGCTGAGCCCAGGCCGCGTCGTGGGTGAGGATGTAGGAGGCCAGATCGGCGCGCCCGAGCGCCGCGAAGACGAGAGGGGAGGACGGCGCCTTCGACGCCAGATCGCGCAGGATAGAGACGGCGGCCTCGACGGACTTCGGCCGGTCGTATCGCTGCAGATGTCCGAGAGCCTCTGTGTAGCGCTGCTGCTGTTCCGCGGTGTCGAGGCCGGAGGGGGCCGGAGTCCTGCGCGTGCGCATCGGCAGCTTCAGGCCCTTCGCGACCTGCGCCGCGACCTGGTCCTGCATCCCGAAGAACTCCGACGGCGAGCCGTCGACCGTCCCTCCCGCGACCTGATAACGCGTTCGCACATTCCACACCGAGTACACGATGCGGAGCCGTCCGCCGCTTCGCTGCACCGAGCTCTTTACGACCAGGTTGGCGCCGACGCTGCGCGCCGCGCCGAAGGGATCCGAGCTCGTGTCCGACGCGGCCACCGCGGCGCGGGGCGTCACGACCTGGATACCGGGCACTTCGTTCAAACGCACCGAGAGGGTCTCGACGATGCCGTCCCCGAACGCCTGACCACCTGGAGAATCGCTGATGACGTGCGCGGGCAGCACGACGAGCGAGCCCTCCGAGAGAGCCGCCGCCGCCGGGGCGGCGCGGGTGCGGAGCGCCGACCAGACGCCCCCCGCGGCGAGGACGACGGCGATCGTCCCCACGATCAGCCAGGCGCGCCGCGGGCGCGGCGTTTCCGCCGCGAGAGCACCGACGCCGGAATTCGCCGATTCGCCAGCGAGCTCGAGCCGCGCGTCTCCGATGTCCCGCAGGCGTTCGTTCGCGTCCTTCTTCAGGCAGCGCTGCAGGAGGTCCCGGACGCGCGGGGGCGTCTGCCTCGGAAGGCGGTTCCACTCCGGCTCTGACGTCAGGATGGCGGCGAGGACGTCCGAGATCGTCTCTCCGCGGAAGATGCGCCAGCCGGAGAGCATCTCGTAAAGGATGCAGCCGAACGCCCAGATGTCGGTTCGCTTGTCGACGGCCTTCCCGCGCGCCTGCTCGGGACTCATGAACTCGGCGGTGCCGAGGATGACGCCGGGGCGGGTCTGATCGAGCATCATCGTCGGCGACTGCGACGTGTCTCCCGTCTCGATCTTCGGGTCCATCGCTTTCGCGAGACCGAGGTCGAGGACTTTCACCTTGCCGTCGGGGGTCACCTTGATGTTCGCGGGTTTCAGATCCCGGTGGACGATTCCCTTTTCATGCGCCGCTTCGAGAGCCTCCGCGATCTGCCGGGCAAGCCGCAGCGCCTCTTGAATCGCGAGAGGCCCGCGCGCGAGCTGCTCCGCGAGCGTCTCGCCCGGCACCAGCTCCATGACGATGTAGCGCAAGGAGCCGGCCTGCTCGATACCGTAAATCGCCGCGAGCCCGGGGTGGTTCACGGAAGCGAGAAGGCGGGCCTCGCGCTCGAAGCGAGCCAGCCGATCCGGGTCCTCGGCGAAGATCTCGGGAAGGATCTTGATCGCGACTTCCCGGCCGAGACGCAGATCGCTCGCGCGGTAAACCTCTCCCATCCCTCCCGCACCGAGCGGGCCGAGAACTTCGAAAGACCCGAGGCGGGTGCCTGCGGCGAGGCTCATGGAATGGCGGGATTCTATCCGTCGCCGTCGCCTCCG
>JBDTRB010000132.1:0-8827 GCA_039931865.1 Acidobacteriota bacterium | reverse complement strand
GAGCTCGAGGAGCCGTTCGAGACGGCGCAGGTGGGCTCCTCCGCGATGCCGTACAAGCGCAACCCGATGCGCGCCGAGCGCGTCTGCTCGCTGTCGCGCCACGTCATCGCGCTGTCGCTCGACACCGCCATGACGGCTTCGACGCAGTGGCTCGAGCGGACACTCGACGATTCCGCGAACAAGCGCATCGCGATCCCCGAGGCCTTCCTCGCCGTCGACGCCGTCTTAATCCTCCTCGAGAACGTCTTCTCCGGGCTCGTCGTCCACGCGGAGGTGTGCCGGCGGCGCCTCGAGGCCGAGCTCCCCTTCCTTGCGGCGGAAGACGTCCTCATGGAGGCCGTGCGCCGCGGGGGCGACCGGCAGGAGCTGCACGAGAAGCTCCGAGTCCACGCGCGCGCCTCCGCCGAAAAGCGAGCGGCGGACGGAGCTCCGGCCGACCTGCTCGACCGCATCAGCCGCGACGCCGCTTTCGGCCTCGACGCGGGCAACGTCGCGGCGGCGGCCAGCCCCGCGCGACTCATCGGCCGCTCCGCCGAGCAGGTCGAGATCTTCGTTCGGGAAGAGCTCGACCCGGCGCTCGCCGGCGCCGCCGACGCGGCTCCCGCGGAGGTCCGGGTTTGAGGCTCGACGTCCGCCGGCACGGCGGGGTTGTCGGACACAGTCGGGTCGTCCGGCGCGGCCGGGTCGGCCCGCGCGGCCAGGCTGTCCGGCGCGTCCGCGCCAGCGGCGCGCTGGCTCTGCTGCTCGCCGCCGCCGCTCTCATTCCCGCGTGCGCGTCCCGCACGACGCCCGGCCCCGCCCCGGCTCCGCCTTCCGGAGTCTCGGCCGAAGGCAGGCCGACGTGGATCGAGGAAGGGGTCGCCTCCTGGTACGGCGGACATGACGGCTTCGAGGGCAAGCCGACCGCTTCGGGAGAGATCTACGACTCGTCGCGGCTGACCGCCGCACACCGCCAGCTTCCGCTCGGCACCGTCCTCGACGTCACGAACATCGACAATTCCAGGACGGTCCGCGTGCGGATCAACGACCGCGGACCCTTCATCAAAGGGCGGATCATCGACCTGTCGCGGGCGGCCGCCGGAGAGATCGGGATCCTGGGACCCGGCACCGGAAACGTGCGCCTGGCGATCGTGACGCGCGCCCCCGAACGCGAGCCGGTGTCGCCGACGGGCCAGTGGGCCGTGCAGGTCGGCACGTTTGGAGAGACGGAGCGGGCAGAGCGCCACGCGGACCGGGTGCGCTCCACAGGACGGCCCGTGTATCTGGAGCCGTTCCGCGGGCTCTCGCGCGTGAAGGTCGGTCCCTTCGATTCGCGCCGCAAGGCGGAGGAGACGCTCGCGAAGCTCGAAGGCCAGGGCTTTGAGGGCATCGTCACGCCGGCGAGCGGCGCGAAATGAGTCTCGGATCAGACAGCGCCTTCGTCGAGATGACACCGCCCGCCGCCTTCCTTTCGGTGGCGCAGGGATAACCCGTCAGAAGAGCGGGCGGGCTCCCGCTTCGTGCGCGAGGAGCCACTGCTTCAGCGGCAGGCCTCCGCCATAGCCGGTCAGAGATCCGTCGCTCCCGACGACGCGGTGGCACGGGATGACGATCGCGATCGGGTTCGCGCCGTTCGCCGCTCCGACCGCGCGAGAGGCCGCTGGACTCCCGATCTTCCGCGCGAGCTCGCCGTACGTGGAGCGCGCGCCGTATGGGATCTTCACGAGCTCTGCCCAGACCCGCCGCTGAAAAGCGGTGCCGGGAGGCGCGAGCGGAAGATCGAAGGCTGTCCGCCGGCCTTCGAAATATTCGGTAAGCTGCCGCCGGATCGGGGCGCACGCCGCCGCACGGACGACCTTCCTGGCACGCGCCCGCTTCCTGCAGAAGTTCAGGCGGACGAGCGTCCCGCCCGCGTCGACCGTCGCCCGGAGGCGCCCGGCGGGCGTTTCGAATTCTTCGATGAAGAGGTCCGCCTGCTGCGGCGGCCGCGCGTCGGGAATCCTGCGCACTCTCATCTCTCAGCGACCCCCCGGTGGGGCCGTGGCCGTTTCGATCGAGACCCGGAATCGGCGGTAGTCGCCGTATTCGAACGTCGTCTGCGAGAGCGGCCGCGGAATCCCTCTGGTCATGAAACCCCTCCTGATATTCGCGAGGCTTCAGAGCGTATTACGAGCGATTCCGCCGGAAGATTTCCGCGGTCATCCAGCAGGCGGGCCGGACCCCTCACGCTCTCCCTCTCCCCGGGCGAGGGGTGAGGAAAACAACGACCGCCGGGTAATATCTTCGCGGGAGGACCTCCCATTTCCACCCTGATCGTCCCGCAGCGTCAGGTTTCGCGCCTGCTTCCGATGGATCGGTGCATCGCGCTGATGGAGAGCGTTCTGGCGTCGCTTTCGCGCGGCGAGACGCTCCTGCCGCTTCGATCGATCCTCTGGCTTCCGGAGAAAGCGGGCGCGCTCGGTTTGATGCCGGCGTTTCTCGGCGGAGAAAAAGCCCTCGGGGTCAAGGTCGTGAGCTTCTTCCCCCGCAACGAAGGCACCGCCCTCGATTCGCACCAGGGCGCGGTCCTTCTCTTCGACCCCGAGACCGGCAGCCTTCTCGCCGTGATCGACGCGACTTCCATCACGGCGATCCGGACGGCCGCCGTTTCTGGCGCTGCGACGCGGGCGCTCGCGCGCGAAGACGCGACCGATCTGGCGCTCGTGGGATCGGGAGTCCAGGCGAGGACGCACCTGGAGGCCATGCTCGCCGTGCGCCCGGTCCGGCGGGTCCGCGTCGCCAGCCACCGTCCTGAGCGCGCCGCGGCGTTCGCACGGCGGGAGTCCGCGCGCTGGAACATCCCGGTGGAGCCCGCCTCCTCGGTGCGCGCGGCCGTGGAAGGAGCGGAAATCATCTGCGTCGCCACGTCCTCTCGGACGCCGGTCCTCCAGGGCGACTGGATCTCGGCGGGAGCGCACGTCAACGCGGTCGGCTCGAGCGTCGCGTCGGCGCGCGAGCTCGACACCGACGCGGTGCGCCGTTCGCGGCTGTACGTCGATCGCCGCGAGTCCGCGATCGCGGAGGCCGGAGACTTCGTGATGGCGAAGAACGAGGGTGCCATCGGGGACGCGCACATCGTCGCCGAGATCGGAGACGTGATCGCCGGGAGCGCGCCCGGCCGCGGCGCCGCTGCGGAGATCACGCTCTTCAAATCTGTCGGGCTGGCCGTCGAGGACGTGGCCTGTGCTCGTTTCCTCGCGGATCGCGCCCGCGAGGAGCCGGACGTGCTGGAGATCGAACTGGGAGGAGCCCGAGATGAAGATTGAGCCGGTCCCGATCGACGAGATCCGTTCCGCGCGCGAACGGATCGTGGATGTCATCCTCCGAACGCCGCTGGTTCCTTTCTCGATCGACCTGCCGGACACCGAGATCTGGCTGAAGCTCGAGAACCTGCAGCCGATCGGCTCGTTCAAGCTGCGCGGGGCGGCGAACGCGATGCGTCTTGCCCGTCCCGAAGCGCTCCACGACGGCGTCGTCACCGCCAGCGCCGGCAACATGGCGCAGGGCGTGGCCTGGAACGCCCGCCGGATGGGTGTCCCCTGCACCGTCATCGTCCCGGATCACGCGCCCGCCACGAAGCTCGCCGCGATCGAGCGGCTCGGTGGAAAGATCGTCAAGCTCCCGCACGAGCGCTGGTGGAAGACGGTCGTCGACCACGGGCACCCGGACGTGCCCGGGTTCTTTGTGCACCCCTTCAGCGATCCGGCGGTCATCGCGGGCAATGGCACGGTCGGGCTCGAGATTCTGGAGGACCTTCCCGATGCGGACGCGGTCCTGGTGCCGTATGGAGGAGGCGGGCTCTCCTGCGGAATCGCGCTGGCGATGTCGGGCAGCGGGTCGAAAGCGAAGACGTTTGCATGCGAGGTGGAGACAGCGGCGCCGTTCGCCGCCTCTCTCGCCGCGGGGCGGCCGGTCCAGACGGACTACGCGCCGAGCTTCGTCGACGGCATCGGCGCCCGGACCCTCCTCGACGAGATGTGGCCCCTCGCGAGCAGCGTCCTCGCGGGATCGCTGGTCGCGTCGGTCGAACAGATTCGCGCGTCGGTACGCCTTTTAGTCTCCCGCGCGCGGGTCGTGGCCGAAGGCGCCGGAGCCACGCCTCTCGCGGCCGCGCTCGCCGGCAAGGCCGGCAAGGGGAAGATCGTCTGCGTGGTCTCGGGCGGGAACATCGATCCGGAGACCCTGGCAGAGATTCTGAGAGAACCGATCAGCGCGGTGCCGTGAGGGGTGCGTCCTCCTGGGTCTGATGTCACCCGACGGGCTCGGAGTCTCGCGTCAGGCGATCTACAGGCCCGAGACCCGAGAGCACGACCGCGGCCTTCCGCTCGCGTTCAGAGATCGCCCGCCTGTTCGACCCGCTGATCGAGGACATCTTCGTCCGGAGGGAGTCGATCGAAGCGCACCGACGGCCGCGTAGGACGACTCAGATTCGGTCGATCGACCGGTCGAACGCGCGCCTCACTGCCGACTCAATCGCGCGACCGGCCGGGAGCGCGTCGAGCGTATTGCCCAGGTCCGGCGCTCCGATCTTCAAGGGGATAAGGCTTCTAAGAGTTCGGCAGGGAATTCGCCGGAGACCAGGAAAACTGGCTTCAGGTGACTACCATTAGAAGCTCCGGGGCCGTCCCACGATAGGATTCTCCGGAGATCCTATGACCGTCTCAGTGCATTCGCGGCTGGGCCCGTACGAGATGCTGGGCTTGCTCGGCGCTGGCGGGATGGGGGAAGTTTACCGGGCCAGGGACACTCGGCTTCAACGCGAAGTCGCGGTCAAGCTCCTGCCGGCCAGGCTGTCTTCTGACGCGGCAAGCCTGAAGCGCTTCGAGAGGGAGGCGCGTTCGGCCTCCGCCTTGAACCATCCCAATATCGTGACCATCCACGAGATCGGGCAGATCGATTCCACCTCTTTCATCGTCATGGAGCTGGTGGACGGAAAGACTTTGCGGGAGCTGCTCTATACCGGTCCTCTTGCTCTGCGCAAGTTGCTTTCGATTGCCGCTCAGGTGGCCGACGGTCTGGCCAAGGCTCATGCCTCGAGCATCGTCCATCGGGATCTAAAGCCCGAGAACGTGATGGTCACCGGCGACGGCGTCGTCAAGATCCTCGATTTCGGTTTGGCGAAATTAACGCACCCGGATTCGGATAGCGGACAGACGGAGCAAGCCGTAACGATTACGGGCGGGACCGAGGCCGGTGTCGTCATGGGGACCGTGGGTTACATGTCTCCCGAGCAGGCGGCCGGGCAACGGGTGGATTTCCGGTCCGATCAGTTCTCCTTCGGCTCGATCCTGTACGAAATGGCCACCGGGAAGCGCGCGTTCCAGCGGAACTCGGCGCCGCAGACGCTCACGGCGATCATCCAGGACGAGCCGCAGCCGATCGCCGAGCTCAACGGCAAGATCCCGACACCGGTGCGCTGGATTGTGGAGCGATGCCTCGCCAAGGAGCCTCGGAATCGGTACACCTCGACGGACGATCTGGCCAAGGAGCTTGCAACGGTGCGCGAGCGCGTTTCCGAGGCAACGAGCTCCGTCGGAGTGCACCCGGCCGATCCCGTGCCGGCTCCTCGGCGGCGCCGGTGGATTTTAGCCGCGATCGGCGTCGCAATCTTGCTGGCCGCCGGCGTCGCCGGATGGCGTCTGCGACAACGGGACTATTTCTGGAAGAACCCGCTCGCCAGCGCGCGGTTTACGCGTTTGACGGATTGGGAGGGCTCGGAGCTCGACGCGGCGATCTCGAGCGACGGAAAGTTCGTCGCCTTCGTCTCCGATCGCGACGGTCCGTTCGACGATTGGGTAACCCAGTTGGCAAGCGGCGAGTTTCTCAACCTCTCCAAGGGCCAATCTCCAGACCGCTACAACGATCGGGTCCGCAACGTCGGTTTCTCCGGCGACGACGCGCATGTGACGATCCGGATCACATCCCGGACTGCGGAAAACCAGGACGACGCGTGGCTCGTGCCGACCATGGGCGGAACCCCGCGCCCGTTTCTACCGACAGCGGTGGAGATCGTATGGTCCCCGGACCGTTTGCGGACGCTCTACCACACGAGCGCTCCCGGCGACCCCATCTTCATTGGTGACCGCAATGGCGCTAATCCCAGGCAGATCCTCATCGACAAGCCCGGAGTCCACAATCATTACCCGACGTGGTCCCCGGACGCCCGCTTCGTCTATTTCGTCCACGGCAGGCCGAGCCCATTCGACATGGATATCTGGCGAATCCCGTCGACTGGTGGGACGGCCGAGCGGTTGACGAATCACCACTCGCGCGTGGCCTACCCCGCGTTTCTGGATGACCGCACGCTGCTCTACACGGTGCCGCGGACGGACGGTTCCGGGTCGGGGCTGTACGCCTTGGACGTCAAGCGGCTCGTTTCCCACGCGGTGAGCTTCGGTCTCGAAGAGTACGTTTCGGTCGCGGCGAGTACCGACGGTCGGCGTCTCGTCACAACCGTTGCGAATCCGACTTCGCACCTTTGGACGGTGCCGATCTCGGACGGCGTTGTGGACGACTCCGAAGTGAGCCGCTCTTCCCTTCCTGCCGTGCGCGCAGCGGCTCCGCGATTCGGGCCCGGCTACCTCCTCTTTCTGTCATCAAAGGGGGGTGCCGAGGGGCTGTGGAAGTTCAAGGAGGGTTCGGTCACTGAACTGTGGAGAGCCGGTGACGGTGCCGTGGCTGCCGCGCCGGCGATTTCGCCAGACGGCACCCGGATCTGCTTCGTGGTTCGGAATGACAAGGAGGCCCGCCTCTACACGATGGCGGCGGATGGCACCAGCGCTCGTCGCATCAACGAGGCGCTCGATGTCCGCGATACCCCGTCCTGGTCTCCCGACGGGAAGTGGATCGCTGTTGTTGCTTCAGAGGGGAAGGAACAACCGGTGTTCAAAGTCCCCCTGGAAGGCGGAGCTCCGGTGCGGCTGGTGGGCGGGGTTAACTACAACCCGGTCTGGTCGCCCGATGGACGATTCATCGCGTATTCCGAGCATCACGGGGGGACGAGATACCAGCTCAAAGGGATCACTCCGGACAATCAAGCTTTCCCGCTGCCGGAGCTCTCGGTCCGGTTCGGTGGCAATCGCTATCGCTTTCTTGCGGACGGCAAGGCGTTGGTGGTCATGCAAGGGTCTTTCCGGCATCAGGACTTCTGGTTGCTGGGTCTGAGAACGGGCCAGCTACGCCAGCTCACCAACTTACGGCCCGGGTTCGAGATGCGGAACTTCGACATCTCGCCAGACGGCAAGCAGATCCTTTTCGACCGCTACCGCGAGAACTCCGACGTCGTTCTGATCGATCTGCCTAAGCAGTAAACCCTCGGAGGTCAGGCAATCAATGCCAGTCGCTTCTTCTCGTCGAGGTCGTGACCGGGGAAAACCGGCGCGAGATTCCTGACGCCCAATCCCTTGGCGAGGATCTCGGCGAAGACGTCGTCGGGGAAGACCGACTCGAGTTTCCGGATGCTCACGCTCTGGTCGAGGATCTCCGTGTGCCCGCTTTACTCTTTCGAATGGAGAGGACGGCGACAGAAAGACGTCTTCGAGAGTATTTCTCGAAGGGGGCACCGGGAATTCTCGTGGTCTATTTGTTTGGTTACGAAGGCCGCGGGACCGCGGGGCCCGGCAGCGAAGTGGATGTGGAGATCCTCTACGCGGAGAGGCGCCGGGAACGCTCGACTCGCCGCATCTCACTCTGGAGGGCGATCTGGGGCGACTTGAAACGTCCCGGGAATTCCGGAGACTGGTTTATCTGAGTCCAGCCACGGCGGCTGGGGTTTCCTGACCACGATAGTAGGCCGCCTCGTACTCGGCCGGGGGCACGTAGCCGATGGGTGCGTGAAGTCTTCGGTTGTTGAACCAGTCGACCCATTCGGAGCACAGCAACTTCGACTTCGTCGATGTTGCGCCAAGGCCCGCGTCGCCGGATGACTTCGGTCTTGAACAGGCCGTTGACGCTCTCGTGTCGCGCCGGCACGCGCGAATCCTGATCGACGAGACGGGAGCGGTTCTGGAAGCGACAGCAGCAACGGGACCTATCTGCGTGAGGAGAGAATCAAAGGCCCCAGGAGGCTCTCCGACGAGGACCAGGTAACGATCGGGCCGGCGTCAATTGTTTTTCGCATCCCCAAGCAGACCGCCTCGACGGCAGCGGCCGCGGATTAACGGGAAAGTCGGCCTCTCGAGGCTGTCGAGCGATACGATTCTCCGATCCTATGACTGTCGCCCCGCCTACGCAGCTAGGACCGTACCAGATGCTGGGCTTGCTCGGCGCTGGTGGGATGGGGGAGGTTTACCGGGCCAGGGACACGCGGCTTCAACGCATGGTCGCGGTCAAGCTCTTGCCGGCCGAGCTTTCTTCTGACGCGGCTCGTTTGAAGCGCTTTGAGACGGAAGCGCGTTTGGTCTCCGCCTTCAACCATCCCAATATCGTGACAATCCACGAGGTCGGGCAGATCGACTCCACCTCTTTCATCGTCATGGAGCTCGTGGATGGAAAGACTTTGCGGGAGCTGCTCTATGCCGGTCCTCTTTCTCTGCGCAAGCTGCTTTCGATCGCCGCTCAGGTGGCCGACGGTCTGGCCAAGGCTCACGCCTCGGGCATCGTCCACCGGGACTTAAAGCCCGAGAACGTGATGGTCACCAGCGACGGGGTCGTCAAGATCCTCGACTTCGGCCTGGCGAAGTTGACGCATCCCGTCTCGGATAGCGGGGAGACTGCACAAGCCGCAACGATTCCGGGCGGGACCGAGCCCGGGGTCGTCATGGGGAGCGTGGGATACATGTCGCCCGAGCAGGCCGCCGGAGAACGGGTG
>JBDTRB010000131.1:0-8855 GCA_039931865.1 Acidobacteriota bacterium | reverse complement strand
CCGAAGCGCGACAGGTCGTAGTGGGACGACACGACGGACATGAACTCGATCCCGCAGCAGGCCGTGGCGAATGGGAGCGGCCAGAGAGAGTTGGAGCGCGCCCAGCCGACCATCGTCTCGAGCTTCGTGGTCAGGAAGTCCGCCGGCCCCGAGTCGGCCGGCGCCGCGCCATGAATCGGCAGCACCGGCAACTGTTTCCCTCGACCGAACATCGTCACCTCTTCCGGATCATAACAACCGCGACGCGAATGTGAAAATTTTCACAAGCAGCCGGAAAACTTACCCTGACGGGGCAGCCGCGCGCTCCGCGCGACAACCTTCAGCCGAAATTGACGGTGTACGCGAGGGACCGGAGATCGGGCATCCGGTCGAGGTAGAGGATGCCGTCCAGGTGGTCGATCTCGTGCTGGAGCACCCGCGCGTGGTAACCCGTCGCCTCGAAATCCACCAGCTTCCCCGACCGGTCCCGTGCGCGCACGCGGATGGTCTCGAACCTCGGCACGACGCCTCCCCAGAGGAACGGAACCGACAGGCACCCCTCGGAATCGGTCTCCTTCGCCGTGCCCACACCCTCGTAGGAGGCGTTGAAGAGGGCAGTCAGCGGCACCTCCTGCTCCTTGCGCTTGCGCTTCTCGGGGTGCACCTCGTAAAGAAACGCCCGGAGCGGCGTGAAGACCTGCGGCGCGGCGATTCCGGTCCCCTCGTACTCGCGCATCGTGTCCTCGAGGTCGGCCAGAAACGCTTCGTAGTCCCCGCGCGCCAGCGCTTTCGGGTCGACGTCCTGCGCGGGGGCTCGGAGCACTTTGACGCCGAGCTTGGCCACTTTGAGGATCATGAGAGTTCCAGGTCTTCGGCTTTCAGGTCTCGGTTGTCGATTACGGGCACGGGCATGGGCGCGGGCGACGGGCCCGCGACGGGCGCTTGACGCTGACCGCTGACCGCTGACCGCTGACGCTGGCGCTGGCGCTCACTTTTCACGCTCACGCCAGACGGCTGATCTTTGGTGCCCAGGGACGGAATTGAACCGCCGACACAGGGATTTTCAGTCCCTTGCTCTACCAACTGAGCTACCTGGGCGTTCTCACCGGGCCGCGAGTGTAGCGGGATTCCCGGGACCTGACAACGGCTTTCGGCCGGGCCCGCGGCGGCGCCGGGAGTGTCACGCGCCCCGACACTTGCCCGGCGGCGACTGGCGAGACATCATCGGCCCATGAGCCGACAGCGCAGTCTTCGACGAGTCCCCGCGGCATGCCCTCCGGGAATGCCCGAAGTCGTCCGCCCGTTTTCCCGCCGCAGACTGGAGGCTCGCTTGAGAACCCTGATCGCCCTGTGTCTCGCGGGCTTCGCTGTGTCCGCGGCCGGGCAGGAAGCGGTTTCGACACCCGCTCCCGGATCGCCGGCACCCGCGCCTCAGTCCGGTTCGGTCACCAGTCCCGGAAATGCCCGCTGGGCCGCGACCCCCGACGAGGCCCGGGCCCGCGCCGGCGCCGAGAGCAAGCTCGTCTATGTCGAATTCGACGATTCGGAGTGCGGGCAGTGCCGGCGCATGGATGCGCTGCTCTACCCCGCCTTCCAGTTCGAAGCGGTTCTCCTGCCGATGGTGCCCGTCAAGGTCTCGATGACATCCGGCGAGGGGCGCGAGCTCAGCCGCCGCTACGGGATACGGGAGACGCCCGCCGTGCTGGTCACGACGCCGGAGGGCCGCATCGTGTTTCTGATGCAGGGATTCACGAGTGCTCCCGAGTTCTATCAGCACATCTCCCAGGACACCGGCGCGTATCGGGCATTTGCGAAACGCGTCGATTCCCAGGACATCGCGAAACTTCCCGCGAAGGAAGCGCTCGAGACGGGCCGCGAGCTCTATCAGCGATCCGACTCCGCCGCCGCGCTTCCCCGCCTCCAGAGGGCCGCGTCCGTACCGGGGGCGCCTGCCGCCGTTCGCGACGAGGCCCGCGAGATCCTCGCCGCCGTGGAGCTCGACCTCGGGCAGGTCGCCAGCTCGCGGCGGACGATCGAGCGTGTGCTTGCGAGCACGCGCGATCCGCGCAGGCGCGAGCGAGCCGAGCTTTTCCGCGCGCAGCTTCCGCTCGCCGAGAACAAGCCCGCCGAGGCGCTCGCGCTGTTCAAGAAGTTCCAGAAAGACCATCCGAACTCTCCGTACATCGGGCAGGTCAACGCGATGCTCACGCGGCTGACGGCGCCTCCGTCCAATCCATGAAGGTGCGCCGCGCCGGGGCGTTCGTCATCCTGTTCGCGGCCGCAATCGCCGCGCCGGGCTCGCCCGCTCCGAAGCCCGCCGATCTCGTCTCCGTTTCCGCGGCGGTCGAAGGCTCCGACAAGAACGCGGCGTCGCTACGGATCACAGCGACAGTTGCGGCCGGGTACCACGTCAACAGCCATACGCCGACGGAGGATTACCTGATCCCAACGGCGGTCAAGGTCAACGCTCCGACGGGATCGGCCGCTGCGGCCCCGGTCTATCCGCCGGGGCAGTCGAAGAAGTTTTCATTTGCCGAGAAGCCCCTCTCCGTCTACGAAGGAGCCTTCACAGTGACGGTCCCGATTTCGTGGACCGGAGAGGCCCCGGCCGCTTTTTCCGGGACGCTCGATTTCCAGGCGTGTAACGACAGCCAGTGCTTCGCGCCGGCTTCCCTGCCGTTCCAGACGCAGGCGTCGGGGAAGGGCTCCGCGGCGGCGCTCACCGGAGGCGCCGTCCCTCTGTCCGCCGCGCCACCAGCCGAAACGAGCGCCACGCGCGCGGCCGGAGCTTCCGCGGATTTCGAGGAGCAGTTAAACCGCCGGGGACTTCCGTTCGTCCTGCTGCTTCTGTTCGCCGGCGGCCTCGCCTTGAACCTCACACCCTGCGTCTATCCCGTCATCCCCCTGACGCTCTCGTTCTTCGCTGGCCAGGCTGCGGGCGACGGCCGGCGCGTGTTTCGCCTTGCCGCGATCTACGTCCTCGGCATGTGCACGATGTACTCGGGGCTCGGGGTCGCGGCGGCGCTGTCCGGCAGGCTCTTCGGATCCGCCCTTCAGTCCCCGTGGGTCCTCGCGGGAGTGGCCGTGGTGCTCGTCGTGCTGGCGCTCTCGATGTTCGGACTGTACGACCTCCGGATGCCGACGGCGCTGATGCAGAAGGCGGGGGCCCGTTCCGGCGCCGCCGGCGCGTACGGCATGGGTCTGCTCGTCGGCGTGGTCGCGGCGCCCTGCGTCGGGCCCTTCGTGCTCGGGCTCCTCGCCTTCGTCGCGGCGCGACAGCAGGCCGGGCTCGGATTTCTGCTCTTCTTCGTCCTGTCGCTCGGCCTCGGCCTCCCCTACCTCTTTCTCGGCGCGTTTTCTGGAAGTCTTTCGCGCATGCCCCGCGCGGGCATGTGGATGGAGTCGGTCAAGAAAGTCTTCGGTTGGGTGCTGCTTGCGATGGCGGCCTACTTCCTGCGGCCCGCCCTGCCCCGCCCGTTTGCGGACTGGCTGCTGCCGGCGGTGCTGCTTCTCGCGGCCGCGTTCCTCGCGTTCCGCGGCAGCGGCTGGAAACCGGCGCTGCGCGCGTTCGCCGCCCTTCTGTTCGTGGCCGCCGCCGTGTTCTTCCGCCCCCGGGGCCCCGCACACACCGGGGACGGGCTGGCGTGGCGGCCCTACGCAGAGGAGACGATCGCCGCCGGGAAAAAGGCCGCCGTGATCGACTTCGCGGCCGATTGGTGCGTCCCCTGCCGCGAGCTCGAAGAGAAGACGTTCAGCGATCCCCGCGTGCGCGCCGAGCTTTCGCGACGCGGCCTCGGCCTCTATAAGGCGGACCTGACCCGCTCCGGCTCTCCGGAAGTGGCCGCGCTTTCCGACAAGTACGCGATCCTCGGAGTTCCGACGCTCGTCTTTCTCGACGCGGCGGGACAGGAGAGGAAGGACCTGAGGCTCGTCGGCTTCGAGGATGCCGACAATTTCCTGACCCGGCTCGCGAAGGCGCCCTGACGGACTCCTGACGAATCGCCTCCCACCAAACGGGTCCGGCGGCGAAGAGATCCGGGGCTCCCTTACGCCCTTTCTCCTTACCCCTTCCCCTTACCCTTACCCCTGACGCCTTACGTCGGCAGGTGCCCGAGCTTCTTCAGCGCCTCTTTAGCGGCTTTTCTTTGAGCCTCCCGCTTGGAGTTTCCGGTGCCGAGCGCGAAGGTCTCCCCGTCCCAGAACACTTCGACGACGAACACCTTCTCGTGATCGGGCCCGTACTCGTCGACGATCCGGTAGTCCGGGAGCGGCAGCCCGAGTGCCTGTGCGGATTCCTGCAGCGCCGTCTTGTAGTCGTGAAAGGAAAGGTCGGCGAGGTCGATTCCGGCGATGTCCGGCGCAAAGACCCGCTGAATGAACTGGCCGGCCGCGGGCAGACCACCGTCCAGATAGACCGCCGCGACGATCGCTTCGAAGCCATCGGCGAGCAGAGAGAGCTTTTCGCCTCCGCCCGAGCGCGCTTCGCCGGTCCCCATCCGCAAGAAACGGCCGATCTTGAGCGCCCGCGATTTCAATGAGAGGGTCGCGGCGGAGACCAGGTGCGCCTTGATCTTCGAGAGCGCGCCCTCCTGCAGGTTCGGGAAATTGCGGTAGATGAGATCGCCGACCACGAATCCCAGGACTGTGTCTCCCAGGAATTCGAGCCGCTCGTTGTTCGGTGAAGGAAGGTCGCGCCGCTCGTTGCTGTACGACTTATGCGTCACGGCGCGGACGAGCAGATCGCGATCGCGGAACGTATAACCGATGCTCTCCTCGAGCTCCTGGAGGCCGTCGGCGAGGACGTGGCTCATCGGAAACTCGCCGGCCCTGGTACCGGAGGCCGGGGTCGAACCGGCACGGGCCTTTCGGCCCTCGGGATTTTAAGTCCCGTGCGTCTACCCATTTCGCCACTCCGGCATTTCCACGAATGGTAGCAGAGGGCCGACGAACGGGAGCCCGGTCGGGCGTGTTCGAGGAGAGCCGACGTAATGGATTCGGGCCACGATCGACTGGAAAAAGATCGTCAGCGCCGGTGTCCGCGCCCGCCTTCGAAACGACTTGCGTTCGTTGGATGGCCGATCACGAGATCAGGGAATCAGCGAGGCAGCCGAGAAGCGATCCGGGATCAGCGGGAAGCGTCTTCCCAGACGGCCAGAGCGCGAAGCACCTGTTCCTCGGTGCTGGCGTCTCCTTGCCGCGAGATCGAAGGGAGACACTTTTCGAGAGCGCGCGCAAGCTGTGTTGCGGCGTCCAGCTTCCGGATGATCTTGATCACGCCTTCGGATCGAAATGCGAACACCGTCTCGCCATTGTCGAGGATGTACCTGTCGCCCGCTACGCGACGCACGCCGCGGCGCGCCATTTCGGAGACCGGTTCGCCGGGGAGGCGCTGCCGGCCGCAGGGCTCATGGGAGCAAGGACTGCACCTTCGGCCCGAGGAAGGAAGATGCGGATCGGGCTAAGGGCGCTCTTCGTTTTCGTGGCAAACGGCGCGTACCGCGCGACGTCAATTCCGAATAGACGGGGTGGTTTACAGGACTGGTACGGAAGGGAAATCTGGAGGCGACGGGCGGATTCGAACCGCCGAATAAAGGTTTTGCAGACCTCTCCCTTAACCACTTGGGTACGTCGCCCCGGGGCCGCCGATTCTACCCGATGGGATGGCGCGGGCAACGATACGAAGAACTCCGCGCGGGCAGCCGCGCTGCAGCCGATCCCGGCGCGTCAGGCGCTCGCGTAGTCGCGGATGAGACCGGTCACGACGCCCTGGACCGTGACGTCCCGGGCGTCCGCCATGATCGGCTTCATCGCGGCATTTGCCGGCTGAAGGCGGATACGCGCGCCCTCCGAGTAGTAACGCTTCAACGTCGCTTCGCCGCGGACGAGCGCGACGACGGTCTGCCCGTTCTGGGCGCTCGCGCGCCGGGCCACCACGACGTAGTCGCCGTCGCGAATTCCATCTTCCACCATCGAATCGCCGCGCACGCGGAGCACGAAATGTTCTCCCTTTCCCAGCAGCGAGGCCGGCACTTCGATCGTCTCGTCGTCGGGGAAGGGCTCGATGGGCCGGCCGGCGGCAACGGTTCCCAGGAGCGAGATCTCGCGGGCGCTCCCCGGTTCCGCGGCCGGCGAGATCCCCCGGCTTCGGTTCCACTGCCGGGACAGCGCGCCCTTCTCCTCGAGTCGCTTGAGATGCTTCTGGACGGTCCCGAACGAGGAGAGCTGAAACTTTTCGCGAATCTCGCGTTGGGTTGGAGAAATGCCCTGGTCTTCCCGGTACGAACGGATGAAGTCCAAAATCTCTTTTTGCCGTTTTGTGAGGTTCAATTCACACCTCGCCTTACTAAAGAAGGAATATCGCTAACTTCTACGAACATTTCCCATAAATCTTCGACAATCCTCCGAAAATCTTCCGAAAATACCCGGCGACGCGGCCACCGATATGGAAAGGCCGAGGGAACCACCGCGGCCGTCCCCTGGCCATCAGGAACGGCCCATCGGCCCACTCGAGCAGCATGGGCGCAAAAGCGGCGTAAGTCAAGCGGGATCGCGCGCGATCTCAATTTCCCGGTGACACAGGGGGCACTCGATCGACCAGGTGGACCACGCGGAGGTTTCCGGAGCGAAGGTCACGAGGTGCGCCGGAACGACCTCGGTCGGGGGCTCCGCCAGCAACTTTTCCGAGCCCTGGGGGAGCCGGAGCCGGTGGATGAATTCGCGGGTATCGGTGTCGAGATCGCCGGCGACCTGCACGCCGCATGCGTCCGAGCACGCCGCCGAGATCCGCAATCGCATTCGGGCAGTCTAACTTTTATCGTTTACCGTTTACCGTTCGGGCGCAACCGCCGGCGAACGCGCGAGTTCAAAACGTAGCGCGCGCTCCGAATTGAAGCTGGCGGGGATCGCCGGCAGTGGTCGGCTGTCTGACCGTCGGCGACCCGAACGAGTTGTAATGAAAAGGCCGGAACGCTGACCGGGTGCTAGACTTCGCCTCCGCTCCCCTGCCGGTGTCCGTAACCCGGAGGACTTCATGCGAGTCAGAACGATTGCCCTCTGTATCCTCATCGGCTGCGGCATTGGCACGCCATTGCGGGCCGTCAGCCGGATTGCCTCGGTCGCGGTCACCGCGTCCCAGAGCCCTTCGTCGACCGCGGTGACTCTGAACCTCTTCGACAACACCGTCGCCGAGTTCCTGACCGTGCTGCCGGTCGTCGAGAGCGTGACGGGCTCGGTCCCTTCGATGGCCGCCTCCGTCAGTGTCGCTCCCGCAAGCCTCTTCAGCCTCTGTGGCGTGGCCGTACCCGGGTGCGCGAGCGATTTCTATGTGGCGCAGTGGACGATCAGCGCCGACAACACCGGAATTCGGGTCCTGCCCGCCTTTCAGGGAAACGGTCCGTTGCGGCTGTTGAACAACAGCGGCTTCGTGCAGCAGTACATTCTGCGGTGTCAGGCGGCGCAGGTGACGGGCTCGTGCATTTTCTCGTTCCGTTACGTCCCAGTCGTAGACCCGCTGTTCTAACAGAGATCCGTAGCATTCGAGGAGGCGCCGCACCCGTTGTCCGGATCGGGGGTCGAGCCGGTCTCCCGGAGACTCACACCAGGGAGGAGACGCGGCGAGCGTCGGGCGGGTGAGCGGATTCGGATGCGAAAGGTCTGCGTCCCGAACGTACTCCCTCCCGCGACCGCGCTCTTCGTCCTTTTGCTGGCGACGGGGTGCTTCAAGGATCCGCCGACCTCTCCCTCCACCGCGCCGGGCCCCGTCGCGTCGCTGACACCGGTGACCCCCGGCCCACCTACCCCCACTGCTCCGGCGGCGACGGCCACAGCCACGCCGACACCGCCGATTGTCTCCTTGACCGCGACGGCGACCCCTCCTGTGGCGTCCACGGCGACCGGGACTCCGACGGCGACGGCGACCCCGACCGTCCTGACGACGACGACCGCGACGCGGACGAGCACGCCCCCGGCTTCCGCGACGCCGTTGCCGTCTTCCACGGCAGTCGCCAGCTCGACTCCGACGCCGCTGCCTTCTTTCACGGCGGTCGCCACCTCGACGGCGACGCCGATCCCACCGTCGCCTACCGGCACGCCGGTCCTTTCGACCGCCACCCCGACCGCCACCCCGAGCCCCACGCCGACGCAGACACCGACCCGAACCGCGACCGCCACGCCGACGAATACCTCCGTCCCGCCGACCGCCACCTCGACGGCGACGCGAACGCGAACCCCAACCGCGACGTTTACGCAGACGTCCCTTTTTCCGTTCACGTCCACCCCGACGTCAACGAGAACCCCGACTCTGACGCCAGGCATCGGCCGTTAGAACGCCCGGCAGAGCCGGTGGAGCAGCACCTCGCCCGGAAACAGGTCGGAGGTTGGATGGAGATCGGAAGGACTCTGGTCGGGGCGAGAGGATTTGAACCTCCGACCACCCGGTCCCGAACCGGGTGCGCTACCAGGCTGCGCTACGCCCCGAGAGAAGAGAGGGAGTTATACCCCGTTAGCGCCCGCGGGTTCAAGGAGCGGCGCCGCCGCACGCCCTCCGCATCCGGGCAGGCACGGCTGACTGTTCCCGCGCCCTCGGCCGACTCCGGGAGCGCGGTAGGCAAGCGCTAAGCGCCGGCCGACTGGCCGCGTCGCGAACTCGCATACGCACACGACACCCTTCCGCCGCGCCCGCCTGCAGGCCCCCTCACCGCGACCCACTCCCCGCGCGCGGGGAGTGGGAGGTCTCCATCGCCACCGTGGCGACTACGCTCGTCACGAGAGGAGTCTCCTGACCGAAGGGAAGGGAGCCTCTCGTGACGGGAGCCGGATGGAGCGGAGGGACGAGGCGAGCGGTCGAGGCCGCATCCGGCCGAGCCGCTCGCCGGTGC
>JBDTRB010000130.1:0-8856 GCA_039931865.1 Acidobacteriota bacterium | reverse complement strand
CCTAGTCGATGCCGGCGGACCCGGACGCGAGCGCGCTGCTCCGGCACTTCCGCGATGCCTTCGCCGGCGACCCGGCGCGCGCGTATTCCGAGTGGTACCGCCTCCAGGAGGAGCTGCGCGACACAGGCCCCGCCGCCGTGGCCCGCGCGCTCGCCGACGATCTCTGGTCGGAGCGCGACGCATTTTCGTTTGCGACGGAGGCCGACCGCGCGCGGTTTCTTCATAACCTCGCGGTCTTCTTCGGCAGCTCCGGCCCCGCCGCCGATCTCGCTAGAGCGCGGGAGCTGTTCGGGAGCGCGCTCGCCCTCTTCTCGGCCGACGACGACGGCGGATGGCGCGCCCGCGCGCACCACAATTTCGCGACGGCCCTGGCGAACCTCGGCGAGGACCCGCCGGCGCTCGAAGAGGCGGTGTCGCTCTTCGAGCAGGCGCTCGCGTGGCGCACCCGCGAGCGGGAGATCGCGCGCGGCGTGACGCTTCACAACATGGGACGCGCGCTGCACCGCTGGGCGGAGCTCGATCCGTCTCGGTCGCGCGATCTTCTAGACCGGAGCGCCGCGGCCCTGGAAGAAGCGGTCGAGATCCGCGGACGCCACGGCCTCGTGGAGGGCCGGGCGCTGTCTCAGTTTCAGCTCGCCCTCGCGCTCGAGGGAGCGGGGCGGCGCACAGACGCCCAACGTGCCTTCGCGAACGCAGCGGAGGAATTCGAACGTCTCGGCAAAACGGAATCGGCAGCAGTGGCCGCCGCTCGTGCGGAGGCGCACGCGGCCGCCGACTCTCCCGGCGAGTGACTGCGGGGGCTAGCTGTCAGCTGTCAGCTGTTAGCGCCCTTCGAGGAGCGCCATGGGGGTCACCCGGCTCTCCTGCTCGACCTGGTCCTTCGTGCAGTCCTTCGGTGCCTTGTCCGGCCGGAACCGCAGCAGCCGCGTGCCGTGGCGGAATCGGCCGCCGGTGAAATGGTCGTACTGAATCTCGACGACCAGCTTCGTCTGCAGCGGCTGCCACTCCCCCGTGCGCTCCGTGCTCCACCGGCTCGGACCGCCGGGAGCCTGACCGGTGAACCCGGGAGGCTTCACGAGCTTCTCGAGCTGCGGCAGGAGCTCCGTCTTCAGGGCGCCGGTCAGACCCGAGCAGAAGCCGACGTGGTCGAGCTTGCCGGATTCGTCGTACAGGCCGAGCAGCAGCGATCCTAGCGCCTTGCCCTTGGCTTTGGAGGCGTAGCGGAATCCGCCGATGACGCAGTCGGCGGTGCGGAGCAGCTTGATCTTCTGCATGCCGGTCCGGTCGCCGGAGCGATAGTCGAAGTCCGCGCGCTTGGCGATCACGCCGTCCATGGCGCCGCCCGCCGAGCGCAGCCACTTCTTCGCCTGCGCGAGTTCCGGCGTCGCGGGCGAGAGACGGATCCCGATCCCCCCTATCCCCGCGAAGTGCTTGCCCGCGAACGCTTCCAGACGCTTGCGCCGGTCGGCGAGCGGGAGCGACGTCAGAAGCTTCCCTTTCTCGTCGACCAGGAGATCGAACACCAGGTACAGCCCCGGGGTCTCCGCCGCGAGCTTCTTGATCCGGCTTTCGGCGGGATGGATCCGCTGCAGAAGGTCGTCGAACGACAGCTCCTCGCCGATGGGAATGACGATCTCGCCGTCTAGTACGAACTTCGGCGCGCGAACCGAACGCAGGTTCGCGACGACCTCCGGGAAGTAGCGGGCGAGCGGCTGCCCCGCCTTCGATTGGAGCTCGATCGCGTCGCCGTCCCGGAACGCGAGACAGCGGAACCCGTCCCACTTCGGTTCGTACTGCCACTCGGGGCCCGTCGGGACTTCCGCGACGAGCAGGCCCGCCATCGGGAGATACGGCGGCCGGATCGGCAGCGAAATCTCAGTCGGCGCGGCGTCCGAGCCCGGCGCAGGCGCGGCCGTTTCTTTCGGCGCGGACTTCTTGCGCGGGCTCACAGGTACTTCTCCAGGCGAAAGCGGCCTTTCGAGGAAAGGAGCGGCGCCCAGAGGTCTCCCCGCTCGGCGACCCGAGCGGGCAGGTTGTCGATCCGGAAATCCTCGAGCCGAACACCCTTTTCGATCTCCTCCCACGTGACGGGCGCCGACGCCGTGGCGCGCGGCTTGGGCCGCACGGAGTAGATCGAGGCGAGGGTCCGTCCCCACGCGTTCTGGTTGTAGTCGACGAGAACACGTCCCTTCGGACGTTTCGCGATCTTGTACTCGGCCGTCACGAGCGCGGGATCGCGGGCTTCCATCGTGCGCGCGAATTCCTTCGCGAACGCCCACACCTGCTTCTGGGTCGGGCCTCGGACGATCGGCACGTACACGTGAATACCCCTGGATCCCGTGGTCTTCGGATAGCACGGCATCCCGAGCGCTTCGAGCGACGCGTGCACGAGCCGCGCGGTGCCGAGCACCTGCTCGAACTCCGCGCCCGGTACCGGGTCGAGATCGAAGTGGAGGTAGTCCGGGCGATCCACGTCGTCGCATCGCGCGTACCACTGGTTCAGATCGATGCAGCCGAGGTTTATGACCCACAGGAGGGACGCGAGATCCTGGACCATCGGAAAATCGATGACGTTGCCCGAGGCGTGCTCGATCGAACAGAGCTCGATCCAGTCGGGGCGCGGGGAGGGGGCGCGCTTCATGAAGAAGAATTCGCCCGAAGCTCCGTGCGGGTAACGCTTCATCACCATCGCGCGGTCTTTCAGATGCGGGAGGAGAGCAGGTGAGACGTCCGCGTAATACCGCAGCAGGTCGCCTTTCGTCACGCCGATCTCGGGCCAGAAAAGCTTGCCGAGATTCGTGAGCTTGACAGTTAGGCCTCCGACCTCGACATCGGCGTCTCCTTCGCGCGGGATCGAGAGTCCGGCAGATCCGGAGGAGCGCGCGGGCGATGCGCCGGCCGCGGCCGTCTTCTTCGAGGGGTGCCTGTCCCGCGTGACCGGCGGGCCGCCGGAGGCCGCGCGGGCCCGGACGGTTTTCGCCCGCCCGCCCACCGTTTTCGCCCCCCCGCCCGGTGTCCGCGTCGTCGTCGCCATGCCGCTCCCCATTCAAGAAGGAGGCCGAAACGGCCGGTCCTCAAGTTCCCCGTGTTCTCGCCCCCGGTCCGGCCTCAGCCTTTCGAGCTTCGGAGGCCGTTTCCCGTGACGGGCACCCTCTCCGATCGGACGATAGTCGAGCTGCCGGCCCTCGCGCACGCACCGCAGGAGGAGCCCGCCGCGGCTCATGTCGCCCCGGCCGACGAATTCCCCCGGAAAGCGCAGCCTGTCACCGAACGCCTTCTGGAGTATGTCGACGTATTTCCCGGTCGCGATGCTTCCGAGCAGGATCACCTCGCAGTCGGGGCCGACCGCCGCAGCGAGCGCGCGCGCATGCCGCGCGAGCGGCCGCCGGTATCGCGCTTCCGACGTGTCGATCGGGACCCGCGCAAAGCCCCGCAGCCTCGCCAGGGTCACGCGCTCGTGGAAGGGAAGGAGCCCCTCGTTCGGCGTGATGACCAGCACGCCCGGGGCGCCCGCAGGCGGCGCCTCGAAGGCCCGCGCGTACTGGAGCTTCCCGCGGAAATAGAGACCGGACAGAAAACTGAACACGTCACCGAGAGCGACCCCCTCCGGAGACCGGAGCCGGACCGCCACGTCGAACTGCGCCCTCTCGTTGAACACCAGGCGCGCGCGCTCGCCGCCGGAGTTGGCGGGAGATAGTAGGAAGATGCGGGAAGTCGCCACGGGCGAAATTCTGCAACAGATTCGCTCGGGGCGAGCTTCCCGAATCAGGGGGCATGGATCCATCGATCAGTGCGGGGGCGGCGAGGGGCTCGGGCTCGGCGCGGGCGCCGGCGTCCGCGGCCGGAGGAGAGACTCGCCAATCCTGGCCTTGAACTCGGACGTCAGGTCATTCGGGATGGGGATCGACAGGTTGTATTGCACGATCTTCCAATCCGGACCCGATCGGACGAGCACTCCCGAACCGCGCGCCGGGCCCAGATTCGGCGTGTCGAGCGCCTCGTCGAACCAGGCTACGGAACCGTCCGGCGAAAACGCGACGTGCCGGTCGCGCGCATGAAAGCGCCAGGCCTTGCCCTTCGCGAAATAGGGGTGTGCGAAGCGCCGGAACTCCTCCGTCGTCCAGCGCTCGGTCGCGTCCGTTCCGAGGAAGACGCCGTTGGCGGCAAAGTGCGCGAAGTAACGAGGCTCATCCGCCGCCGCCGCCGCGGCGTGCCAGCCGTCGAGGATCTTCGCAACCGCCGCGTCGGGGGTAACCGCGGGAGGGGGCGCCGCGAAGAGAAAGGCGTGGAGAGCGAGCGCGAGGAGCATGGCAGTCCTTTCGAAGATTCGACGGTGGTCAGTCCGGCCGCGGGTCGGCGAGCGCGTGGGCCCGAATTCCGCGCAGCATCGAGAGACGGATGGCGCCGCTGAAGAGCTCGATGGTGTGCCAGTACAGACCAAAGAACCGGCGCGCCCTGGTTCCGAAACAGAGTATGCGGGTCTCGGTGCTCAGGACGGACGCGCCCTCTCCCGCCGGTTCGACGGCGAGATTCCACGCGGCCTTCGCGTAACCCTCCTCGGCGAATTTCAAAAATTCTTCCGCCGTCAGGGGGCGCAGCCCGCCCCCGGGAGTCCAGAATCGTCCTGCCAGGCCAAACACGTGCTCCCGCCCGGTCCGGACCCCGAGATGGACGAAGCGAGAGCCGATCAGCGACCGGACGAGCCCCTCGGATGCGGCGGGTCGAGCGCGCCGGCCGTAGCCCCGCAGGAACATCAGCACCTGCGCCGTGCGCGATTCCCGGATGTCGTAACGCTCGAGCGCCGCGAACGCCGTGGGAGCGGGCGCCGCCGGGACGAACAGCCGGTACTTCTTCGAAAAATCAAACCGCGGCATGACTTCGTCGAGCAGGGTCGCCTCTGCGGCTCCCGCCGGCGGACTACGACGCGGGCTCGGCGTCGTTGGGAATCTCCACGGGCGAAACCAGGGAGGCTTCGTGCTCGCGCAGATAGGCCTGCGGCTTCATCATCCGCTGGGTGCGGAGGAGGACGCGGGTCAGATACGGAATCTGCGCGGGGCGGACCTGGCGCATCCATTCGATCCACGTCTTCTCGCCGCTCGTGTTCAGGATCGACCGGCGCCACGTCTCCGCGTAGAGCTCGAAGAACCGCTTCGCTCCGAGGCGGGGCTCCCACAGGACATGGTGCATGTCGTATTTGTACCAGGGCTGACCGGCGAGGATGGGCGCGAGCTTCTGGAAGAGCTCCGTCCCCGGCAGCGGCGTCAGGATCGTGTAGCCGGCGCGCTGGAATCCGTTCTTCGCGACGAAGTCCCAGAGCTCCCGGAACTGATCTTCGCGCCAGTCCGGGTCGACCAGAAAGTTTCCCGTCACGCCGTATCCCATGGAGCGCGAGAGGTTGGCCGCGTCGACGCTCGAAGAAACGCGGGCGTCCTTGACGACGTTCGCGAGCCCCTCGTCCGAAGCGGACTCGAGACCGAAGAAGATGTCGAAATCCTTCGCGAGCGGACGCCATGCCTCGAGCAGCTCCGGATTGCGGCAGACGAGATCCGTCCGCGTCTGGACGAGCAGCCAGCGCTTGAAGACGCCGCGTTTGCGAAGCGCCTGCGCGAGCTCGAGGCTCCTCGCAGGGTGGTTCCAGAACAGATCGTCGGCGATGAAGACGGCGTCCCCGACCGAGGCGAGGTCGTCGACCACCGCGCCGATCGACCGCTCCCGGAACGAACGGTCGTAGAGCTGCCAGACCGAGCAGAAGTTGCAGCGGAAGGGGCATCCGCGGGCGGTCTCGACGAGCCACACCGGCTTGAAGAGCAGGCAGTGGTATCCGTTGCGGTGCCGCTCGACCAGGTCGCGGGCCGGCATCGGGACCCGGTCGAGCCCGGTGCGCGCGGAGAGCGGCGCAGTCGAGACCCATCCGTCCGGGGTGGCGAGCCGCAGGGCCGGCACGGTCGCCGGCGAAAGCCCCGCCGCCAGTGCGTCCGCGAGGGCCAGAAGGACCTCTTCGCCGTCATCGACACAGATCGCGTCGATCTCGCCGCTCTCGAGGGGACCCGGGTAAGCCGCAGCGGCGTGGCCGCCCACCACGATGAACGCGTCCGGCGAGACACGCCGGACCTCGCGCGCCGTTGCGAGCACGCCGTCGAACTCGAGCGCGTGCATCGCCGAGATCCCGACGATCGCCGGCCGGGTCCGCCGAAGCGACGAAGCGAGGCTGCCGCGGAATCGGAGGTCCGAGATCGCGGCCTCGTGTCCACGCGCCCGGAGAGCGGACGCGACGTATTCCAGGCCGAGGGGTTCGACGCGGAAGAACGGACCGAGCCCGAATCGTTCGTTACCGGGATCGGGACGAAGGAGCAGAACGTTCATGTGTGACTGACCTCGAATTGTATAGTCGTTGGACGATGCGAAACAGGGGGGCGGCGGCTCCCGACCCGGCGGCACCCCGCGCCCGGAAAAAATGGGTTAGCCACGGCCTCTCGAACGCCATCGTCTACGGCGGCCTGCACTACGGCGCCCGATGGTTGCCGATGGCTGTTTTAAACGCGATCAATCTCGTCGGCAATTCCCTCGCGATCCTGCTTCTGCGGGAGACCCAGTCGGGAATTCGCGACAACTTCCAGATTGCCCTGGGCGCATCCGCGAAAGAAGCCGCGCGGCTCGCGCGGAAGCTCTTCTTCGAGTACGGGCGCGCGACGATCGATGTGTGGAAGTTGCGCAGCGAAGCGTTCGTCCCGAGGATCACCACTCTCGCGAGAGACGCCGAGGTTCTCGCCGCGAGCCGCAAGGACGGTCGGGGATTTCTCCTCGTCACGGGGCATGTCGGGAACTGGGAGATGGGGGCAGTCACCCTCCGCGCGCACGGGCTGACTCCGGCCGTCGTCGGGCAGCCCGAGCTCGACCCCGACGTGCAGCAGATGAGGCTTCAGTTGCGCAGGCGGCTTGGAGTCGAGTCGATCGACATCGGCTCGTCGATGGCGACGGCTTTTAAGGTGCGCGCGGCGGTCGACCGGGGGCGGGCCGTGGCGCTGTTAGTCGACCGCGCATACCCCGAAGACCAGGTCATCGTCCCCTTTTTCGGCCATCCGACGCCGTTCCTCCGCTCCCCCGCCCTCCTCGCGCGATTCTGCGGGTGCGACGTGCTGCCCGGATTTTTCCTGCGGGCGCGCGACGGCTCCTACTCGAACGTCTGGGGCACGCCACTCGCCGCGGACCTCTCTCTCTCCCCGGAGGAGGATGCGGCGAGGATCATGACTCGAGTGGCGGCGGACCTCGAAGGGGTCATCCGAGCGCACCCGACCTCGTGGTTCAACTTTTATCGGTTCTGGAGTGCGGATCCCAGGCCGCGATCCTGACTGGGCGCAGCTCCGTTCTGCTCCCGTTCTGCTCCCGTTCTGCTCCCTCTCCCCGCGCGCCGGGGAGAGGGCCGGGGTGAGGGGCGGAACTAATCCGCAAAAAGCGACGCGCAGAACGCACTGGCTTACGGCGTCCCCGCGCGCCGGGGAGAGGGCCGGGGTGAGGGGCGGGACTCGTCCGCCAAAAGCGACGCGCAGAACGGCCTGGCTTACAACGTCCCCGCGCGCCGGGAGATGGGGCCGACCCCAGCGGGTCTCAGGAAGGGGCGGAACCAGGCGGCGGCGGAGTCGCCCGGCCGGCTCGATTCCCGATTCCCGATCCAGTTGACTGCGGAGTACCGCGGCCGTCTCGCTCCCGTTGGTCGTTCGACTCCCGATTCCCGGCCCCGGCCGGCCTCTCCCACTTCCCGTAGACAAAGTTGCCGCAGCAGCGATTGCAGATCGGGAGAGGCTCTTTTGCGAGCTTCTCGCGGAAGAGGTTCGCCTTCTCCCCCGTCCAGATCTCTGAGAACTTCTGCCGGCGCACGTTGCCGATGACGTAGTCGGGAAAGTCGCCGCAGAACGTGACGTCTCCGTCGGGCTCGACCTGGGCGAAGTACCAGGCGACCGGGCAGAGGTTGTGACCGAAGGTCTGCTTGAAGTCTGTGAAGTACTCCGGAACCTTTTCCGCGGGGACGTCGGGAACGAAGGACGTCCACGGCTTTCCCCGCGCGGAATCCAGAAATCGTTTGCGTTTGAGACCCTTGAGAAGCTTCACGAGGTCGGTCATCTGCTGAGTTTTCGAGCCGTTCATCGCCGTCTTCGCATCGAACTCGAATCCCTTCCACGAGTCGCCCGAGACTCCGAACGTCTCACGCATCACGGACTCGTACTCGGCGCCGGTCTCCTTCGGCACGAACCAGCGCAAACCGACGTTGATCGTGTCGAGCGGGAGGTCGCGAAGAGCGGCCATGGCCTCGGGGATATCTCCGATGTTCAGCTCCGTGACGGGGAGGATGGCGATCTGCATCGGCATCGGCCGTCGAAGCTCTTTTCTCCAGTGCGCGATCGCGCGCACGCCGTCCGCGACCTTCTGGTACGCGTCGGCCTTTCCACGAATGCGGTTGTGCACGTCCTCGGGTCCGTCGATCGAGACGGCGATCGTGTCGATTCCCGCTTCCACGAGCTCTCGCGCGTACTGTTCGAGCTTGCCCCCGTTGGTGATGATCGTGCAGGTCAGGCCGCGCTTCTTGATCTCGCGCACGAGAGGGAGGATGTCCGGATAGAGCAGCGGCTCCCCGCCGAAAAGGCTGATGATCGGCTGCGAGGGCGCGATCTCGTCGAGAAGCTGCACGTAATCCGGCAGAGCCATCTGGCGGTTCAGGCCGATCAGTTCGCGGATCCGCGCCGCTTCCGTCTGTCCATCCGTCGCAGAGGCCGGGAACCCGTCGCTGCGATAGATGCCCGTGTCGCCCCACTGCCCGCACATCTTGCAGCGCAGGTTGCAGAGGTTGGTGACGCGCAGCTG
>JBDTRB010000129.1:0-9090 GCA_039931865.1 Acidobacteriota bacterium | reverse complement strand
ACAGGCACAGGCGCAGGTGGCAGGAGGGAGCAGCGTCCCGGCGACCCAGGAACAGATCGTAGTTTCGGCGACGCGCCTTCCCGAGCTCGAGACGGAGATCCCGGGACAGGCGACGGTGATCACCGGCGAACAGCTGAGGCGGGAGAACGTGAAGACGCTGGCGGAGGCCCTTCAGGACGTCGTCGGCATCGACACCGGGCAGGGCAGCGACAACGGCGGCCGGCTCCCCAACATCGGAATGTGGGGGCTGAAGGAGTTCGACGCGCTGCTCATCATGGTGGACGGAATGCCGATCGGCGGACCCTTCAATCCGTCGCTGTCCCAGATCAACATCGAAGACGTCGACCGGATTGAAATCGTCAAGGGGCCTCAGGGCACCCTTTACGGTGTTTCGGCGTTCGCCGGGATGATCCAGATTTTTACGCGGCCGGCGAAGCAGGGCACCGAGGTCCGCGCCGGCGGAGGCTCTTTCTCCGAAGGCCGGCTGAACCTCTCTCACGCCCAGGATCTCGGAGCCGCGAAGATTCGCCTCTTCGGGACGATCGACCGGGCGAACGGCTGGCAGGATCGCACGGACTACCGGGAAGACCGCGGAGGGCTGCGCCTGGACCTGCCCGTCGGGGGCGGAGGGCAGTTCACCGGCATCGTCGAGGCTTTTCGCACCACGCAGTTCGTGGGTTCACCGCTCCCGGTCGATGCGGGAGAACCGATCCCGGGATTCCGGATCGACCGGAACTACGGGGTAGAAGGCGGCCGGCTCGACCATCGGGTGTACTCCCTGCGAACGCACTTCACGAAGCCCCTGTCGAGCGCGCTTTCCCTCGAAAACGCCTTCGGGGTGACGCGCGACGACCAGACATCGATCCGCTCCTTCGTCGCGGAGGTGGACGGAAACACGGCCGGCGCCGCCGGGGTTTCGCTGAAGCCGCGGGAGACCGTGTTCTATGACGATCTGCATCTGACGGCGCTCTTCGAGGGCGCCGGCCGCCACCGGCTCGTCGGAGGCGCGGCGCTCACCTGGGGTCGTACGACCGCTACGGGGACGGGTTTCGACATCGAGCTCCAGATCGACCCCGTCGAGGTCCCGCGTTTTTCCGACACGCCGACCGGCGACAACCGCTCGTTCGTGGACCGCCGCACGTTTCTCGGCTTCTACGTAAACGACGAGTGGACGCCCGTCTCCTTTTTGACGGTGACCGGGGGCGCGCGCTTCGACTCCGTTTCCGAACGCCTGTTCGCGCAGGGGCAGGAGGTCGGCAGTCCGGAGCCCGACGTCACGCGCGACTCCCGCTCCGACGGCAAATGGTCCGGAGGCCTCTCCGCGCTCGCGCGGGTCGTCTCGGATCGGCCCGGAATGGTCAATTCCATCCACTTCTACGTCGCCGCGAAATCGGCGTTCAAGCCCGCGGCGCCGAATCTGACCGAAGCAGAGAATGCCCGCATTCTCGATCCCGAACGCACCCGAAGCGGCGAGCTCGGTCTGAAGACCCGCTGGCTCGACCATCAGCTCTCCGTCGATCTCTCGCTCTTTCACATGATCTTCGAGAACGTCGTGGTCTCGACTCTCGGCGAGTCGGGGACGCCCGAGCTCGTGAACGCCGGAGCCGAGCGCTTTCAGGGCGCGGAGCTCGAGGTGGGGTACCGGCCGGCCACGATGTCGGACCTCTCGTTCTCCACCGGGTACGCGCACCACGATGCGCGGTTCATCCGGTTCTCCTTCCTCACGCCGGACGGAGAGCTGCGCGTCGTCGACGGGAAGCGGCTGGAGCTCGTACCGCGGGACCTGTGGAATGCGAGGATCGCTTACGCGCCGCGCAGCGGACCCGGAGCGTTCGTCGCGGTGCGGCACCAGGGACAGAGGCCGCTCAACCGCCGCAATACCTTCGTCACCGACGGGTTTTACGAGACGGACGCGGGTGTCAGCTGGGAGTTTTCCCGGGCCAGGATTTCCGTCGTGGGACGCAATCTCGGAAACAGCCGGCATTACACGTCCGAAAGCGAGATCGGGGACAGTCAGTTCTACGTGGCGCCGCCGCGGCGGTTCTTCGCCGAGCTGACCTGGCACTTCTAACGGGAAGGGGCTCGCGGAGAATGCTCGGACGGGCGCGTGCATCGGCGCGCGCTCGTCCCCTCGATCCACGAGTGCCGGGCGTGGCTACTGCAGTGTCGGCGTGGCCCGGGCCTCTCCCGGTGCGCATTCAACGTTCGGGTCCATGTCCTGAGCGAGCTCCACGGCGAATTCGCAGGTGGGGCAGCGGAGGACGAAGTCTTCAGGGAGCGGGGTTCTCTGGACTCCGCACTCGGGACAGGGCCATCGGACAAAACCATTCATCGTCATCATCCATCGGTCATTTCACCGATTCTTCCCTCAGCAAGAGCCGCGCCGAATTATCGGCGGTGGAGCGGAAGGATCAGCCCTGCGGGCGAAGCGACCGAGCGTGCGGATCGAGGGTGCCCTTGAGGGCCAGCTCGTCGAAGAGGTCACGAACCACCTGGTAGCACTCGCAGGAACGGCGTTCGAGCCCGGCCCGGTCGATGATCCGGATGGAACCCTGGGAATAGTCGATCAGCCCCTCTTCCCGAAGCTTTCCGGCGGCGACGGTCACCGAGGCGCGCCGGACCCCGAGCATTTCGCCCACCGATTCGTGGGTGAGCTCGAACTCGTCGCGGCCCGTTCGGTCGTGCGACGTGAGGAGCCAGCGCGCGCACCGCTCGGTCAACTCGTGCCGCCGGTTGCAGGCGGTTGATTGAGCGACGAAGAGAAACAGCACCCGGGTGTAGTCGAGCAGGAGGGTGGAGAGCGCGGGGAGCTCCGCGAGCTGCGCGCTGAAGATCGGGCTCGGCACCCGGAAACAATCACCCGGAATCTGCACGACGGCTTCGATGGGCGCCTGCTTGTTCTCGAGAAGCGCCGGGAGGCCCACCATTCCCTCGTTTCCGATCGTCGCGGCTTCGACGCCGCTGCCGTCGGTCAGCCGGGTCACGAGCGAGACGACCCCGGTCACGGGGAAGTACACCCAGGGAGCCTCTTCGCCAGGCTCATTCAGAGAGGCGCGCTGCGTGAGAGCCGCAGGCTCCATCATCCCCGTGAGCCGGGAGAGCTCCGATGGGGGAAGGCTCGCGATCAGGTGATTCTTGTTTTTGAGGGTGACGGCCATGCAACTTCCGCCTCGACGGACCGGACGCGGCGACGCCATGAGACCTGGCGACACGATTCTATCAAACGCGGAATGAGCCCAAAAACCCGCGGCGGCGCCGCCCGGCGGTAAGCCGGTCAGGCGCCGGTCAGGAGCTGCGGATTTCCAACGCCGTTTGCGCGCCCGGCCGGACCCGGCGAGAGATGGGCAGCGCGCCCGGGGGAAGGGGGCCGCGACGGCGGTTGCTCCCGCGGAAATCCCGTCGAATTGCTGCCGGACCGAACTCGCAGGACACCGATTCGAGTCCGCGACGGTCGACGATCGTGATCCGTGATCCGCGACATCGGCCAGGTTTCGGGAAAGCAGGCGTGCGTCAGGATCGCGGCCTCCTCCCCGTAGATCTTCTTGCCCACGACCAGGGGCGCCGGTTCCGGTATTTCTCGATCCGGGCCAGCTCCCGCGCCGGAGGGCTGGAAAGGAACCTGTTCCGGAGAATGGACGGCTTTGCATGGGACTCCAATTCCGGCGGCCGAACCCACACAGGTCGAAGGAGATCTAAAATTGAAACCTCTTCCTCGCCCTTCAAGTCCCCTGAGAAACGTGTACGGGAGCCGACATAGGAACGGGGGACGGGAACAGGGTTTGCAGGTGGAGTCGCCGTGCGTGCCCTGCTGGTGGTGAGCGAGGATACGGAATTTGCTTCGACGATTCGAAGCGGCCTCTGGAATCGCATGGAGACGTTCGCGGCGCGCGACGGTGCTCAGGCCGCCGCCCTGATAGGACAGGGGATTCAGCCGGACGTGATCCTGCTCGACACCTCGGCGAGATCCGTGCCGCGCTGGATTCACTTCGTGCGCCAGGGTCTTCACTGCAACCCCAGGTGTCCGCCCCTCCTGTTCGTGCGGCCCGAGACGATCCTGGCGGCCCCGGAGTGGGCGCGTCTCGAGGCCACGATCGAATCGATGGCCCGGCGAGGGCCGCGCCAGGCACCTCTCCGCTGACCGGGATCTGCCCGGCTTTCCGGGGGAAAAAATGATCGATTCGGAGCCCGACGTGCTGATCGTGGAAGACGATGCCGAGCTGCGAGACGCGCTCTGCCGCGCCCTCGAGGAAGAAGGGTTCCACTGCCACTCGGTGAAAGACGCCTGGCAGGCGCTCGGGTTGATCGAAAACGACGGCTGGAGGCCGCGAGTCATCCTGCTCGACCTGATGATGCCCCGGATGAACGGATGGGAGTTTCTGGATCGGCGCAAGCGCTCCGAAGTGCTTCGAAGGATCGCGGTGGTCGTCCTCTCGGCCGCGGACGCCCCGCGCATGGAGGAGCTCACCGCGGACGCGGTTCTGACGAAGCCCATCCGCCTCGACCTTCTGATCGGGGCGCTGAGGCCCTTTCTCCCCGCCGTCTAGACCGGCTGACCGGCTGACCGGCTGACCGGCCGACCGGCTGGAACACCGGGTGTGGACCGCGCGGGTCCCGTCCTTGCATCGTGCGCGGGCGTGAAAGGCTGCGGCTGCTTCGGATGCTTTCCTCTCTTTGCGCTTCTCGTCGCCGCGCTTCTCTCCTCCGTCCTGCTGCACAACGCGCGTCCTGCTACAAACGCGGCCGCGGGAACGCGACGGGACGGGGGAAAAGCGGCTGTCCTCTCGCGGGGCCGGACGCCGAATCGGAGCCGTCCCTCCCGCTTCGGTTCACGTTCACGGCGCGTTCATGGACCGCTCTATAGCCTGATTCCCGAAGAAGCGAGCATGTCGCGACGCTTCAAAGGAGCACAATGAACAAATCGATCGCCCGCCTGATCGCGCTCGGAATCATCGTCGCCGTCCCCGCCGGAGTTTTCGCTCAGACCGGCCAGGCAAAGACCGAAACGAAGTCGTCCACGAATCCGATCACCGGCACGCAGACGTCCAGCACCGAGACCAAGACGGAGTCGAACATGAACGGCGTGAAGACCACCAAGAAGAAGAAGCACACCCGGAAGCACTCCAAGCACAAGACCACCGACAAGACCCAGACCAAGGTCGAGTCGAAGCCGTCTTCCCGGTAAGGCCGAATCGCTGTTTCCAGGGCCGGCCCGCGGGCCGGCCTTTTTTTTGTCTTTCGGGTCCGGCACGCGTAACCCTTCCGACCGGGAAGCTGCCTTCCGCTCTGTACGGTAGCGGCTAGTCGGTCTCCCGTGAGGCCGGATAGCCTCCTGCGCGCAGGAGAGCCGATGAGCTTCGAACGCGAGCATGTGACGCTTCTGATAGATCGCAAGAGACTCGCGATCTACCGCGTTTTCGTCGGCCGTCCCGGCACTGCGGGTTACCGCGTCGTCGAAAAGGGGTGGACGGAGTTGAAGGCCCTTTCGGCATGTCTAGTTGCGGAAATGGGAGTCCCGTCGGCGCTCGCGGCGGCCAAAATCAGTGAGCTCGAGCGGTCCGGGGGCCCCGCTTCCTTCGACTACAGGCGGCCGGCGCTGCCTTCGGGCAACCCCGTTCGGCCTGATCCGGTGGAGCCCGCGCGGCGCGAGACACTCCGGGGCTGAACGCGCCGAGATCGGGACCCGAAGACGCGGGGCCCGCTTTCGGCCGTCAGTTCCGGAATACCGATGTCAGGAAAGCGCGCGGTCGCGGGAGCCGAGATCGGCAGCGCGCGCGACTACTACCGCCGAATCCTTCCTTTCTACGAGAAGGAGTCCGTCGCTAGCGCTCATCTCTCCTTCTGGACGGGCCTTGCCCGGAAGTGGAAGCCGGCGCGCATTCTGGAGATCGGCGCGGGGCTCGGCCGCATCACCTCGGCGCTGTCGCGGCACTCTCCCGCGGTCGGACTCGACGTGTCTCTCGAGATGTTGTCGGAAGCGTCGCGGCGGCGGGGATCGTCGCGGGCGCGATTCCTGGGCGCCGACATGCGCCAGCCGGTCTTCGGAGGAGTCTTCGACCTGATCCTCGCTCCCGGGGACCCTTTCTCGCACCTGACGAGCCTCGCGGACCGCCGGCGAGCTCTCCGCGCCGTGGCCGCGCAGCTTTCTCCGGGAGGGCGATTCGTGCTCGAGGGTCTCTACCGCCGGCGCGGCGACTTCGAGATTCCTTCTCGGCGCGTCCGCCACCCGGGGGGTGTTCTGACCATCGACGAAGCCTGGTTCCCGGTCGGTGTGAACGACCTCTGGCACGCACGGTACCGGTACCGCGATCGGCGGGGGGGAAAGGCCGACGCGACCCTGGAGGCCGCGATGGTCGCGCGCGCCTGGGATCCGGCTGCGATCTCGAAGCTCTTCACCGCGAGCGGGCTCACGATCGAGAAGCGGTGGGGAGATTTCGACGGGACACCGTTCACGCGAAATTCGAAGCGCCTCGTGGTTGTAGCGCGGCGCAGAGAACGGCAGGGGAGAAAAGGCGTCGGCCGCCGCTGATGCCGGGTGCAATTCTCGGCGCCGTTCGCCGTTCGCTGTGAATCAGGCCGTATCGCAGTCGCGGCGGCCAACATCTCGCTGAGCACCCCGGCTCTTCTTCCTTTTTCTAGGAACGCTTTGAACGCGCGGAGGTCTTCCGGAAGCGAAGGGTTTCGCCGGTCTCGACGCTTCGGATCCGGATCATGCCGCCCGGCTCAATCTCGAATTTCCATTGACCCGGGACGGGATTCTGGAACGCGGTCAGGCACGCCCCGGCGAGAGTCTCGCCCTCGAATCCATCTCCCGCGCGTCGCAGAGGAATGTCGCAGCCGCCCTTTCGGGATCCCCACCGGAAGCGCACCCCTTCGCCTTCCCGCTCGATGTGGAGGGTTCCCAGAATGTTGACGTTGAGTTTTTCGTAACGTCCCTGAATCGTCACATCGAAGTTGTAGGAGAAGCCGATTCCCGCGCCCGCGGGCTGGATGAGGATCTTTAGCTGATTGCCCGGCCCGGCGACGGCCTCGTACCACCCCTGAAGCTGCCGGGCGAGATCCCGTGAGGGCTCTCCCTCCGCGAGCGCGAGCGAAGAAACAGCGATCGAGGCGACGAGTGCGGCGATCGGCCGGAATCTCATGGAGGAACGCTATCAGGGGATCGGGGAAGAGGTCAGGGTTGAGGGTTCAGGCGTGAGGTGAGGCGCCAGCAGGCGCCAGGACTCGGCAGACCTGCGGGACGACGCGCGCACCTTAAACTCTGACATCTTTCCGGTTCCCGTCTGAACGCGGAACGATGAACGATGGACCATAGACTTCAACTCCCGAGTCTCAGCCTTCAGCCTTCAGCCTTCAACCCTCAACCTCAACCTCAACACCAGGGAGAACGCATGACCCGGAGAAAGCCGCTGATCAACCGCAGGACGCTTTTTCGGTATGGTGCGGCGGGCGCCGTCGCGGCGGCTTCCGCGTCTCTCGAGGGCAGAGTTCCGGGCACGAAGCCGTCGCCGCCGCCGGGCGCCGCTCCCGCCTGGAACGCCGACGCCTTCGATCTGCAGGAGGCCACGTTTTCGGACCTCCAGAAGCGCCTGGCGTCCGGCGCGGAAACCTCCCGGTCGCTCGTCGAGAAATATGCCGCCCGGATCGAAGAGCTCGACCGCCGCGGACCGTCCCTCCGCTCCGTCATCGAACAGAATCCGGATGCCCTTGCCATCGCCGAAGCGCTCGACGCGGAGCGGAGGAACGGCGGGGTCCGCGGCCCGCTCCACGGCATTCCCATCCTGATCAAGGACAACATCGGGACCGCCGACCGCATGACAACGACCGCGGGCTCTCTCGCACTCGAAGGATCCATTCCGTCTGCCGACTCCGCCGTGGCCCGGCGCCTGCGGGAAGCGGGAGCCGTGCTTCTCGGCAAATCGAACCTCTCCGAGTGGGCGAATTTCCGTTCGACCCACGCGTCGAGCGGGTGGAGCGGGCGAGGCGGGCAATGCCGGAACCCCTACGCTCTCGACCGCAATCCCTCGGGGTCGAGCTCCGGGTCGGGAGCCGCGGCCGCCGCGAACCTCTGCGCCGCCGCGGTCGGATCTGAAACGGACGGCTCCGTCGTCTCACCGTCCAACAACTGCGGGCTCGTCGGAATCAAGCCGACCCTCGGCATGGTCAGCCGCGCCGGAATCATTCCGATCGCGCACAGCCAGGACACCGCCGGTCCGATGGCGCGAACGGTGACGGACGCCGCGATCCTGCTGCGCGCGATGTCGGGCTTCGACCCCGCGGACAAAACGACCGCTGACGCCGCCACCCACGCGATGCCTGATTTTTCACGCTCGATAGGCGCGGCCGGGCTGCAGGGGGTCCGCCTGGGCGTCCCGCGCAAGGGGCTCTTCGGCCAGAGCGCTTCGGCCGACCGGCTTGTCGAGGCGGCGCTCGGCGATCTGAAGCGGCTCGGGGCGGTGCTGGTGGACCCTGCCGACATCGACACGGTTGCGGACGTCGACAAGTCCGAGTTCGAGGTTCTGCTCTACGAGTTCAAGTCCGATTTGAACGCGTACCTGGCCGGGCTGCCGTCGGCCGGAGGACGTCCGAGGACGCTCGCCGATCTGATCGCGTTCAACGAGAAGAATCGGGATCGGGAAATGCCGTTCTTCGGCCAGGAGATATTTCTTCAGGCCGAGAAGAAGGGCCCGCTCACCGAGAAGGCGTATCGGGACGCCCTCGAGAAAGATCTTCGCCTGACGCGGCGGGAAGGGATCGATCGGACGATGGACAAGCACCGCCTCGATGCGCTCGTCGCGCCGACGAGCGGCCCGGCGTCGCTGATCGACCTCATCAACGGCGACTACGGCGTGGGCGGCTGCTCGACCTTCCCCGCGGTGGCGGGCTACCCGCACGTCACGGTCCCGGCGGGGTTCGTCCGGGGCCTTCCGGTCGGGATCTCATTTTTCGGCCGCGCCTGGAGCGACGCCTTCCTGATCCGCATCGCCTTCGCCTACGAACAAGCCACGCAACACCGAAAGCCCCCCGGATTCTTAGCGACGGCCGAACTGGCCTGAAGCCTGCGGGCCTGCGGGAATCGGGAATCGGGAATCG